>JBKQIH010000094.1:0-28270 GCA_052148445.1 Rhodomicrobium sp.
GAACGCAATCAACGGCATGCTTCAGGGCCTCGATCCGCATTCGAGCTACCTGACGCCGAAGGAATTTCAGGACATGCAGGTGCAGACCCGCGGCGAGTTCGGCGGGCTAGGCATCGAAGTGACGATGGAGGACGGCGTCGTAAAGGTGATCGCCCCGATCGACAACACACCTGCCGACCGGGCCGGCGTACTCGCAGGTGACTACATCACCCACCTCGATGGAGAATCCATTCAAGGCCTGACGCTCAACGAGGCCGTTGAAAAAATGCGCGGGCCAGTAGACTCCCCGATCACGCTGACAATACTGCGAAAGGGCGTCCCCAACCCAATTCAAACGCGGGTTGTGCGCGATATCGTTCGCATCAATCCCGTTAAATATAGCGCTGAGGACGACATCGGCTGGATCAAGATCAAGACGTTCCAGAGCGAGCACACCTACGAGTATATGAAGCAGGCGGTTGACGACCTCAAAAAGACGATCGGTCCGAAGCTCAAGGGCTACGTCATCGATTTGCGCAATAATCCAGGCGGCTTGCTCGATCAGGCGATCGCGGTTTCGGACGCGTTCTTGGATAAGGGCGCCATCGTCCTGACGAAGGGCCGCAACGCCAGCGAAAGCAGCCGGGCGAATGCGAAGCCGGGGGACATCACCGACGGCAAGCCGCTTGTCGTGCTGATCAATGGCGGCTCGGCTTCGGCCTCTGAGATTGTTGCCGGCGCCCTTCAAGATCACGCGCGTGCTACCGTCGTTGGAACGCGGTCCTTCGGAAAAGGATCGGTGCAAACCATGATCCCGCTCGGCGCCAATGGCGGCCTCCGCCTGACGACAGCCCGCTATTACACGCCGTCGGGCCGCTCGATCCAGGCGACGGGCATCGCGCCGGATTACGTCGTCGAACCGGAGCTTCCCGCTGACATGAAGCAGCAAATGGTTGCGTTCACCCCGAAGGGTGAGGCGAGCCTGCGGGGCCATTTGAAGAACGACAGCGCTCCAGAGGCAACGGGAAGCATCTCTTATGTGCCGAAGGACAAGGATAAGGACGTGCAGTTGAAAGCCGCTATCGATCTTCTTCACGGGAAAAAGCCTGAACCCGCAAAGAAGATGGAGAACGCATCGGCCCCCGACGCCAAAGTGCCTGTGCCAAATTAGGCTGCGCTGCGGGGCGGCATGGGTTATGAATGAAAAGGTTCATGTCATCGACATGGACCTTTTTAGTTTTGTGCCAGCAAAGGGAGGTCAACCATGAGAGCGCTTCTGATTGCCGCTGGGTTATTTTTTTCCGTTTGCGGGGGGCTTCTGATTTACGCTGCCGTTTCCGGATCCGGAAACGAATACGACCTGAAACTCGTCCTTCCCATCGATACGCGTCAAATGCCAAAGCCCGCAACGGCGCCAGAGGTCGCGTCCCAAGCCGTGGATACGGAAGCGCCCGCCCCTGTGACAGATGGACGCGCCGAGGCGGGTATCGCCTCGGCTGTCATGCCAAACCGGCCGCCCGTTCAGTTTGAGAAGGGGCCCGGCGCGGCCTCGGAAGCCTCCCCTCAAGAGTAAGCTTGCCCACCGCGCGATACACGAATGACCGGCAGCTTGCGATTGTTTCGCGGCCGCGGCCTAACCGGCCCCGCCTGCGCGAGCTACAATGAAGGATTTGCCGATGGCCTTGAAAGACCCTCAAACGATGCCTTACCGCCCGTGCGTGGGCATTGTTCTTCTCAACGCTCAAGGACTCATATGGCTCGGGCGTCGCTTTGGCGATCTTGTTCAGCAGGAAATTGACCGACGCTGGCAGATGCCACAAGGCGGGATCGACAAGCACGAGGACCCGGAGACCGCCGCACTGCGGGAGCTTTACGAGGAGACCGGCGTGCGCAGCGTGGAAATCCTCGCCGGGACCAGGGATTGGGTCCATTACGATCTCCCGCCCGAAGCCGTTGGCATCGCCCTCAAAGGTAAATATCGCGGACAGCGGCAGAAATGGTACGCAATGCGTTTCACAGGCGATGAGCGGGAGATCGATCTGGCTCTCCCCGGCCATAAGCCGGAATTCGATGCGTGGCGCTGGGCCCGGGGACGCGAGGTGCTCGATTCGATCGTCGATTTCAAACGCTCCGCCTATGAAGCCGTTTTGACGGAGTTCGCACACCTCGCAGCCGATTAACCGAATTTTAACGCTGAGTTAAAATCGCAAAAACTCCGCTGGTTGGGTTGCAATGCAATATCGGGCTATGCTAGAAGCCGCTCCAGGCATAAGCCGGACTGCAATCCGGAAATTCGAAGCTTAATTTGGGGGCACGCTAGAGCGTCGCAGCGTCCGTGCGCTCTTGAAGTGTTGGAGAAATCGACGTGGCAAGCGGTACGGAATTGTCAACGGTCGCAGAGCGTTACGCGGGAGCGCTTTTTGAGCTTGCGAAAGCGGACGCCGGAGTTGAGACGGCCGAGCGCACGCTGGATCGCTTTCTCGACCTGCTGCGCAATAGCTCCGATATGCAACGCTTCGTTCGCAGCCCCGTGTTCTCGGGCGGCGATCAGATGCAGGGTCTTGCCGCGGTTTTGAAGGCTGCCGGCATCGAGGGACTCGTTCGAGACTTTCTTCTTCTTCTTTCGAGGAACCGGCGGCTGTTCGCGGTCGAGGCCGTCATCAAATCGTTCAAGGCGCTCTCGGCGAAGGAGCGCGGCGAGATCGAGGCGGAAGTGATTTCCGCTATTCCCTTGACGAGCGATCAATCTCAGGAACTGACAGACACCTTGCGCCAGAAGTTGGGGAAGAACCCTAAACTTACGGTCACTGTCGATCCCAGCCTTCTTGGCGGTCTCATCGTCAAGCTGGGCAGCCAAATGATCGACACCTCCTTGCGTACAAAACTTAAAAACCTAGAAAAGGCGATGAAAGAGGCTAGCTAATGGAGCTTATGGAAATCCGCCCGTCCGAGATTTCTTCGATCCTCAAAGAGCAGATCAAGAATTTCGGCCAGGAAGCAGAAGTCTCGGAGATCGGGCAAGTGCTTTCGGTGGGCGACGGCATCGCCCGCGTATACGGTCTCGATAATGTGCAAGCCGGTGAAATGGTCGAATTCCCGGGCGGCATCCGCGGCATGGCGCTCAATCTCGAAGCGGGCAATGTCGGCGTAGTTATTTTCGGCGAGGACAGGTCCATTAAAGAGGGCGACACCGTCAAACGGACGGGCGCCATCGTGGAAGTTCCGATCGGTAAGGGGCTTCTCGGACGTGTGGTCGACGGCCTCGGCAATCCGATCGACGGCAAAGGTCCGATCCAGAGCGACGTGAGGAAGCGCGTCGACGTGAAGGCTCCCGGCATCCTCCCGCGCGAAAGCGTGAAGGAGCCCATGCAAACGGGCCTCAAGGCTATCGATGCTTTGATCCCGATTGGGCGCGGTCAGCGCGAGCTTATCATCGGCGACCGTCAAACCGGCAAGACGGCCGTTGCGCTCGACACGATCCTCAATCAGAAATCGGTCAATGCCACGGGCGATGAGAGCCAAAAGCTCTATTGTATCTATGTGGCTGTGGGCCAAAAGCGCTCAACCGTTGCGCAGTTCGTGAAGGTTCTCGAAGAAAACGGCGCACTCGAATATTCGATCGTCGTTGCAGCCACCGCTTCCGATCCTGCTCCGATGCAGTTCATCGCGCCTTATACGGGCTGCACCATGGGCGAGTATTTCCGCGACAACGGTATGCACGCGCTCATCATCTATGACGATCTTTCGAAACAGGCAGTCGCCTATCGCCAGATGTCGCTGCTTCTGCGCCGTCCGCCAGGACGCGAGGCTTATCCCGGCGACGTGTTCTATCTGCATTCCCGGCTTCTGGAGCGCGCAGCAAAGCTCAACGGCGATCATGGATCGGGATCGCTGACCGCTTTGCCTGTCGTGGAAACGCAAGCTAACGACGTCTCGGCCTATATTCCGACGAACGTGATCTCCATCACCGACGGACAGATCTTCCTTGAAACCGACCTCTTCTATCAAGGTATCCGCCCGGCCGTGAACGTCGGTATCTCGGTGTCCCGCGTTGGCTCCTCGGCGCAGATCAAGGCCATGAAGCAAGTCGCGGGTGCGATCAAGGGCGAACTCGCCCAATACCGCGAGATGGCCGCCTTCGCACAGTTCGGTTCCGATCTTGACGCAGCGACGCAAAAGTTGCTGGCCCGCGGCTCGCGCCTAACCGAACTCTTGAAGCAGCCCCAGTTCTCGCCCCTTAAGGTCGAGGAGCAGGTGGTTGTGATTTACGCAGGCACGCGCGGTTACCTCGATGCAATTCCCGTTGCGAAGGTGAATGAATTCGAGCGCGAGTTCCTGGCGATCATGCGTAACGACCACAAGGATGTGCTGGACGCGATCCGCACTTCGAAACAGCTCACGCCGGATACGGAGCAAAAGCTCAAGGGCATCCTAGAGAGTTTTGCCAAGCGGTTTGCGGCGTAATTTCAGGCTGCGGAGAAACAAATGGCCAGCCTGAAGGACCTTCGAGCGCGTATTGCCTCGGTGAAAGCGACGCGGAAAATTACCAAGGCCATGCAGATGGTCGCCGCCGCGAAACTTCGCCGTGCGCAAGATCAAGCCGAGACCGCACGGCCCTACGCCGGGCGGCTCGAAAAGATTTTGATTCGCTTGGGGGCGCGCGTTGTTCCCTCAGCGGCAACATCGCGGCTCCTCACGGGAACGGGCCGCGACGATTCGCATCTTGTGATTGTCGCGACCGGCGAGCGCGGGCTTGCCGGTGCCTTCAATTCCAATATTGCCCGTATGGCACGCGATCATGTCCGGCGCCTTCAGGCGGGCGGCAAATCGGTCAAGATCATGACCGTCGGCCGGAAGGGCGCCGATCAGCTGCGGCGCGACTTCGCCAAGATCATGATCGACCATGTCGATTTGAGAAGCGTGCGCCAACTCGGCTACGTCCACGCGCTCGATATCGCACAGCGTGTTCTTAAGCGCTTCGATGCGGGCGAATTCGACGTCGCTACGCTTTTCTTCTCGCAGTTTGAGAACATCATCACGCAAAAGCCGCATTACACTCAGTTGATACCGGTCAAACTGCCGGAAGGGAATGATACACAGTCTGAAACGCCGGGTGCAATCTACGAGTTTGAGCCCGACGAGGAAGAAATTCTGCGCGAGCTTCTTCCGCGAAACATCGCGACGCAAATCTTCCGCGCGCTTCTCGAAAATAACGCCGGGTTTTACGCTTCGCAGATGACCGCGATGGATAGCGCCACGCGCAACGCGGGCGATATGGTCGACAAGCTCACGCTGAAATACAATCGCTCGCGGCAAGCTCAGATTACGAAGGAACTTATCGAAATCATATCGGGAGCGGAGGCTGTATAGGCTCGCAAGGTCTATGAGCAGGTGAGTAAAGCCGCGTCATGAAGAAGATCGAGACCATATGGCCTCATCCCGCCGCCGCCTGGGCTATGTGGATGGAAGCGTGGACAGCTTGGGGCACCGCCTTCATGTGGTGGATACCTCAGCCGCTGTTCTGGCCTCACCCGGATAGGACAACGATGGGACAAGCGGGCGCGAGCACTCATCCGCTCAAGCCGCCGGCGATCCTGATTACCGGGGAGGCCGCTCCCTTGCCCCATGCGAACGGAACTTCGTGCCCGGCATTGCATGAGAAAAATGGACACAGCCACACCTGCAGCATCGTTGCGGACGAGAAACATGAGCTGACTATAAACGGTCACGCCGATGTCAGCGGTTATTGCAACGGGGCGCTGAAAAGACCGGGGGATTGGGATTGAACGCCGCGGCGTTAGACATCTTGGAAGGGCAGGAACCGCCCTCTGTTTTGACGGACTTTGGACAGGTTTTGGGGAAGAGAGAAGAGATGAGCGATAGACGTGTTGGCCGCATCAGGCAGGTAACTGGAGCCGTTGTCGACGTGCAATTCGATGGCCCGCTGCCAGCGATCTTGAACGCGCTTGAGACGCAGAACCAAGGCAACCGCCTTGTTTTGGAAGTGGCTCAGCATCTTGGCGAAAGCACCGTCCGCACCATCGCCATGGACACGACCGAAGGTCTCGTGCGCGGTCAGGAAGTCACCGACACCGGCGAGGCGATCGCGGTGCCCGTTGGCGATGAGACGCTCGGGCGCATTATCAACGTGATCGGCGAGCCTATCGACGAGGCGGGCCCCGTAAGAACCAATCAGCGCCGCCCGATCCACGCAACGGCGCCGACATTCGTCGAGCAATCGACGGAAGTCGAGGTGCTCGTCACCGGCATCAAGGTCGTCGATCTGCTGGCGCCTTACTCCAAGGGCGGCAAAGTCGGCCTGTTCGGCGGCGCGGGCGTCGGCAAGACCGTACTCATTCAAGAACTCATTAACAACATCGCCAAGGCGCATGGCGGCTACTCGGTGTTCGCAGGCGTGGGCGAGCGCACGCGCGAAGGCAACGACCTCTACCACGAAATGATCGAATCCGGCGTGAACAAGGACCCGAAAAAAGGCTCGACGGAAGGGTCGAAATGCGCGCTGGTCTTCGGCCAGATGAACGAGCCGCCAGGAGCGCGCATGCGAGTCGGCCTCTCCGGGCTGACGGTCGCCGAATATTTCCGCGATCAAGGCCAGGACGTGCTGTTCTTCGTGGACAATATCTTCCGCTTCACCCAGGCCGGCTCTGAAGTGTCGGCTCTTCTCGGCCGCATTCCCTCGGCCGTGGGCTATCAGCCGACGCTCGCCACCGACATGGGCGCGCTGCAGGAGCGCATCACCTCCACCGCGAAGGGCTCCATCACGTCCGTGCAAGCGATCTACGTGCCCGCCGACGACTTGACCGACCCGGCGCCGGCAACCTCGTTCGCTCACTTGGACGCAACCACCGTGCTCTCGCGTTCCATCGCCGAAAAAGGCATCTACCCGGCCGTGGATCCGCTCGACTCGACGAGCCGCGCGCTCGAACCCCGTATCGTGGGCGAGGAGCATTATGCAGTGGCACGCCGAGTGCAATCGATCCTGCAGCGCTATAAGGCGCTACAGGACATCATCGCGATTCTTGGCATGGACGAGCTTTCCGAAGAGGATAAGCGCATCGTGGCGCGCGCGCGCAAAATCGAGCGCTTCCTTTCGCAACCTTTCCACGTAGCTGAGGTGTTCACCGGCAAGCCGGGCGTCCTTGTCGACGTGAAGGACACGGTGAAAGGCTTCAAGGGCCTCTGCAATGGCGATTACGACCATCTGCCCGAGCAAGCCTTTTACATGGTCGGCACTATCGACGAAGCCATCAAGAAGGCGGAAGAACTCGCCGCCGCCGCATAGGCAGCTTCTGTCATAAGGCCGGGCGTTGGCCCGGCCTCCGTACCCCTTAATTTAGCGCCAACAGGCGGATCAGATGGCCGAGACCTTTCACTTCGAACTCGTATCTCCCGAGCGTCAGCTCATGGCGGCGGATATCGTCGAGGCCGTCATTCCTGGTCAGGAAGGCGATCTTGCGGCACTTGCAAACCACGCGCTGCTCATCTCGCAGATTCGCCCCGGTATTCTCACGACGCGGGCAGGCACAGGGGAGGAAAAGCAATTCTTTTTACGCGGCGGCTTTGCGGATGTCGGCCCTAGCGAAACCGTGGTGATCGCGGAATATGCGGTGCCGCTTCAGAATTTTACGTCCGCCATGCTCACCGACGAAATCGCACAAGCTCAGCAAGCCTTCGACGATGCGCGGGACGATGCGAGCCGGTTTTCTGCCCAGGACCGCTTGGAGCGTCTGCAATCGCTGCAACCTCGAATCGACAAATAGACCTGACGCAATTGCCCCGCTATGCCGGTACTGGCGCAGCGGGGCTTCGCAAACTTGGCAAGCTAAAACTGCTTTCCAGGCTATTGTACAGCGAGTTCCGGACGGGGCACATCGTGCGCTTGAACGATGCGCTCCTCGCTCACCACCGGTAAGGCTGCATGCACTGCCGATGGGGTGACTTGCGCCGGGGTCGCTTGGCCCGGGCTGTCCGTCTCCGCCGGCGAAGCGGGTTGCTCACCTGCCGGTTGCTTCAGCGCATCAATCGACCCAGCCTCCAAATTCCCGGCTGTGGAATCCGCCGCGCTGACGATCGAGGCATGTTCTCTAGAGTGCATTCCGGCGGTGAGTTCCGCATGGATGGACCCGAGGCGCTCTTCCACGCTAAGAAGCGCGCTTTCCGCCGCTTTCCTTGCGGAGATTTCCTCATTCAATTCAGCGTTCGCAGAAATCGCAGCATATTCCGCTTGCTGCCAAGCAATTTCGATGCTGGACCGCGCGCTATCTTCCTGAAAGAGCTGCGTGCTCGCCGTTTGCAACGCGGCTTCGGCGCCCTGGCGCGCTTCAATCTCCTCTGCAATTTTCCCGTTCGCCGCCCGCAACTGAACCTCCGCTTGAGCGCGGGCCGCTTCCGCCGTTTCTTTATCGCTCTCGGCTTGATCGAGCTTCGCACTTGCCGTTTGCAGGCCTGCCTCAGCGCTCAAGCGAGCCTCATTCGCGGCTTGCAGCGCATTGCCTTCGCGATCGAGCTCTGCTCTTGCCGCTTGAAGAGACGACTCGAGCTTCGCGCGCGCGCCTTCGGCAGCATTGCGTAAGTCCTCTTCCCGGGCAAGATTCGCAATTGCAGTTCGCAGCTCAGCTACCGTTTGTACGCGCGCCGCCTCGACCGCTTGATAAAGCCTAATCTCCTGTGCAAGCTTATCGCGGGTTGCGTGCTCGGAATGCTCTGCAATGGATTGTGCAGCCTCGGCGAATTCCCGGCCTTTTATCTCGCGCTGCAGCCTGTCGCGAAGCATTCTCGCCTCGTCTTGCGCCGCGTCCCGAGCCATGCTCACGCTCAGATTAGCACGCATAAGCTGCTTGTTTTCCGCGGCAGATCGCCAAAACGAAATGCCAAGACCGAATGCAAGCGCCGCCATCGCAGCGAGCGCATAGGCGACGTTAGATTTACTGCGCATAGTCATTTCCTTATTGTGATGTTAACCGCTAGTGGCAGGTGTTACTCACATTATGTATAGTATGAAAAGGTTAACATCGCATGGAATGGCAGCTTGACGGCCCTGTTTATCTTGCAACGATTATGCGGGCAGAAAGCCGATCGGAGGCGAGCTTCTCTAAGCCTGGAACGCTGCCCGGTTTGGGCTTTGCAGCGACAAGTTGTCCTGGGGGTTGTGGCTGCGGCCTCTTGCGTTGCAGCACCCTTGCGATTTAGTGTATGCCGCTAAAAAACGCTCAAAAGCGAAAATATCTCGTTTACAACGGAAGCGATAACATGACTCTTAGGGTAGGAATTAACGGCTTCGGCCGTATCGGCCGCAACGTGCTCCGGGCCATCTCCGAATACAATCGCACCGACATTGCGATTGTGGCGGTCAACGATCTTGGCGATGTCAAAACTAATGTGCATCTGCTGAAATACGACTCCGTGCACGGGCCGTTCCGCGGCGAGGTCAAGGTGGGCGGCGACGGCTTCGATATCGGCACGGGGCACATCAAGGTGCTGGCCGAGCGCGATCCTTTGAAGCTGCCTTGGGCTGCGCTAGGCGTCGATCTTGTTATGGAATGCACGGGCATATTTTCCGACCGCGAAAAGGCAGCCATGCATCTTACGGCCGGCGCCAAGAAGGTGCTCGTTTCCGCTCCTTCGAAGGGCGCGGACCTCACCGTGGTCTATGGCGTGAACCACAAAAAGCTGGAGCGCGATCATCAAGTCGTTTCGAACGCATCCTGCACGACAAACTGCCTCGCACCGGTGGCGAAGGTGCTGAATGACCTTTGCGGCATTGCTCAAGGCTATATGACGACGATCCACTCCTATACCAACGATCAGCGTATTCTCGACCTGCCGCACAGCGATCTGCGGCGCGCCCGGGCGGCAGCCTTGTCGATGATCCCGACCTCGACGGGCGCGGCAAAAGCGGTGGGCCTGGTACTGCCGGAGCTTGCCGGCAAGCTCGACGGAACGGCAATCCGCGTCCCAACGCCGAACGTCTCCGTGATCGACCTCTGCTTCATCCCCGGCCGGGAAACGAGCGTGGCCGATATCAATGCAGCCATCGAGCACGCCTCTCAGCATGAGCTGAAGGGTGTGCTTGCGGCAGTGAAGGACGAGGTTGTCTCGATCGATTTCAACCACAACCCGTATTCCTCGAACTTCGACCTCTCGCAAACCCAGATCGTCGATGGGAAACTCGTCCGCGTGCTGTCGTGGTACGACAATGAGTGGGGCTTCTCCTGCCGCATGGCCGATACGGCCGTCGCAATGGGCAAGCTCATCTAAGCCTATGGAAATGAAGCCTTGCGGGCTAATCGCAATTATCCCACCCGCTCTTCAGCAAGAGTGGGCGGCGAACTTGACGGAGTTCGCAAGGCCCTTCCGGCCAGCCGCGCTGATCTTCAAAGACCCAGATCCTCGCGTGCTGGCGCAAGCCATTGCCGGCGCCAGAGCGCTTGAGCTTGCGGTGCTCGTGACCGATGACGCCGGAGCGGCGCGGGCCGCGGGCGCGGACGGGGTTTATCTTTCTGCCGAAGGCGCGAACGTTGCAGCGGCGCGCTCGGTTCTTGGAAGCACCGGCATCGTGTGCGCCGGCTGCGGTCTCAGCCGCCACTCAGCCATGGAAAGCGCGGAGGCAGGCGCAGATTTTATCGCCTTCGATGCGTCGGACCCGGCAACTCTCGATAAAGCCGTGGACCTTTCCTTGTGGTGGGATGAAATAACCGGAGTGCCCGGCGCTCTTGCCTTCGGCTCAGTTCGGCCCGGCAGATCCGTTCTCTCAAAAGCACGCCCCGACTTTCTTCTGGTCGAAGAAGTGCTCCGCGCGGGCGAAAGCCTTACTTTTGCAACAGAGTTCGGTTTGCAAAGCCAGACGTAAGTGTGTTTGGCTCAAGAGGGGACCATGATGGGGTCGAAACTCCTTCTGGCGATGGCGTTTTGTGCAATTTTTGCCGCTGGCGGCGCTTGGCGGGCAGAGGCCGCGCAAAAGGCTGCGCCGGCGCCGCCGCCTTCGAAAGGCGGATGGTCCACGGCGGGGGTCTCCGCTTCGACGTACGATCCCGCTTACGCAGCTTACGATTCAGGCCGCTATCAAGAAGCGCTTAAGCTCGCCGCCGAGGCGGCTGCCAAAGGCGAAATTCAGGCCAATACGCTGATGGGCCTGATGTTCGAGCAAGGGCTCGGCGTTGCCAAGAGCGAATCCAAAGCCGTTGAATTGTACACGAAAGGGGCCGTCGCGGGGGACAAGCACGCACAGTTTCAGCTCGGTGTGATGCTGGCCAAAGGGCGCGGCGTGAAGAAGGATGAGAAAAAGGCCGCCGATTTCTTCGAGGCCGCAGCTCAGCAAGGGCATACGCTGGCAGCTTACAATCTCGCGCAATCCTATATCGAGGGGTGGGCCCGCCCCCAAGATATGCAAAAGGCGGCCTATTGGCTTGAGCAGGCCGCGGGCAGGGATCACGCCCAAGCCGCTTACGATCTGAGCACTTTGTATCGCAATGGCGAGGGCCTGCCGAGGGACGAAGCAAAAGCGGCGCGATGGCTTAAAAAGGCCGCGGATGCCGGAAATGCCGATGCTCAGGTCGAATATGCCGTGATCCTCGGAAAAGGTTTGGGCGTGCCGAAGGATGAAGCGGGGTCCATAGCGCTTTTCCGCGTCGCAGCGGAGCGCGGCAATGTGGTCGCTCAGAACCGTCTTGCCCGCGCCTATTCCGCGGGGGTCGGCTTGCCCAAAGACATCGTCCAAGCCGCCAAGTGGCATATCCTTGCGCGCCAAGGGGGCGAGTCCGATTTGAGGCTCGATCTCTTGTTGATGTCGCTGCGGCCGGAGGAACGCCGGCGAGCCGAGGCCCTCGCGGAAGCTTGGCGGGAGCTGACGGGTGAAGCTGCACGTTAAGAACACGTAAAGAGCCCATTAAAAATCTCTAAAGAATAAGCTGACGGCCGCCTTCTTGTTATTGCAATGCAATAAAAATGCGAGTAACCCGTTAGCCGAGCGCAGCAGCCGGACGCGATGCGCGCTTAACTCAAGACAATTAAGGAGAACGGCATCATGGCACGGGCCAAAATCGCACTTATCGGTTCAGGCATGATCGGCGGTACCCTCGCCCATCTGATCGGCCTCAAAGAGCTTGGCGACGTGGTGATGTTCGATATCATGGAGGGCATGCCGCAGGGGAAGTCCCTCGACATCGCTCAGTCCTCGCCGGTCGACGGCTTCGACTCCGCCTATGAGGGCGTGAACGATTATGCCGATATCAAAGGCGCCGACGTTGTGATCGTGACGGCGGGCGTGCCTCGCAAGCCGGGTATGAGCCGCGACGACCTGCTCGAAATCAATCTGAAGGTCATGGAGCAAGTCGGCTCCGGCATTAAGAAGTATGCTCCCGACGCCTTCGTAATCTGCGTGACCAACCCGCTCGATGCGATGGTTTGGGCTCTCCATCGGGTGATGGGCCTTCCGAAGAACCAAGTCGTTGGCATGGCGGGCGTGCTCGACAGCGCACGTTTCCGGTATTTTCTCGCGCGCGAATTCGATGTCTCCGTCGAGGATGTGACGGCATTCGTGCTTGGCGGACATGGCGATACCATGGTTCCGCTGACCCGTTATACTACAGTAGCCGGTATTCCGTTGCCCGACCTTATCAAAATGCGCTGGATCACCCACGAGCGGCTGAACGAGATCGTTCAGCGGACCCGCGACGGCGGCGCTGAGGTGGTCAAGCTTCTGAAATCGGGCTCGGCCTATTACGCACCTGCGTCCTCGGCCGTCGCCATGGCTGAGTCTTACCTCAAGGACAAAAAGCGCGTGCTGCCTTGCGCTGCCTATCTGACGGGCGAATACGGCGTGAAGGGACTCTATATCGGCGTGCCGGTTGTGATCGGCGCCAAAGGCATGGAGCGCGTTATCGAGATCGAGCTCAACACTCATGAGCGCCTCGACTTCAAGCGCTCGGTGGATGCCGTGCAGAACCTTGTGGAGACCTGCATCCGACTCGCTCCAGGCCTGCAGCAGCCGGCTTCCTAATAAGGACGGAGGCCGCCCCCCCGCGGGGCGGCACTCTAAATTTCCACCGGATGCTTCTTCCCTTGCACCCCACCTCACGTTGAGAGCGCTTTCATGAATGTGCACGAATATCAGGCAAAAGCCATCCTCAGAGACTATGGCGTACCGGTTCCTCGCGGACATGCGGCTTTCGCGCCAGAGGAGGCAGTTTCCGTCGCTAAGGAACTAGGCGGGCCAGTTTGGGTCGTAAAGGCGCAAATCCACGCAGGCGGCCGAGGCAAGGGCCATTTCAAGGAGCCGGAGGCCGGCGAAAAGGGCGGCGTGCGCATCGCGAAGTCCCCCGACGACGTGCGGCTTTTCGCCGATCAAATGCTGACGCACACGCTCGTTACGTTGCAAACGGGCGCCGCAGGGCGCGTTGTGAAGCGCATCCTAATTGAAGAGGGCGCGGCCATTGCGCGCGAGCTTTATCTTTCGTTCCTCGTCGACCGGGCAACATCGAGCGTGGCTATCATCGCTTCGACCGAAGGCGGCATGAACATTGAAGACGTCGCGCACAACACGCCGGAAAAAATCTTCACGCTGTCCATCGACCCCGCCTCCGGGTTTTCGCAATATCACGGCCGGCAGGTAGCGTTCGCACTCGGTTTGAAAGACGATCAAATCAAGCAATGTGTTAAGCTGATCGGCAATCTCTACAAGGCTTTCACCGAGAAGGACATGAGCCTTCTCGAAATCAACCCTCTCATCGTGACGGAACAAGGCAATCTCGTTTGCCTCGACGCTAAGCTGAATTTCGACGGCAATGCGCTGTACCGCCACCCCGATGTCATGAATTTACGGGACCTCGACGAGGAAGACCCGGCGGAAGTTTTGGCTTCGCGCTACGATCTCTCTTATGTGAAGCTCGACGGCACCATCGGCTGTCTCGTGAACGGCGCCGGTCTTGCCATGGCGACCATGGACATCATCAAGCTTTACGGCTCAGAACCCGCAAACTTCCTGGATGTTGGCGGCGGCGCATCGAAGGAGAAGGTAACCGAAGCCTTCAAGATCATCCTTTCGGATCCGAATGTGCAGGGCATCCTTGTGAACATTTTCGGCGGCATCATGCGCTGCGATATCATCGCCGAGGGCATTATCGCCGCCGCGCGCGAGACGAGCCTTAAGGTTCCGCTGGTGGTGCGGCTCGAAGGGACCAATGTCGAGCTTGGCAAGGAAATCCTCAGAAAGTCCGGACTTGCCGTGATACCCGCCGACGATCTGGGGGACGCTGCGCGGAAGATCGTTGCCGAGGTGAAGAAGGCCGCCTGACGCCTGTGCGACAGTATTGAGACCGCGCAGTGTAAGGTGAGTAACATCAGGCTGAGACGCGGGCCGATCTCCTTAGAGGCCGGCCCCGTCACCGTCAAGTCGGGAATATGGGTGTCAAGGCGTTACGGTTTTTATTGGGGCAGCACAATCGCCCCGGCGGCGGTGACACTTCGCGCACCGGCCATAAACACAGCCTCAATCCCGGATATGCTTACAGCACGGTCAGCGCAACCGGGCTTTCACGATAACGGACAGACAGCGTTTACAAAGGATTAGGGCATGGCCATCCTCGTCGACAGTAATACCAAAGTGATCTGCCAGGGCATCACCGGCGCCCAGGGCACGTTCCACACCGAGCAGGCCATCGCCTACGGCACGAAAATGGTCGGCGGCGTCACGCCCGGCAAAGGCGGCAGCTCGCATCTCGGCTTACCAGTTTTCGACACGGTCCGCGACGCGGTGAAGATGACCGGCGCCAACGCGACAGCAATCTACGTGCCGCCGCCGTTTGCGGCCGATGCCATTCTCGAGGCCATCGAAGCGGAGATCCCGCTGATCGTGACCATCACAGAAGGCATTCCGGTGATGGATATGGTGAAGGTCAAGCGTGTGCTCCAAGGATCGAAGTCGCGCCTTGTCGGGCCGAACTGCCCGGGGGTCATTACGCCCGGCGAATGCAAGATCGGCATCATGCCAGGCCACATCCACAAGCGCGGCAGCGTTGGAATTGTGTCGCGCTCCGGTACGCTCACCTATGAAGCCGTCCATCAAACCACGATGGTTGGCCTCGGGCAAACGACCTGCATCGGAATCGGCGGCGACCCCGTAAAGGGCACCGAGCATATCGACGTGCTTGAGATGCTCCTGGCCGATGATGAGACGCAATCCATCATCATGATCGGGGAGATCGGCGGATCCGCCGAGGAAGAGGCGGCGGCGTTCTATAAGTCATCCTCCCGCAAGAAGCCGATAGTAGGCTTCATCGCTGGCGTCACAGCGCCTCCCGGCCGGAGAATGGGTCACGCTGGCGCCATTATCGCAGGCGGTAAAGGTTCCGCGGGCGACAAAATCGAAGCGATGAAATCGGCGGGGATTGTTGTTTCTCCATCGCCAGCGGCTCTCGGGAGCACGCTTGTCGAAGTATTGAAGGGCTGATCCGCCTCTCTCTGACGTAGGCGGATAGGCTTTTGCGGCATTGACCGCTTTCAGGCCTGGAAGGTGATTGACGTGAGACGGGAAGACTTAAACGAAGCGTTTGCGCGCACTTCTTTTCTTCATGGGGCCAACGCTGCCTATATTGAAGATCTATACGAGCGCTTTCAGGAGAATCCTGGATCTGTTGCCGCCGACTGGCGCGCATTTTTCACGGACCTGAAGGAACGTAAAGACGCCGTCATCTCGGAAACCCACGGCCCTTCTTGGAAGCCCAAGGCTGGCGGGTTGTCCGGCGATGGCGACCTTCTCAACGCCCTCGCAGCGGACTGGGGGCGCGAAGAAAAAGAGATTGGCCGCAAGATCAGCGCCAAAGCGCAAGAGCAGGGCGTAGGAATCAGCCGCGAAGAGGCGTTCAGGGCAACGCGCGAGTCCGTGCGCGCTCTGATGCTTATTCGCGCCTATCGCGTCAACGGTCACCTGATCGCGAACCTCGATCCCCTGCACCTTACGCCGCCAACCGCCCATCACGAACTCGACCCCGCAACCTACGGCTTCACTCCCGCCGATCTCGATCACCAGATTTATATCGATAATGTGCTCGGTCTGGAAACGGCAAGCCTGCGCCAGATCATCGAAATCTTGCAGCGGACCTATTGCGGAACCATCGGCTTCGAATTCATGCACATCTCCGCTCCGGCGCAGAAGCAGTGGATTCAGGAACGTGTAGAAGGGCCCGATAAGGAAGTCGATTTCACCGAACTCGGCAAGAAGGCAATCCTGACCAAGCTCATCCAGGCGGAGGGCTTGGAGAAGTTCATCGACAAAAAATATACCGGCACGAAGCGCTTTGGCATCGAAGGCGCCGAGTCCATGGTGCCGGCGCTCGAACAGATCATCAAGCGCGGCGGCCAGCTCGGGGTGAAGGAAATTGTACTCGGCATGCCGCATCGCGGCCGGCTGAACGTGCTGACCAACGTCATGGCGAAACCGTTCCGGGCGCTTTTCCACGAATTCAAAGGCGGCTCCGCGAACCCGGAGGACGTCGAAGGCTCCGGCGACGTGAAGTATCACCTTGGCGTTTCCAGCGACCGGGAATTCGACAACAACCAGGTTCACCTTTCGCTAACCGCGAACCCATCGCATTTGGAAATCGTCGATCCAGTGGTGCTCGGCAAAGTGCGCGCGAAGCAGGATCAGCGGCACGACACCACCAAACGGTCCCAAGTGCTGCCGCTGCTCTTGCACGGCGACGCCGCTTTCGCGGGCCAGGGCGTTGTGGCGGAATGCTTCGGCTTGTCCGGCCTCAAGGGGCACCGGACGGGGGGCAGCATTCATTTCATCGTCAATAATCAGATCGGCTTTACCACGGCGCCGCGCTTCTCGCGATCCTCGCCCTACCCATCCGACATCGCGCGGATGATTGAAGCGCCGATTTTTCACGTCAACGGCGACGATCCGGAGGCCGTGGTCTTTTGCGCCCGCGTCGCCATCGAGTTCCGGCAGCGCTTCCACAAGCCTGTCGTCATCGATATGATCTGCTACCGCCGGCATGGCCACAATGAAGGCGACGAGCCCTCGTTCACTCAACCGCTGATGTATAAAAAGATCCGTTCTCTGCCAAGCGTCGTGGAGACCTACTCCAAGAAGCTTGCCGAACAGGGCGTGGTGAACAAGGAGGAGTCCGATAAGCTGCGGAGCGGCTTCTGGAACGAGCTCGAGACCGAATTCGAGGCTGCGGAAAGCTTCCGGCCCAACAAGGCGGACTGGCTCGACGGCCGCTGGTCGGGGATCACTCTTGCCGAGGAAGGCCCGCGCCGTGGCCACACCGCCGTCGACCTCGATACCCTCAATACGGTTGGCAAGAAGCTGACCGAGGTTCCGGAGGGCTTCACCCTCCATAAGACGATCGACCGGCTGCTGGTGAACCGGCGGAAGATGATCGAACAGGGCCAGGGGATCGACTGGGCGATGGGCGAAGCGCTCGCATTCGGAACGCTGCTCGAAGAAGGCTTCCCGGTCCGGCTCTCGGGCCAGGACGTCGAGCGCGGCACGTTCTCGCAACGTCATGCGGTGGTCACCGATCAGGTGAACGAGGATCAGTTCGTCCCGCTCAACCACATCACAGCCTCGCAATCGCGCTTCGAGGTCATCAACTCGATGCTCTCCGAAGAGGCCGTTCTCGGCTTCGAATATGGCTATAGCCTTGCCGAACCGAACACGCTTGTGCTCTGGGAGGCGCAATTCGGCGACTTCGCCAACGGCGCTCAGGTCGTTATCGACCAGTTCCTGGCAAGCGGGGAACGCAAATGGCTGCGCATGTCCGGCCTGACCCTGCTTCTGCCGCACGGCTATGAAGGCCAGGGCCCAGAGCACTCCTCGGCCCGTCTTGAGCGTTACTTGCAGCTTTCGGCCGAGGATAACTGGCAAGTATGCAACTGCACGACGCCCGCCAACTACTTCCATGTCTTGCGCCGCCAGCTCCATCGCGGTTTCCGCAAACCGCTAGTCCTCATGACGCCGAAGTCGCTCCTGCGCCATAAGCGCGTCGTGTCGCAGCTTGCGGATTTCGGGCCCGGCACGAGCTTCCACCGCGTGCTCTGGGACCATGCGCAGATCGGCGCCAGCGACCGGGTGCAGCTCGTTCCGGACGAGAAAATCGAACGCGTTGTACTCTGCTCGGGTAAGGTTTATTATGACCTGTTCGAGGAACGGGAAAACCGTGGCACGAACAATATCTACCTGATGCGCGTCGAGCAACTCTATCCGTTCCCCGCCCGGGCGCTCATTCAAGAGTTGAGCCGCTTCCCGAACGCCGAGTTCGTTTGGTGTCAAGAGGAGCCCAAGAATCAAGGCGCATGGTTTTTCATCGAGGCGAACATCGAGTGGGTGCTCGATCATATCGGGGCCAAGTGCCGGCGTCCGCGCTATGCCGGCAGGCCGGCCTGCGCCTCGACCGCCGCCGGTCTCATGAGTAAGCACACAGCGGAACTTCACGCTTTCCTCGACGATGCGTTGACGCTACAAAGCTCGTGAGCACGGTACTGAGACACTACGAATTGGCCGGGCTTATCCCGGCCATTTGTTATAACGGACTAAATGCTGCGCTGAATGGCTTGGTTGGGGCGGTCATAATCGGCGAATGTTTGTCTTGCCTCACGCTCAAGGGATTGCAGATGGCCACTGAAATCGTCGTGCCCACATTGGGCGAATCTGTCACGGAAGCTACTGTCGGCAAATGGTTCAAGAAGCCCGGCGATGCCGTGAAAGCCGACGAGGCCCTGGCCGAGCTTGAAACCGATAAAGTCACGCTTGAGGTGAACGCACCCGCTGCGGGCATCATTTCCGAGATCATTGTGAAAGAAGGCGAGACCGTCGCGGTTGGCGCGATCTTGGGCTCCATCGCGGAAGGTCAAGGTGCGGCCGCCGCGCCCACACCTGCGCAAGCCCCCACCGCCTCGCCTCAAGCCGCACCGGCAGCTCCGGCGAGCGCAGCCCCCAAGCCGGCGCAGGCGCGCTCCGCGAATGCGGACAGCCTTGCCCCTTCGGTCCGCCGGCTCGCCGGTGAAAGCGGGATCGACCCCGCATCCGTTGGCGGAACCGGCAGGGACGGCCGCGTCACGAAAGGCGACATGCTCGCGGTGATCGAGAGCGGCGCATCGCGGCCCGGCGCCATCAACTTCCCCACGACGCAACCGATGCAACCGGCGGCCATCCGCACGCCATCGGCACCGTCCGACGAAGGGCGCGAAGAGCGGGTCCGCATGACCAAGCTGCGCCAAACCATCGCCCGCCGTCTCAAGGAAGCGCAAAATACGGCCGCCATGCTCACCACCTTCAACGAGGTGGACATGTCGACGATCATGGGCGTGCGCAATCAATACAAGGATCTCTTCGAGAAGCGGCACGGCGTCAAAATGGGCTTCATGGGCTTCTTCGTGAAAGCCTGCATCCACGCGCTGCAAGAGATCCCAAGCGTCAACGCTGAGATCGACGGCCAGGACATCATCTATAAGAAATATTGCCACATCGGCATCGCAGTCGGCTCCGACCGCGGCCTCGTCGTGCCGGTGGTGCGAAACGCGGACCAAATGTCCATCGCCGAAATCGAAAAGGCCATCGCCGCATTCGGCAAGAAAGCGCGCGACGGCAAGCTTTCGCTCGAAGACATGCAGGGCGGCACCTTCACCATCTCGAATGGCGGCGTTTACGGCTCGCTAATGTCGACCCCGATCTTGAACGCGCCGCAATCGGGCATTCTCGGCATGCATAAAATCCAAGAGCGGCCGATGGTAATCCACGGCAAGATCGAGATCCGGCCGATGATGTATCTCGCGCTGTCCTACGATCATCGCATCGTGGACGGAAAAGAAGCGGTCACGTTCCTCGTGCGCGTGAAGGAAAGCCTGGAAGATCCGCAGCGGCTGGTGCTCGATCTCTAGCCGCGCGGCGAATTGAACTATGATGCCGCGAAGGCATCGCGGATATAGGCGTAGGGGCCGCTGTCAGCTTTACAGAAGAGCTGCGCCGCGGCCGGCAAGCAAGCTGGAGACGAGCCAAATGTCTGACGCGTACGACCTCATCGTTATCGGAACCGGGCCGGGCGGCTATGTTTGCGCGATCCGGGCGGCTCAGCTTGGGCTGAAGACGGCCGTCGTCGAGAAAAGCTCGACCTTCGGCGGCACGTGCCTCAATGTCGGCTGCATCCCATCGAAAGCCATGCTGCACGCCTCGGAGCTTTACGAAGAGGCCGGACACAGCTTCGAGGCGATGGGCATCAAAGCCAAGGCGGAACTCGACCTGGCCGCCATGATGAAATACAAGGCCGAAGGCGTGGACGGCAACGTCAAGGGCGTCGAGTTCCTGCTGAAGAAGAACAAGGTCGAGACGCATCGCGGCGTTGGCCGCATCGTGGCGCCGGGCAAGGTATCGGTCCGGCCCGTTAATGGCGGCGAGGAAAAGACGCTCGAAACGAAGGCGATCGTGATCGCGACGGGTTCCGACATCATCCGGCTGCCTGGGATCGAGATCGACGAGAAACGCGTGGTCTCGTCCACCGGCGCGCTCGAATTGGATAAGGTTCCCGGACATTTCCTCGTCGTCGGCGCCGGCGTTATCGGCCTTGAGCTTGGCTCGGTTTGGCGCCGGCTTGGCGCGAAAGTCACGGTCGTCGAGTTTTTGGATCGCATTCTTCCCGGCATGGACAATGAGGTTGCGAAGCAATTCCAGCGCATCTTGCAAAAGCAAGGCATGGAATTCCGCCTCGGCCACAAAGTCACCGGCGTTAAGGGGAATGGCGCCGGCCCGCTCGAAGTGCAAGTGCAGCCGGCACAGGGCGAGGGGCAACAAGAGGTGTTCGCCGCGGACGTGGTCCTCGTCGCAATCGGCCGGACGCCCTACACCGACGGGCTCGGCCTCGAAGAGGCAGGCGTGCAGATCGACAATAAGCGCCGCGTCGTGATCGACGATCATTTCAGAACGAATGTGCCGGGCATTTACGCCATCGGCGACGTGGTGCGAGGCGCAATGCTGGCCCACAAAGCCGAGGACGAGGGCATTGCGGTGGCCGAGATCATCGCGGGAAAGGCGGGTCACGTGAATTACGGCGTGATCCCCGGCGTGATCTACACTTACCCCGAGGTGGCCAGCATTGGCCAAACCGAGGAGGAACTGAAAGAGGCCGGAATTGCTTACAATGTAGGAAAATTCCCCTTCACAGCCAATGGCCGTGCCAAGGTGAACCGGCAGACCGACGGCTTCGTCAAAATCCTGGCTGACGCCAAGACCGATCGCGTGCTCGGCGTACACATCGTTGGGCCGGATGCCGGCAACATGATCGCCGAGGCGGCTGTGCTCATGGAGTTCGGCGGATCCGCCGAGGACCTCGCCCGCACCTGCCATGCGCACCCAACGCTCACCGAGGCCATCAAGGAGGCAGCGCTCGCTGTAGACAAGCGCGCGATCCACCTCTAACCCGGAGCTGCGGATGTCATTGCGGGCGGCGATCTTGATGGCGTCGATCCTCGCCTGCATGACGGGCGCCGGTTCCCACGTGCCTGCAAGTGCCCAGGTAACCTCACGGCCCCCGCATCGTCCGCTCATCGTCTTAGGCCGGAAGCAGCCCGGACGGATAACGAGCCTTGCGGACGATGGCATCGTCGTGAACCTACGCGACGGCGGCACGCAGTCGGTCCAGTTCGGCGAAATCTGGCGCATACGGCGCGCTTTTGCCAGCGACGAACCTGCCGGCACGACGGTGGTCGATTTCGCCAATAACCGGCTATTCGTGGCGACGCCGCTCGCAGGCCTTGTCAGCGACGCCGGCAAGAAGATCCCGCTCGTTCAGTTCACCGCGCCAAACGGCGCGGCTGTTTACATGGCCGCGAGCAAGGTTACCGATATTTCCAATGCGCTTCCTGGGCTGCATAATCCGCTCAGCAAGACTGTCGTCGGCACGCGCGATGGGACGCAGCAAGTGACAGAGACGGCCGGAGACGTAAAGCGCATCGTAGAGGGCGCCCACACTGCGCCGTAGCTTGTCCGCCGGAACGGAGCCTGGCCCCGTATCCGGGGCCGTTGCTCACACCGGCGCCCTCTACGGCCCCGCGTCTGCGCAACTGCGCACCGCCGCGCGCGGGACGGCGACAGGAGCGCAGCGTCATCGACTGCCCTGCACGCATGGGATGACGACCCGGGGGTACGGCGCCATTTGCTATCGCAGCGCGCACGGAATGACAAACGAGGGGCACCGATAATGTGGCGCATTGGCATAGACCTCGGCGGAACGAAGATCGAAGCGCTCGCCCTTTCGGCTGACGGCGAAGAGCGCAACCGGGTCAGGATTCCAACCCCGCGCGGGGACTACGGCGCGACGCTCGATGCCATCGTCTCGCTCGCCGGCGCTTGCTGGGAAGGCTTGCCGGGTGGTGCCATCGCCGGTATCGGCATCGGCATACCGGGCAGCCTCTCTCCCAGAACGGGGCTGGTCCGCAACGCAAACTCGACCTGGCTCAACGGCCGTCCGCTGCTCCGCGATCTTCAGTCCCGTTTCGAATGGCCTCTCGCCATCGAGAACGATGCCAATTGCTTCGCGCTTTCGGAAGCGGCCGATGGCGCGGGCCGCGGATGCCGTACCGTTTTCGGCGTGATCTTGGGGACAGGAGTTGGCGGCGGCATCGTCACCGACGGCAAGCCCTTGCTCGGCCGCAACGCAATTGGCGGCGAGTGGGGCCATAATCCCTTGCCGTGGCCCAGCGGCGAGGAATTGCCTGGACCGCCCTGTTATTGCGGCAAGCGGGGCTGTATCGAAACATTTCTGAGCGGACCCGCGCTCGAAAGGCAGTATCTTGCGCTTTCGGGCCACGCGGCGGAGGCAAAAGCCATCGCACAGCGCGCGAATGAAGGCGAAGGCGCCGCGCTGGCGGTGCTGGCCGCTTATGCGAAGAGGCTCGCGAAATCGCTGGCAACGGTCATCAACATCGTCGACCCCGATGCGATTGTCTTCGGTGGTGGAGTGTCCAATATCGGCACTGTTATCGAGATGGCTGCGGCGGAACTGCCGGCGTGGGTATTCTCGGATTGTTTCGACACGCCGCTGAAGGTCAACGAGTGGGGCGATTCAAGCGGCGTCAGGGGCGCAGCCCGGCTGATTTGCCCCAGGTAACCCGGCTTTAGGGCCGGGCTACCTGTGCAATATTGCTGCAGTACGATTTCGTGCTTACAAACTAAGGAATACGCTGAAAATAGCAAAGTTTTTCGCATTTGCATCATTCATTCGCATGAACCCTCCTGCTTGCGCCTATCTTTCGCCGGCATCGATGCCATTTAGCAACAAATCTTATCGGACACCATAAGCGCGCCAGCAAGCCGCCGCGATTGTGCTATCCAACGGCATCGAACTTCAACCTGGGGGTCCTATGAAGAAGCTGCTTGGCGTTGCCATTATCTTGGGGCTTGCGATCGTGCTGATCCTAACCAAGCCGACGCCTCAAGAGATTGCATCCGCGGCCACCGGCCAGATGAACTATGTGGTCATCAACAAAGACAAGATGCCGCGCGATTTTGCCGCCGCCGCGGCGGCGGCCGCCGTGATCCAATCCGTGGGAGATGTTCTCGGTCTGGGTGACTCCCACCCAAATCTAGCGGTGAAGTGGCGCACCAGCGATCTCGTCCTTCTCATGTACTCGGACTTGACGCTCGCCAATGCCGGCTCCTTGAAATGCGTGTGGCTCCTTCGCAACGGTTTCTGTACCTATATTTCCCGGTAATCCGAACGGCAGCAGGAGTCCCCTCATGGCATTCGATACGAAACTCCTCGAAATGTTGGGGATTGGCTATCCGATCTTGCTTGCGCCCATGGCCGGGCCCGGCACGCCAGAGCTTGCCATCGCGGTCTCGGAAGCGGGCGGCCTCGGCAGCCTGCCCTGCGCCATGCTTTCGCCGGAGCAGATCAAGGCGCAAGTGCATATCGTCCAGCAGCGCACAAGCCGCCCGTTCAATTTAAACTTCTTCTGCCACGTTCAAGTAGCGTCCGATCATGAGCGGCAAGCCGCCTGGAAGCGCCGGCTGGAGCCCTATTATCGCGAGCTTGGGCTCGATCCCGAGGCGCCGGTCAGCGCGGCGAACCGTGCGCCCTTCTCCGATATTCATTGCGAGCTCGTTGAGGCGCTGAAGCCCGCCGTTGCCAGCTTTCACTTCGGACTGCCGGATGAGCGCCTTCTCGCCCGGGTGAAAGCGGCCGGCTGCAAAGTCCTATCCTCCGCAACGACGGTGGCGGAGGCCCGCTTCCTCGAAGCGCGCGGCGCCGATGCGATCATCGCCCAGGGCGCCGAGGCCGGCGGCCATCGCGGCATATTCTTGAGCGAGGACATCACGGCGCAGCCTGGAACGTTTGCGCTCGTGCCCCAAATCGTCGATGCGGTGCAGGTTCCGGTCATCGCGGCCGGAGGCATCGGCGACGCGCGCGGGATCGTTGCGGCGCTCGTGCTTGGCGCATCCGCGGTGCAGCTTGGCACGGCCTATCTGTTCTGCCCCGAAGCGGGCGTCTCAGCTCCGCACGCGCGCGCTCTTCGCGAAGCCCGCGACGATGGCACCGCCTTCACCAACGCTTTCACGGGGCGGCCCGCGCGCGCCATCGTCAATCGCGCGGTTGCAGAGGTTGGCCCCATGGCGGCCGATGCCCCCGCATTCCCAATGGCAGCGGTAGCTTGGGCGCCCATTCGAGCAAAGGCAGAAGCGGCAGGTTCCGGCCAGTTCTCGCCGCTGTGGTCCGGGCAAGCCGCGGCGCTCTGCCGCGAGATGCCTGCGGGAGAACTGACGCGCAAACTTGCCGAGGGCGCGATGGAACTAGCCAAGCGCCTCGCATTGTGAGCGGGAATTCGCGCGCTGCTAGCGAGCAAAATCGAACGCTTGGTGCCCGGTTCCCAAGGTTGCGATGTGTCGCAACCGGAAAATGCTCGTTTTGAGCAAATCTAGGGCGCTGAACCTTCAGAACCGGACACATCGTCGAGACGTCAAGGCCCGGAGCTATCTACACAACCTACGCGGAAGTTTCGACGCCCTTGTTTGCAAGCGGCACCGCTTACGAGAAGAGGCATGAAAAAAATTCGTGCGCGGTTCAATCGGTACAGACGGAGCCAACAAAAAACGGCGCACAAGTGCGCCGTTTTGCCGGCCGCCTGTGGGGAAAAGGGGCAGGCTATTTCAGAGGCTCATATGCGGGGGCAAGATGATAGTTCAGGCCGACGCGAACCGTGTTGTAAGTGTGGTCAGCCTCAAGCTTGTTTGCGCTAGAGATCCAAGCCCATTTGCCGCTGCCATGCGAAAACGGGTCTACAAACAAACCGTCTGTGCCGCCGGTAAGGGTCGTGCTGCCCAGATCCATATATTGATATTCGACCTTGACGGAAATCGAGCGGCTGAGAGCGTACTCCAAACCGCCGCCTACGACATAACCCGTGGCAGTCTCGTTGCTGCTGTGCGAGTCCGAAAGGCCCGAGGCGAACGCTCCCGAGAGCTTGTCCTCGATGCCGCCATATGCGAAACCGCCGGTGGCATAAAGCAACCCGCCGTTCAAGACCGTGACGCCGAGACGCCCTCGAACTGTGCCGAACCAGTCAAGGCTGCTGGATGCCGAAACAGAGCCAAATCCTTGCGGGCTTGTTAGCGCTGCGTTGTTGATCTCGCCGGCGCCTTGAATGTCAGCTTCAAGGCCGAACACGATGTTGCCGCGCTGCCAATTGTAGCCGATTTGGCCGCCGCCAAAGCCGGAGTCCGAGTTGAACCCAGCCGTTCCGGTTCCGGTCCCGGTTTGGCAATCCGGCACAGTGTGGCCGCAATGCTTAACATCGACGGTAGAGGAAAGCTCGGCGGCGTTGCTCCAAGCGTAGCCGCCGTCGATGCCGAAGTAGAAGCCGGACCAGCTCGAAGCTGCGCCGTAAGGCGGAATGTCTTTGAAGCTGCCGCTGGTAAGATCGGCAGCGGATGAAACGCCGCCCACGCCAAGAAGCGCCGCGAAAGTCGCGGCAGCAAGTGCCTTTTGCATTGTGTGTATGCCCCTAAATTGCCCAGTGGAATTCGACGCGATGCTTACGATGGGAGCTGAGAAACTCCCGGGTGAGACGAATAATCCGTCTACTGCTTCCAACCACCTATCGCGATTCGCGGCCGTTGCCGCGCTTGGACGACGGTGGCGGCGAATGATTAGGCGGAAATGTTGCTGCAACGGCACACCACATTAGGTTGCGAAACGCTTATGTGCCCATTTGGGGTTGATGCCGGCTGCCCTTATTCGCTGCAAATAGGCGGATGAAAGTCCGAAAGCGGTCTTCCGTGCGCATTTTTTTAGCGTCGCGGCATAGTTAACGCCGGAATGGTAAACGCGGCGGGTATTTATTATCTTTCCGGCGCAAAGTGCGCGGTTTTTCGCGATCTCACCCGCAAAAGCTGCATCCAGAAAGTCCGTTAAATATATTTGCAGTTTGGAATTAACCGTTTGGCCGTGCAAACGGCACGCGGTAATCCACGGGCGCCTCTGAAATTTCTTGTGTGTTGTCAGCAGCTTAGGAGCCACTTAAGCCTTTGTCAAAGCGCTTTCTCTACGATGTCATCTTAAGAAAGCGCCATTCAGCCAAGCGGGGCGTGCATGGTTTTGTACGGAAATCGTAAACGGCACAAAAGAAACCGCCTAAATACTTCCATCGTCATCGCGAGGCGGCGCTTGCCGCCGTGGCGATCCAGAAACAACATCCGCGACTTCCCCCTGGATTGCTTCGCTGCGCTCGCAATAACGCTGCGGCCGAATTGCGTATTTGGCCAGCCGGTCCCAGCGGGTGCTTCGGGTTATATGCGCGGCCGTAGCAGCCGTCAGATTTTAACCCATGGCGCTTGTCTCTGCGCGAATTCCGCTTAACTATGCGGCTTCGGAGAAACGCATCATGAAACGCCAAGCAACAAAAGGCCCGACGCAACGGCAGCTCCGCGCAGGCGAGCTTCTGCGCCACGCGCTCGCGGAGATTTTCCGCAACGAGGACATCGAGGATCAAGATCTCAAAGGCGAGATTGTCACCGTCGCCGAGGTCCGCATGAGCCCGGACCTGCAGCACGCGACCGTCTACGCCAGCGCGCTCAGTGGCAAGAACAGCGACGATTTGGCCCGCGCGCTGAACCGCCATCACAAGTTTTTGCGCGGCGAGCTTGCGCATCGCATCGAGTTGAAATATGTCCCCGATCTCGCGTTCCGGGGCGATCACGTTGCGGAAGAAGCCGGGCGCATCGATGAGCTTTTGCGCTCCCCCGAAGTCGCCCGCGACCTGAAGTGATACACTCTGCTGTCATGGCCGCACTCGATGCGGCCATCCATGAAACAGGAACTGACCTCAGCGGCCCCGGGATGGCCGGATCAAGCCCGGCCATGACGATATGGGAAACAAACAATGGCACGCCGCAAAGGCAACGAACTTCATGGCTGGCTTATTCTCGATAAGCCGCAAGGGCTGACCTCGAACCAGGCGCTTGGGCGCCTGAAACGCCTATTCCACCCGAAAAAGGTGGGGCATGCAGGCACGCTCGATCCACTGGCCACGGGCGTACTGCCCATCGCGTTCGGCGAGGCCACGAAGACGGTCGCCCATGTGGTGGATTGCGAAAAAGCTTACGATTTCACCATCCGCTGGGGCGTCGAGACGGACACCGACGATGCCGAGGGGCGGCCGGTCAAGACCAGCGATGCGCGCCCAAGCCGCGAGCAAATCGAGGCGGCGCTTCCGCAGTTCATCGGCGATATTATGCAGACACCGCCGAGCTATTCCGCCATCAAGGTGGACGGAGAGCGCGCCTACGATCTTGCCCGCGACGGCGAGGCGGTCGAGCTTACGCCACGCGTGGTGTCGATCTACGAGCTTGAAATCGAGGAAACGCCCTCGCCAGATCTCACGCGCCTCATCTGCGATTGCGGCAAGGGCACCTATGTCCGCTCCATCGCCCGCGATTTGGGCCGCGCGCTCGGCTGCTTCGGCCATATTGCCGCGCTGCGCCGCACCTCTGTCGGTCCATTCGCCGAGGAAAACGCGATTTCCCTGGAAACGCTCGAAAACTTGAGTAATAGTGACGGCGGCCAAGATGCTCTTTTGAGCACGATCATCCCTGTCGAGACGGCGCTGGACGGCATCCCGGCGCTCGCCATTAGCGGGGACGATGCGGCTAGGCTGAAGCGGGGGCAACCCATCCTCATAAGGGGCGGGAATGCACCAATCCTGAAAGGCCCGATCTATGCGACCTCGCGCGGGGTCCTCATCGCCATTGGCGAGGTGGAACGCGGCGAGATGCATC
>JBKQIH010000095.1:0-42109 GCA_052148445.1 Rhodomicrobium sp.
GCGTCGACCCTGGTCACGCCCGGTGCGGCTTCCTGAGCGAGCGAGGTAACAGAGGGCACTTCCGTCATAATATACTCCAAAGCCAAGGCACGGGCATAAAACGCGTCGCGGCACGCCCAGCCTTGGCCTTATGTATCCCTGTAGATCATGGCCGCAAATGCGTCACTTTGCCATGAGCGGCGCATCGCTTTTTAGAACGATGGCCGGGCGAACCCGGCCATCGCTTAAGTTACTCTTTCTGGCCGCCGCCGAGCTGATAAACATAAACGGCAAGCTCTTTGACGGTCGCTTTGTCGAGCTTGTCTCCCCATGCCGGCATAACGCCTTCACGGCCCTTCGTGATAGTCTTCACGAGGTCAGCTTTGGTGCCGCCCCATTGGAAGATCCCCGCGGTCAGGTTGGCAGAGCCCATATCTTTGTTGCCCTTACCATCCTCACCATGGCAGCTGGCGCATCCGCCGTCGCCATTGAACACGGCCTTGCCACGCTCGGCAGCTGCCGCATCCTGCGACTTCCCGGAAAGGGAAAGCACATATTCGGCAACGTCGTTAACCTGATCGTCTTTCAGATCGGCGTTACCGCCTTTTGCCGGCATCCCATTTGGAGTCGTGTCGCCCCGCGCCCCTTCGGTTCCATTGCGGACGCCGTGGAGGATCGTGGTCTCGATTGCGCCAAGGCTGCCGCCCCACAACCAGTTATCGTCGTTGAGGTTCGGAAAGCCCGGGCCGCCTTGAGCGCCACTGCCGTGGCAACCCGCGCAGTTATTGAGGAAGGCTGCGCGGCCTATGTCGCGGGAGAACTTCGAAAGCTTGGGGTCTGCTTGGATGTCAGCCAGGCTCGCCTTCGCTATAGCTTCCTGGAACGGCGCCTGAGCCGCTTTGTCCGCGGCAACGGCATCGTTCACGGCGCGGCGCTCGCTCAAGCCCCATACGCCTTTTGTGTAACCGCTGAGCATCGGCCAAGATGGGAAAAGTACCCAATAGCCGATAGCCCAAACGATGCATGCATAGAACACCAGAACCCACCAACGCGGGAGCGGGTTGTTCAATTCTTTGACTCCATCCCACTCATGGCCGGTCGTCTCGACGCCGCTGTGGTGGTCGATATCGCGATTATCGGCCATTGCTGCCTCCAAAGTTCAAATCTTCTGATTCCAAGGGGATGCGGCTGGCCTCTTCGAAACCCTTCCGGTTGCCTGGCCAGAAAGTAATGACCACGACAATTGCGAAGAGAACGACGAAGAGGATGAGGCCCACCATTCCGAAGAGGG
This sequence comes from Rhodomicrobium sp., assembly GCA_052148445.1. Classification (GTDB taxonomy): domain Bacteria; phylum Pseudomonadota; class Alphaproteobacteria; order Rhizobiales; family Rhodomicrobiaceae; genus Rhodomicrobium. The sequence goes on from JBKQIH010000095.1 coordinate 1,271, forward strand.
ACTGCGCGGATTCATAGGTCATGACCGGTCCTCAGCGCAGGTTGTCAGCGTTGTCTTCTTGATACTTGCCGAAGTCGACAAGCGTGCCGAGCATCTGAAGATAGGCGATCAGTGCGTCGGCTTCGGTTATCGGCTGGCCCGGCTTGCCGTCGAACTTGCGGATCACGGCCTTGGGGTAGCGTTTGGCGACATCTGCGGCGCCTGGGCTATCCGGCTGGGTCTGAGCGGCAAAGTCCGCTTGAGCGTTGGCAATCTGGTCGGGGGTGTAGGGGACCCCAACCATCTTCAGGGTCTTCAACCGTTCGGCAGCGTCATCGAATTTGAGCTCGCGGCTGACGATATGCGGATAGCCCGGCATGATGCTTTCCGGAACGACCGAGCGCGGGTTCGCGATATGAGCGACGTGCCAAGCGTCCGAGTACCTGCCGCCGACGCGGGCGAGGTCAGGCCCCGTCCGCTTCGAACCCCATTGGAAGGGATGGTCGTACATGCTCTCAGCGGCGAGGCTGTAGTGACCGTAGCGCTCCACCTCGTCCTTGAGGCTGCGGATCATCTGGCTGTGGCAGAGATAGCAGCCTTCGCGTTGATAGATCTCACGGCCGGCCAGCTCCAAAGGCGAATAGGGACGCATCCCTTCCACCTTCTCAATGGTCGAGCTTAGGTAGAACAGTGGCGCGATCTCGACAAGGCCGCCGATGGCGACTGTGAGGAGAATGCCGACCAGGAGCACAAGAGAGTGCTTTTCGAATATTTCGTGTTTCATAATCGCCTCCTACTCGGCCGGAAGGAATTGCGCTCCGCGCAGCTCGGGCGCGGCAGCAATCCTGGGTTGGTCGGCCACATCCACCGGCTCATCGCCACGGATGGTGCGGATGATGTTATAGGCCATGATCAAGCTGCCGAGGACGAAGATGCCGCCGCCGATTGCCCGGATGATATAGTAGGGGTGCATCGCCTCGACGCTCTCCACGAACGAATATTGGAGGATGCCGAGATCGTCTGTTGCCCGCCACATCAGGCCCTGCATGATGCCAGCAACCCACATCGAGGTGATGTAAAGCAGGATGCCCAGCGTCGAGATCCAGAAGTGCCACTCAACCAGCCGCTGCGAATAAAGGCCACGGCGGCCCCACAGCCACGGAACGAGGCAGTAGATGGCGCCGAAGGACACCATGCCGACCCAGCCCAGCGCACCGGAATGCACATGGCCGATAGTCCAGTCGGTATAATGCGAGAGCGAGTTCACGGCGCGCACGCTCATCAGCGGCCCTTCGAAGGTCGACATGCCGTAGAAGGCAACCGAGACGACGAGGAAGCGGATGACCGGGTCGGTGCGGAGCTTATCCCATGCGCCCGAAAGCGTCATAAGACCGTTGATCATGCCGCCCCAAGAAGGCATCCACAGGATGACCGAGAAGGTCATGCCAAGCGTCTGCGCCCAATCCGGCAGAGCGGTGTAGTGCAGATGGTGAGGGCCTGCCCAGATATAGGTGAAAACCAGCGCCCAGAAGTGAACGATGGAAAGCCGATAGGAATAAACCGGGCGCTCGGCGCGTTTTGGCACGAAGTAATACATAATGCCGAGGAACGCTGCGGTGAGGAAGAAGCCCACGGCATTATGGCCGTACCACCATTGCGTCATCGCGTCTTGAACGCCCGAGAAGGCGCTGTAGCTCTTCGTTCCAAGGAACGAAACCGGTATCGCCAGATTGTTGACGATGTGCAGCATCGCGATCGTGACGATGAAGGCGAGGTAGAACCAGTTCGCCACATAGATGTGCGATTCCTTGCGCTTCATCAGCGTGCCGAGGAACACGACGAGATAGGCAACCCAGACGACCGTGATCCAGAGGTCTACATACCATTCCGGCTCTGCGTACTCTCTTGCTTGCGTCACGCCGAGAACGTATCCCGATGCGGCCATGACGAGCATGAGCTGCCAGCCCCAGAACACGAACCAAGGCAGCCAGCGGCCGAAAAGGCGCGTGCGATTGGTGCGCTGAACGACGTAGAACGACGTCGCCAGGAGAGCGCTGCCGCCAAAGGCAAAGATCACCCCGGAGGTGTGAAGCACGCGCAGCCGCCCGAAGGTGGTCCACGGCAAGTCGAGGTTCAGCGCTGGGAACGCAAGTTGCCATGCGATGACGTCCCCGACGAGAAAGCCGACAACGCCCCAAAACACCGTGGCGATTGCCGCGGCTTTGACGACCGTGTCGAAATACGCGTTGGGATCTTGTGTTTCAGTACTGCTAAACGCCTTGCGGGCCATGAAAACGGCGCCCAACAAAGCAAAAACGGCAAATACGATGCCGTGGAACTGCATCACAGCGTCATGCGATCGTTCCGCAACAAAAATACCGAGGGCCAAGCCCCCGAGGGTGGCGACTAGCCCCACCCAATCGAGAAGAGCAGCGCCCCCCCCTTTTCTGCTCGCGACTTCCATAGTTTCTTCTCCCGTATATTCAAGACCGGCAGCCAAGGCCAACCGCTTCCGACCATCGGGGACAATGGCGCCCCCCAACAGGGGCGGCTTTGATCTCTGTCAAATTCGGAAGCAGCGCCTCACGACTTGACCGTATCCGTGCATTGGGGCGGGAGAAAGTGGCCCCTTTGTCGCACAATGCTTTTCCGGCACACATTGGGGCGCGCTTTTCCGGCACACATTGGGGCGCGGGTGACTGCCCTTGATCTCGATCAAGGCGGGCGGACCCGATACGCGCATCCTTGGCTAAATGAAAACCCCAGATTAAGGCAAGCGGTGGACGGTACGGCGAAAAAGCATGCGGAGTTCCAGCTGAGCAGGCTGCAGCCGCTAGGCGAGGCGTTTCTCGCAGCGCTGGAGCGCGATCAGCGCCGCCTGCTGCGTCTGTGTTCCGCATTGGAAAAAGTGGCAGACGGCCTCCCGCGGAGCCGGGACTCGGCCAAAACCTCGCGTGTGCTTTCCATTTTGAATGCAGCTTTCCAGAGGCATATGCTGCTGCACGAGAAGTGCCTTTTTCCTTTGATAAGGAGCCTGGCCGGTTCAAGCGCCTCCATCGAGCCCGTTTTGGCACAGCTCCAATTCGAGCACGCTTCCGACCACGGTCTTGTGCTGGAGATCATTTCGGCGTTCCTGAATAGCCGCGAAGCACAACCCGGCACGCATGCGCTGGGATATTTGCTCCGTTCCTTTTTCGAGAATTACCGGCGCCACCACGCCTGGGAGAGCCGCATTCTCTATCCCGTCGCGCGGCAGTACCTCACCGGCCGCGGCGTAACGGCCCAGCACGATGCATTATTGCGGGTCTCCTTGGGGCTCGGCGTCTGAGCGGATGGCCGCAGCCGCGCTATGGCTTTTCCGGCGGCGCTTCGTATGCCGCTTCGCGCAGCGCCCGGACATCGGGTATGATAATCTCACGATAGTTGACAAGCTCGATGACCCCTTTGGTCTTCAGCCTCGTCATTTGCCTGCTAACCGTCTCGATCGTAAGACCGAGACAGTCGGAGATTTCGGAGCGCGACAAAGGCAGTTGAAACCGGATTTCGCCAGGCTTCTCCGAGTGCACGCAGCCCATATTCGGGACGCGCTTCGCGATCATGAGCAAAAAGCTTGCGACGCGTTCTTCGGCCTTTTTACGCGCGAGCAGGAGCATCCACTCCTGACAGGCATCGAGCTCGGTCAACGTAAGCTCAAATAGCCTGTGCTCAAGTCCAGGATGTTCGGGCAGCAGCCTTTCAAAGCCGGCTGCCGGGAACACGCACAGCTCAACTTCGGTAGCGGCCTCTGCAAAATAGGGGTTGTCCTTGCGGAATGCCCGGCCCAAAAAATCCGAGGCGAACAGCAGCCCGATAATGTGCTGCCGGCCGTCGTCCAGCGTTTTGGTCAGCTTGACAACCCCGGAAACGATGTTAGCGAAAATCGTGTGCGTTTCGCCCTCGCCGAGGATCGTTTGCCCGGCAGCAACGGTCCGGCGCCTTGAAATCCGGTTTAGGGACTGGATCTCATCGGCGCCCAACGCGTCGCAGATCGCCCTATGCCGGATGGCACAAGTTCCGCATCGTGTTGTACTTTCAACGTAGGACAAAAACTTCTCCTTCGCCGGCGCGATCCCTCTGCGATCCAACAGGGCTTCGGCATATTAACAACAGAATGTACGAATTGAGAAGTGGCGCAAGTGAAGTTTGACCTGTATCAATGGAGGTAACGAACCGCTTCGGTAAAATTGATAGAGGGAAGCTATGTCCAAGGAAGCGTATGCCATGACGGGTTTTATTGAACCGGTTAATTCGCTGCACGCCTCGCCCGCGACTCCAGAAATTAGGAGGGTTGCCTTCGATGCGCCGTGGAACTGGCTTGGTGCCGGGTGGAGAGACCTATGGTCCGCGCCCGCGATAAGCTTGACCTATGGCGCACTCTTTTCCCTGGCCGCTGTCGCGCTTGCCCTCGGCATGTCGCAATCCGATCTCTTCCCAGCATTTTTGCCGCTCGCGGGGACGTTCTTGCTGTTGGGGCCGATTCTGGCGGTTGGGCTGTATGAGGTCAGCCGCCGGCGCGAGCGCGGGGAGACCGCCAAATTTAGCGACATTCTTCACGCCGGTAAAGGCTCGCGCATACAGCTCGCGCTCTATGGCGTGATGCTGCTTCTTATAAACTTCATCTGGATGCTGGTGGCGTTTCTGCTGTTTATGTTATTTTTCGGCGCGGCCAAATTGCCCACGCCGGAAGAGTTCATTCCGACGCTTCTGTTTGCCCCCCACGGTCTCGGGCTGCTCGTCACGGGCACGGCGGCTGGCGCGATCCTTGCCGTAATCACGTTTTCTGTTTCGGTGATTTCGGTTCCGATGCTACTCGACCGCAAAATCGACGTCGTAACCGCCGCGATCCTAAGCGTTCGCTCCGTGAGGCTGAACTTGCCCGCAATGGCACTTTGGGCGGCATTGATTCTCGCGATTTCGGCCACGGGCCTTGTGTCGCTGTTCCTGGGCCTGGCAATCGCGTTCCCTCTTATTGGACATGCGACCTGGCATGCCTATAGGGAGCTGACGGGGACATATTGACGGGGAGCGGGACCTATCCGCTGGGGCAAGCCACGGTCCGGCAGGCTTGCTTACAAGCCTTCGAATAGCGCGGTGGACAGATAACGCTCGGCGAAAGAGGGGACGATAATCACGATATTCTTGCCCTCGCTCTCCGGGCGCGAGCCAATTTCCGCCGCCGCGGCAATGGCCGCGCCCGACGAGATGCCCACCGGAATTCCTTCCAGGCGCGCAACCAGCCGGGCCATTTCGATGGCGGTTTGACTGTGGATGGCGATGACCTCGTCGATCGCTTTGCGCTCGAGAACGCGCGGGAAGAAGCCAGTGCCTATGCCTTGAATTTTGTGAAAACCGGGCCGTCCTCCCGACAAGACCGGAGACTCAGCCGGTTCCACCGCGATTATCTTCAAGTCCGGCTTGCGCGGCTTCAACGCCAATCCGATGCCGGTGAGCGTCCCCCCCGTGCCCACGCCGCAAACCACCATGTCGACGCCGCCCTGTGTGTCGTTCCAGATTTCCTCCGCAGTGGTATAAAAGTGCGCTTCGGGATTGGCCGGGTTCTCGAATTGCTGAGCCATGACGGCGTTGGGAATCGTCGCGGCGAGTTCCTCCGCCTTGGCGATGGTGCCCTTCATTCCCTGCGCGGCGGGCGTCAGCACCACCTTGGCCCCAAGGAGCGTCTGCATCTTGCGGCGCTCGGACGAAGCGTTTTCGGGCATGACAAGGATGAGACGATAGCCGAGGGCGGCGGCGACAAAGGCAAGTGAAATACCGGTGTTGCCCGAGGTCGGCTCGATGAGAACGCTTTTTCCTGGCGCGATCCGGCCCTCGCGTTCCATCGCCTCGATCATCGAGACGCCGATACGGTCTTTCACGCTCGCTATCGGGTTGAAGAATTCAAGCTTTGCGAGCAAATTGGCGCCGACCCGATAGGTGTGGGCAAGCTTTTTAAGGCGCACAATCGGCGTATTTCCGACCGTCTCCAGGATCGAATCGTAGATTCGACCCCGGCCCGCCGCTCGGTTATGACCTTCATCGACCATGGCAGCCTCCCGTTCGTTATTGCATTATAACGAACCTTAGGCGCCGCCAAGTCCATAACTTTGGCGGAACAGAAGAGAAACCGGGAATCTTTCGCTTTCCGCCGCTCACAACCCTTCGAATAATGCCGTAGACAAATAGCGTTCGGCGAAGGAAGGGACGATAATGACAATGGTCTTGCCGCTGGATTCGGGGCGCGTGCCCACGGAGATTGCCGCCGCAATGGCAGCGCCCGAGGAGATGCCCACCGGAATGCCCTCGATCCGCGCCGTCTGCCGTGCCGTAACGATGGCCGTTTGGCTGTCGATCCTCACGACCTCGTCGACCACGCTGCGGTCGAGCACGCCCGGCACGAAGCCGGCGCCGATGCCTTGAATTTTATGCGGCCCTGGCTGGCCGCCCGAAAGAACGGGCGACTCATCGGGCTCCACGGCGATCATTTTCAAGCCGGGCTTGCGAGGTTTTAAGACCTGGCCCACGCCAGTGATCGTGCCGCCCGTTCCCACGCCGGAAACGACAATGTCGACGCTGCCCGCGGTGTCGTTCCAGATTTCCTCCGCGGTCGTCTTGCGATGGATCTCGGGATTGGCGGGGTTGTCGAATTGCTGGGGCATGACCGCGAACGGCGTCGAAGTTACAAGCTCTTCTGCCTTGGCGATCGCGCCTTTCATACCAAGCGCAGCCGGGGTAAGTACCAGCTCGGCCCCGAGCAGTGCCAGCATTTTGCGGCGCTCAATCGACATGGATTCGGGCATGACGAGAATCAAACGGTAGCCGTGCGCCGCAGCGACAAAAGCAAGCGCAATGCCTGTATTCCCCGAAGTGGGCTCGATAATCACACTCTTTCCAGGCTCGATCTTTCCTGCATGCTCCATCGCCTCGATCATGGAGACGCCGATCCGGTCCTTCACGCTCGCTATCGGGTTGAAGAATTCGAGCTTGGCGAGCAAATTGGCATCGACGCCATTCAAGCGCGCGAGCTTGTCCAGGCGCACAATCGGAGTGTCTCCAATCGTCTCGGCGATAGAAGCGTAAACCCGGCCCCTGCCTGGGGCGCGATGGCGCTCTTCATTCTGGGCGTTGTCAACCATGGTGGCCTCCGTTCTTGTCTGCGCCGATTATAGAGAACTTGAACGGGTGTGCTAGACGCGTTGAGGAGAAGCGCGAACTCGCGCTTGAGCGAGGAGACCCGTTCTCCGTCCAATCGCGTTCTCACTCTATAGTATCGCTCTCACTCCATAGTATAGAGAGGGTTTCACGTTTCAGACGGTTGAAAATGGGGACGATCCGGCTTTAGGCTAGAGAGCTTCGAGAAAAACCGAACGTAGCAAACAAGGGACAACGCCGTGGATAAAGATGCCTTGCGGGCGATGCAAGCTCCCATCAAAGACAAATATCGCGCCGAGCCAGGCGCCGCGCTGATCACGCTGAGGGCGCAGGGCTCCATCGACGGCGAGGGGATCGCCTGCAAAGTGGAGACCGGGCGTGCCTTGGCGGTTGCCGGGCTTCACCCGGCCACGGGCGGCAGCGGCTTGGAACTCTGCTCGGGCGACATGCTGCTCGAAGCGCTCGTGGCGTGCGCGGGCGTGACGTTAAAAGCGGTCGCAACCGCGCTCGGCATCGCGCTAAGGAAGGGCACGGTCCGCGCCGAGGGCGATCTCGACTTTCGCGGAACGCTCGGCGTCGATAAAGAGGCGCCGGTTGGCTTCAGAACCATCCGGCTGACCTTCGATATCGAGACCGATGCGCCGGACGACGCCGTGGCCCAGCTCATCAAGCTGACGGAGCGTTATTGCGTGGTCTATCAGACCATCAATCGCCGGCCCGATCTTCAGGTGCAGGTTCGCAGGGGTTAGCGCACATCGGGGATTCGATATGTCCCCGCAGCATCCGCTCCGGCACATCCGGCAGCGCCGGCGTTTTGCCAGCGCTGCGAGAGAGGAAATAGCGGCAGGGCGGTTTGGGGCGAACTCAAGCGGTTACGAGGTCGAGGCGCTTTTCAATCTTCGCAAGGCGCTGATCCATGCCGTCGACTCGATGCTCAAGCCGGATAAAATCTTCCCGCAACAGATTGCTTTCGCGGCGTTGCAGCGCGACCTGCTCCTCCAAGGAAGCAATCCGTCCCGTCGCGTTTCCAGCGCGGATAGAATCCGGTCGAGTTTCGCGTCAACGCGATTGAAGCGCTCGCGGGCCGGACCGGCGATATATTCTGGCATCGCATTCCTCGAATTTCGATAGGCATTATGCTTGGATTAGCAGGCGGCGCGAACGGATTTCGCGGCATCAGCGCCGCGCCTCCACTCCGGCACATCCCTAGCTCCAGGCTTCCAAATATCGAAAGGAGAGCATACGGCCGCCGCTTTGCGCGGCACTGCAAATGCTGTACATTGGCAGCATGGCGTACCTTAATTTGCGCGACAAAAATCTGGACAACGCGACGCAAGCTGCCGAAGGCATGCGGCGGCGGCGCTTCACCGTGGCCGAGCTTGAGGCCATGGTCGCGGCCGGCATCCTCGATGAGGACGAGCGGATCGAACTGATCGGCGGGGAGGTTGTGCCGATGTCGCCCAAGGGTAATAACCATGAGATTTTGAAAGTTGCATTGGTCGAGTATTGGGTAAAGCGGCTGCCGGATCGCTTCAGGCTTGCTCCGGAGACGACTTTCCGGCTGACGCCGGACACTTACCTCGAGCCGGACTTCGTATTTTACGACAAAGCGGCTGGGATAAGGGGCCTCAGGGCCGACACGGCGTGTTTGGTTGTCGAGATCGCGGATTCGAGTTTTTCTTACGACATCGGGCGCAAGGCCGCGCTTTACGCGAGCTTCGGCATCTCAGAATTATGGGTGATCCATGCCGTGCGGCTTGAGACGCGCATCCATCGCGCGCCTTCACCGGCAGGGTATCGAGACATCATCGACCTCACTTCCGATCGGACGCTTGTGCCGGTCTTCGCGCCGGAGCTGGCGGTTAAACTGTGTGAGCTTGAGCTGAATTAGCGCCGCGCCTCCTGCGGCTGCGTCCATTCCGACACATCCCACAGTTTCAGTGTTTTGTCGGCGCTCCCAGAAAGCGCAAAGCGGCCATCGGGCGAGAAGGCGACGGAGTTCACGTTCGCTGTGTGCCCCACGAAGCTGTTCAGCTCGCTACCGCTCGCAATATCCCAGAGCTTCAGCGTATGGTCGCCGCTGCCCGAAAGCGCGAAGCGGCCATTGGGCGAGAAGTTCGCTGTGTGCCCCACGAAGCTGTTCAGCTCGCTACCGCTCGCAATATCCCAGAGCTTCAGCGAGCCTCTTATGCAGTGAGACTTCTTTTGTTCATCACAGCTGCCCGAAAGCGCCGTTCGGCCATCGGGCGAAAACACAACCGATTCGACAAAGCCGCCGGTATCGCTCGCGAAGCTCCGCAGCTCGCGGCCAGAGGCGATGTCCCACAGTCTAAGTCTACTGTCGTACTCGCCGCTCCCTGAAAGCGCGGTGCGCCCATCGGGGGAAATGGCGACCGCTTTAACGCCCCACGCGTTGCGAATAAAGCTGCGCAGTTCGCGGCCCGAGGCGATATCCCACAATTTCAGTTCACCGCCTTTTTCGAAGCCGTCGCTGCCGCTGCCGGAAAGCGCGGTGCGGCCATTGGGAGAAAACCTGACTGAATTTACAGGAGCCAAGTGACCCGTGAATCTGCGCAGCTCGCGGCCGCTGGCGATGTCCCATAATTTCAGTTCGACGCCTAAACCGATGTTCCATGCTTTATCTTCGACGCCTTGAACATAGAAATCTCCTCCCCCGGAAAGCGCGGTGCGGCCATCGGGAGAAATTGCTACCGACGAAATTCGGTCCTTATTACCCGTGAAACTTCGCAGCTCACGGCCACTGGCTATATCCCAAAGTTTCAGAGTTCTGTCGTCGCTGCCCGAAAGCGCGGTGCGGCCATCAGGAGAAAACGCTACCGATCTCACTTTGTCGGTATGTCCGGTGAAAGTCCGCACGAGGCGCTGCGCCTCATCCTCATACTGGATCGCGGGCGCGGAATGCCTGGGCGCCTCCACCACTGGCTTCGCCGCCGCGATCTGCTGCGCCGGTTCCGGCGCGGAAACCTTCTCCCCCGCCGGATAAAACTCGCCGATCAGCGACGAATACTCCCACGGCGTTTGCTCGCCGCGCGTCTTTTGGTGCACCGCGACGCGCACCTTCTTGAACACTTCCTCGATCTTCAGCCCCGGCTCGGCCAGCGCCTCCGCGAGCGCGGCGGTGTAATAGCTGTTCGTGCCCGAAGGCCCGTCCGGCGCCACCTTGCCGGGCGAGGTCGAGAACGCGATGAGCGTGCCGCCGGGCGCGGGCACCGGCGCCAGCCCGCGCTGTGCGCTCCGGCTGAAGGCGAAAGGATTAACCCGGCACGCGTCCAGCACCACGATCGCGAGCCGCGTCTGCGTGTTCTCCAGCATGCTCATAATGGAGGAGAGGCTCACCGCGTCGATATCGACATCGGCCTCGTTCTCGATATGCTCGTCCACGGGGATGAGATAGTTCTCGCCCTTCACCTGCACGCCGTGGCCCGAGTAGAAAATGAAGGCCACAACGTTCTTGCCGCGCTCGCGCAGGGTGGCGGCGTAGCTTTGGATGGCCCGCTTCATGTCGCGCTGGTTCGCGTCGTAGGAGGTGAAGACCTCGAAGCCTTGCGCTTTCAGCTTATCCGCCATGAGCCTGGCGTCGTTGACGGGGTTCGACAGCGCCGAGCGCTTATAGGCAGCGTTGCCGATAACGAGCGCGACGCGGTTGTTGGCGTCCTGCGCGAAGGCCACGCTGGCGAGAATCGAAAGGACAAAGCAAACTGCCGCACGCGCGAACATAATCCGTTAACCCTCAATGCCGGCCTGCAATCTTTCTATCGAGAAAGGAGGCCGCCGCCAAGCGGCATCGTCATCGCGAACACCGCGAAGCGGCATCGGTCTGTCCTTGCCGCGCCGCCAAAGCACCGGTTCGCGCCGCAGCGCACTGGACGCCGCTATCGCGCGGATCGCCCATGGCATCCAGCAGTCGCGGGGCCGCGGATAGAAATCACTCGGACGGTTGCTTAACGAGCAATATGATTTCCGCGCGCCTGTTCGCGGTGTTCGAGCCGGGCTGCGGATTATTGCCGAGCAAGACCGGCGCTTCGCCCTTGATGGTTTTTAGCAAGGTCTGGGCCATGAAGGCCGCTCTCAGGTTTGGAAGATCCTCGTTTTCATACTGACCGTCGAAGTGCTTGCGAACGAATTGGGCTTGGTAATTCGAACCGCTGGCGTCTCGCGGAGGCAAATATTCGAGGTTGCGGTAGGCGTCGTCGGCGATGGGCTCTTTGAACGACCCTCCATCGGCTTGCCCGCGAACGAAAATCTTGTACTGCCACCTTTCCGGGATGCGCTTCAGCACGGCCTCGCGCAGTTCCTCCATTGCGGAATGCAGCGCGTCTGCCTTTTCCGTAATAACGAAACTGGCCGGCGGAAACGTAATCGGTGCGCCGGTTCCCGCATCCTTCAAGCCGATGAGATAGTAATCGCCAATTTCGCCCTCGACCAGCTCCCTGCTTTCGAGCTTTTGGACGCCAAGCGTTGGCGCGCTGCCCAACGTAAACTCTTGTTTCGGAGCGTGTGCGACGGGCTCCGGAGCTTTCATATTTGCGATTTGCGCTTTCAGCTCCGCGACGGTGTTAAGGGCCGCAGCGAGCTGCTCTTCCCTGTTTGAAAGCTGTTCCGTTAAAGAAGACTTTTCCGCTTCCACAAGTTGAAGGCCGTGAATATTTGCGGCGAGCAGCGCCTTTTGAGTTTCATAAGCTTGAGACGCCGAATGCTGTTCCTCCTTTAGGGAATCTAGCTGACCGGCGAGCGTTTTGTTCTCACCGGATAAAGCGGACAGTTTGCCGCGAAGAGTCTCAAGCTCCTGCGCATCTCGATCGATTCGAGCCTGGAGCGCCTTGTTGCCTCTCATTTGATTTTCTTTATCTGCAAGGCAAGCCGAACCCAACGCCCTCGATTCCGCGAGATCTTTCTCCGCCGCGGCCAAAAGTGGCAGTTTGCCGCGAAGTGTCTCAAGCTCTTGCCCATCTTGGTCGATTCGCGCCTGCAACGCCTTGCCGCCGCTTATTTGCTTTTCTTTATCCGCAACGCAGGCCGCCTGCGATGTCCTCGTTTCCGCTAGGTCTTTTTCCACCGCGCTTGAGGCGCTTTCCATGGTCTTGAGCTGTCCCCTTGCCGCACTGAGCCGTTCTTGTTCGAGGGAGAATCTGCGCTTCGCTTCGGAAAGCTCGTCTTGCAGGCTTTGCACTTCCTGAGGCAGGTTGAACCTCAAAAGCGCGGGGTGAACCTTGAATGCGGAGACCGCCAGGAGCATCAGCCCGCCGGCGTAAACGTAAATGGCCGGGGCCCCGGCCTGCCGGTGAGCGAGAAACATCCCCAGAACGGAGAAAAGGACGCCGGCGAGAATCCAAACCCAGGCAATGATGACATCTAAGGGCATGGCTACCTTGAACTCAAAGGGGGGTTAACAGGTTCTTAAAATTATGCTTATCGGCCTAGGGCCTAACCGTCAAGGAGCAGAGCGGAACGGGGTGAACGGAGCACCGTCGCCCACCCTTGTCACGCCGGAAGCCGTTCGCGGCCATCCGGGACCTTAGCAGGCGCCGGCGCCTGTAACGATCCCTTGTCTGCGCAGCGTCATTGCATGCGCAGCGCACATGAGACGACGCCAATGGGTAGATTTGCGGCGATTCTGTGCGCATTATCGTGGCGCCGGGGCGTGGTTAATGCTGACGAGGTAAACGGGGGTGGATTGCAATATCTTCCCGCCGCAAAATGCGCAGTTTTTGGCATTCCAGGCTGCGAATCTTGCATCCTGAAAGTCCGTTAAATATGTTTGCAATTCGTAATTAACCATGCCACGGCATCGCCGCTTGCCGCCGGCGCGCTGCGAAAATGGCATTTTCTCCTGCATAATCCGTGTGTTAGACTTTCTTAAAGCTTTGGCAAAGCGCTTTCTTTATGCTGAGTGTGCAAAGGAAACGTCATTGGCCCGGCATAGAGGCGGGGTTTTCAGTTAACGGCAGCTTAAGAAATGACCTATCGCAAGCAGTTCATCGTCGAGCCAGAGTCCGAGGTGCGCCTGGAGAAAATCGATCCGGCCTACACCGGAAAGCATGAATCGCACGAGAAGGCGCAAGACGAGATCGGGCACTATCTCGGCCGGCTGCGCGAGGCGCAATATATGCTGTATGCCGATGCCGGGCAATCGCTGCTCATTGTGCTCCAGGGGCTCGATGCCTCGGGCAAGGACGGCGTCATCCAGCATCTGTTTTCCGGGATGAACCCGCTCGGCGTCAGCGCCGCGCGCTTCAATCCGCCAAGTGCGGCCGAGCTTGCGCACGATTTTCTTTGGCGCGTGCACGCGAAGGCGCCGGCGAAGGGCGAAATCGCGATTTTCAACCGCTCGCATTACGAGGACGTCCTCGTCGTGCGTGTGCACAAACTGGTGCCCAAACCAGTCTGGTCGAAACGCTATGAACTGATCAACAACTTCGAACTGTTGCTATCGCGGAATGGCACCCGGATCCTGAAATTCTATCTTCACATCAGCCCGGAGGAGCAATTGGCGCGTTTCAAGCAGAGACTCGACGACCCCCTCCGGCATTGGAAGATTAGCGAAAGCGATTATTCGGAGCGTGAATTATGGCCCAAATATATCAAGGCTTATGAGGATGCCCTGTCGCAGACAAGCACGGATCGTGCGCCCTGGTTTATCATCCCGTCCGATCATAAGTGGTTCCGGAACCTCGCGATTTCAAAGATAATCGCCGATACGATGGATGAGATGAAATTAAAACTTCCTCCTGCGCGCGCCGATATTGCGGAGATCCGCCGCAAATATCACGCCGCCGAGGCCAAGGCTACGCGCTAAAGTGCGTCCGGAAAAAGTGTGAGCGGTTTTTCCGGTAAGACGTAACGCAAAACAAAAACTTAGAGCCTGCTTTTGATTCCATCAAAAGCGGATGGGCTCTAACGCCCGCGCTCCTATTCGGCGGCCACGCTCGACCCCATAGCAGGGCCGGCCTTCGGCTGCTGCTTGGCCGGCGTGAAAATGCGCATGGCCCCGAAAATCGCGGCCAGGGTCGCGAGATAGGCGATTGCTTGCATGATCGACGGCCTGTCGTCATAGCCAATAAGCGTCTGCAGAACGCGCCCCGCAATGCTGTTCGCAGGAAGGATGGACGATGTGTCCCAGAGCGTCGTGCTGAGGACATTGAGTATATCGGCCCGATCGAGGAAATGTACGCACTGCGAGGCCATGCCCGCGGCCAAGAAAGCTATGAGAACGCTTGTAACCCTAAAGAGACGGTGGATCGGTATAAGCACGAGTCCGATAAACACGACAAAGCTGACAGCAACGCCTCCGGCCAGCCCGATCGATCCGCCGGCCAGAACTTCGAGCCAAGTGCTATTATTGGCAATCATGGCCCCGTAGAGGAAGAGGACGACTTCAGCACCTTCGCGCAAGACCGCAATGCCGACGACAGCGGCAAGCGCCATCAGGGTTTTCCTGCCCGTGGCAACCGCGTGGCCTGCAGCTTTCAGTTCCGCCGCCAGCTCGCGCCCATGCTGGGCCATCCATACGTTGTGCCAGCCGAGCATCACCACAGCGATGCCGAGGACCGAAGCGCTGAATACCTCTTGCCCCATGCCTTCGAGCGCACCGGAAAGCGTGCCGGCGAACGCCGCCAGCAGAGAGGCTCCGAGAACGCCGGCAACGATCCCTCCGATGACATATTTCGTCCGGCCTTGCACCCCTTCGGTGGCTGCAAGCACGATGCCGGCGATCAAACCGGCTTCGATGACCTCCCGGAAAACAATGATTGCGGCAGCCAGCATCGTTCGCTCCTACTCAACGATCAGCACGCCCTGCGCGGTCTTTGCATGAAATTCGCCCTGGAAGGGGTAGCGGCCTGCGGCAAGCGGCTTGAGCTTTATCGTAACCGTTCCGTGCTTTGTGACAATCTTTTCCGTTCGCAGCGAATTGCTGTCGAACTCTTCGACGGCATCGTCCTCGTTCTTGAGCGTGATCGCAATGGCCTTCCCCGCGGGCGCCTTGATTTCCGCCGGTTCGAATTTGTGGTCCTTCAGGGTAAGATCGATAGCAAACGCATCGTCCGCATAGGATGCGGATGGCAGGGCTGCCAAACCAGCCGCGACGAAAAGTGCCCAAAACCGCGTTGCGCGCATTGCGTGATATTCTCCTGACTTTGGTTTGTAATCCAAGGCCACATCGCCGCCGGCGAATATTGTCCTCATTCGAATTATTCCAATTTTAAAGGAGAGCGGACTTTGAAAGAAGAACAACTGTATCTGTTGTACCATATATTCTGTGGCTGGAAACGCAACATCTTTCTTTTTGACTTAGAGAAGTTCTAACATTCGAGTCTTTCGTCTGCGTTTCCTTCAATAGCACCGCAAACGCGCGTTCGACCCACGTTACAGCTTCAAGCCTGGCGATGTGTCTATTGAAAGCATTCTATCCACCTTTCTCCACACGTCAAAAAATCCGTATGATTTTTTTTGTGAAATATCCTACCCTGTCTAAGGGGCGCCGTAGCAGAGGCGGCATATTTAAGGAAGAGTGGATCGCGATGAAGGGCGATGAGGGAAAGGCAAGCATTTGCTTCGAACTGTTTAGCGACAGCCCGGCCGGCGTTTCCAGAAGAATCGTCTTTCTCTACGCCATTTTAGCGGCTGCCAACGCCGGGGCGTGGGGTTGGGCATTCATCGCGTTCCACGATTATCCGATCCAGCTGGGAACAGCCTTCCTCGCTTACACCTTCGGCCTTCGCCACGCGGTCGACGCCGACCATCTCGCCGCAATCGACAATGTCACGCGCAAGCTAATGCAGGAGGGCAAGAGCCCCGTAGCCGCCGGGTTCTACTTTTCGCTCGGGCATTCCACAATTGTCTGGCTGGGCTCCATCGGCATCGCGCTCACAGCGGCCGCCTTCAAGGATAAGATCGAAGCCTTCAAAGCATTCGGAGGCGTTGCCGGAACGCTCGTTTCGGCATTCTTTCTGCTCGCCATTGCCGCGATGAACATTTTCATTCTGGCGGCCATCTACAGAACCTTCCGCCATGTCAAAGCCGGCGGTGAATATACCGAGGAAGACTTGAACCTCCTCCTCGGCGGGCGCGGCTTTCTCGCACGCATCTTCCGTCCCATGTTCGAGGCCATCTCGCGAAGCTGGCACATGTATCCGCTGGGGTTTCTGTTCGGCCTGGGTTTCGATACGGCCACCGAAATCGGGCTTCTCGGCATGTCCGCGGCCGGGGCGTCGCAGGGCATGTCACTGTGGTCGATCCTCGTCTTTCCGGCGCTGTTCACCGCAGGCATGTCGCTCGCCGACACGACCGATAGCGTGCTCATGTATAGGGCCTATGGCTGGGCCTTCGACAAGCCGGTCCGCAAGCTTTATTACAATATGACGATGACCTTCGTTTCGGTGCTTGTCGCGCTTGTCGTCGGCGGCCTCGAAACGCTCAATCTTATTGGGGACAAGCTGGAGCTGAAAGGCGATTTCTGGGAAGCGGTCGGAGGGATCAACGATAATTTCGGAACGCTCGGCTATATTATCGTTGGCATTTTCTTGGCGACCTGGGGACTTTCGGTCTTGATCTATCGCTGGATGGGCTATGACCGGCTCGAACCCGCCGTGGCGAGTCCTGTTTCCGTGGAATAAACCGTTGGCGAACTCGCTCCTTTCAGGGAAACTCGCAATCGCATAGATTACCGGGATCGCTTTTACGGAGAGATCCCATGCACAGCGCCGATCACGATCACACGCACAGCGAACCCCATAGCCATCCTCACGAGCATACTCACGAGCACGCGCATACCCACGTTCACACCCATGAACACAGGCACGGCGATCTCGTCCACTCTCATCCGCATAACCACGCCCACACGCACGAACATGCCCATTCGCACGAGCATGTGCATGGCGCGGACCATATCCACGATTCCCTACATGGCACCGAGGGGCCGCACGAGCACCAGCACAGCGGCGAGCATGGGGAGCACGGGCATCAGCATTGAGCGCTGCCTGGCTCCGCCGAAGTGAGCGGACCTCGGCGTTTCCGTACCGGGCAGGGCAGTGACTTTTCGGACACGGCATGCCGCGTTTTTGTGTGCGTGCGAACTGAGTATGATATTTAATCATAGACATCATACCAAGCCGGTCCTAGCTTCTGCCCAGGGCAGAGTATTAAACCTGAGAGCCGCTTTGACTAGGAACGCAATCCTGTAAAACCGGGCAACGCTCAATATCCTGGCGTATAAATACTCAGCGCCTTCACATACGGAAGCTGTTTTCCGGTGCACCTTCGCACGCAACAAGGGGTTCCAAATTTGATCTGTTTCGCCGCGGGGTCTACTTTATAATTAGCGCTAGGCTGAACATCTCGAAGTTTCGAGCTAGAATAACTCTAAAACATAGCGTTTGACTTGTATGCGTGGGCTGCATATCGGGTTTTTTAGGCGACAGCGAATCGGGGCATGGTCGAAGTAGCTGAGGGGGTCGGCATGGGTATCGATAATTTCCACCACTCGTCACGGGCGAGCCGGGCGGCGTCCGGCTGCACGGCAATAACTGGATCGCGTCCGTCAGCGACGTGTTGGCTCGCTCTTACGGCAGCCGCGATCTCGTTGATGTCCGCGGGCATCGCCGCAGCCGCCGACCTCACGCCGAGCGAGCCGGCAGCGGCTTCCTTTAAAGATACTGTAGCGTACGATTGGACTGGCTTTTACGTTGGCGGCCATTTGGGTTATGCCTGGGGGAACTCGAATTGGGCGGCCACGGGCGCGGACGGCCCTGCCTCGGGCTCGCTAAATTTCTCGCAAGGGGTCGATCTTTTCAGCGAGGCGGGAAGCTGGAACGAAGGCGTTCAATTCGGCTACAACGCCATGCTGCAAAACCGCGTCCTTCTTGGCGTCGAAGCGGACTTCACCTTTCCGGCCTACCCGAACCCGATCAACAACCTCTCCACGGGCGGCTCCGCGAACTATGCGGGCAACACCTATACCGACACGCTGCTCGCTTCGGGCACGGTGCGCGGGCGCATCGGCTACGCTCCGGGCAACTGGCTGTTCTACGCCACCGGCGGTTTGGCCTGGACCTCCGATCAAATCACGCTCAGTTCCGTTCCAATTTCGTCCACCATACAACGTCTGGGCTGGGCCGCCGGCGCGGGCGCCGAATTTCCGATATCGGGGCACTGGACGGGCAAAGTCGAATATTTGTTCACCGATTACGGCTACAGCACGGTGAATTTTTCCAGCGTTGGGGACCGGATTAACTCGAACCTTTCGCTGCAAGAAGCGCGGGTGGGCCTGAACTATCAATTCGGAAATTCGGTGCTGGAAGCCGATCCCGCGGCTCCCGCGGTTCCCGCTTGGGACGGCATCAGCTTTCACGGTCAAACCACCTTCGTGGAGCAAGGCTATCCCGCGTTCCATTCCGCCATTCCTAACGGCCTCTATAGCCTGCCCAGCGGCGGGGAGGCCCGGGAGACGTACGATCTGACGCTTTACGCAGGCATGAAGCTGTGGCAAGGCGCCGAGTTGTGGGCCGATCCCGAGATCGATCAAGGCTTTGGCGTGGGCAACGCACACGGCCTGGCGGGGTTTTCGAGCGCGGAATCCTATAAGCTGGGCTCGTCTGAGCCGTATGCGCGGGTGCAGCGCTTTTTCGTCCGGCAGACCATCGACCTCGGCGGCGACACGCAAAAAGTCGATGCCGACATCAATCAATTCGAAGGCTCGACGACGTCAGACCGCCTCGTGCTAACGGCGGGCTTGTTCCAGGTGGTCGACCTTTTCGACACCAACAAATATGCGAACAATGCGAAAACCGACTTTCTGAACTGGACCTCGGTCAACACCGGTTCGTTCGACTATGCCGGCGATGCCTGGGCGTTTACTTACGGCGCGGCGGCGGAATGGTACACGGGGCGCTGGACGCTGCGCACCGGCATCTTCGACATGTCCCGGACCCCCGCTGCCGCAGGGTATTATGGCACCCTGGGCTGGGAATCGGACCCGGATTTCAAAAATTTCCAGGTGCTTGGCGAAATCGAGGAGCGACATGAGCTGTGGGGCCAGCCCGGCAAGCTCAAGATCACGCCCTATTTCGTCCAGGGCGACATGGGAGATTACAAGGAAGCCATTGCGCTGTTCAACAAATACGGACCCGTTACCCCCTCCCCCGACACGGCCGCCGACTACTACATGAACGCGACTCGCAAGAACGTGACCGCGCCGGGCGTAAACTTCAACATGGAGCAGCAGGTAACGGACATCATCGGCGTGTTTGCCCGCGCCGGCTGGTGCGACGGCAATCACGAGCTTTGGGATAACACCGACGTCGACCGTTCGGGGCAATTCGGGGCCGCAATCAAAGGCACGCAATGGGGCCGTCCGGACGATACCGTGGGCATTTCCGGCACTGTCAACGGCATTTCCGGCGTCCACGCGGCCTGGATCAATCAGGGCGGCCTGGGCATCCTCATCGGCGATACGAACTCCCTGGTCAACTACGGGCCGGGGTCGCTGCCCCATCCCGGACTGGAGAAGATCATCGAAGCTTATTACAGCTACGCTTTGACCTCCTCGACCAAGCTCACCTTCGATTATCAGTTCATCGATAATCCCGCCTATAATACCGATCGCGGGCCGGTCAATCTTTTCGCCGGACGGTTCCGCTGGGCGTTTTAGACCGCTAACACGAGGCGAGCGGCGTTCGAAATGCCGCCTGGTGAGACATTGAGAGAGCGCCCAGACAGGCTCACGGTAGCTTGCCACGCTCGGGGTGTGTTCCGATAGCTTCCCTGCCGCCGCATCTCCCATCGCGATGCAGATCCGGTCTTGTGCTGTTTCCCCTTTCTGGATATTGGGCTTGAGACGGAGCAGTCGAATCGCGGCACAGATATGAGAGCTGTTGGGAGCTTGCATGAGCATGGATCATGTTTTGCGATCGCGGCAGACTCAATTCCGCTTATCCAAAAGCTCCGTGTTTCCGTGCGCAGCAGGCGCACTTTTTTCGCTTGCTGCCAGCAGTGCCGCATTTGCCGCTGACCTTCCGGCGGCCATTCCTCTGGAGCTACCTGCAACGCCTCGCTCCTATTGGGATGGATACGCGGCCGGCGCGTACGATTGGAACGGATTTTATGTAGGCGGCCATGCGGGCTACGCCTGGGGCAACTCCAATTGGACCGCCAGCACGGCAGCGGAACCGGCGCACGTTATGGCGAGCGGCTCGTTCAGCCTGGCGCAACCCGTCGATACTTTCAACGAGTCGGGAAGCTTTTTCGAAGGGCTGCAAATCGGTTACAATCATATGTTCCCGAACCGCATCGTCATCGGTGCGGAAGCAGATGCAACCCTTCCGGCTTTTCCAAATCCCGCCGGCCTCTCTATCGGCGGCATCTCGAATTTTTCTTCTCACACTTCCGGCGCGGAGAACTACAGCGAGAACATATACGCTTCCGGCACGGTGCGGGCCCGCATCGGTTATGCTCCCGGCAATTGGCTGTTTTATGCGACCGGCGGACTTGCCTGGACTTCCGACCAATTCACGCTGACGCAAATCGCTACTGCCACGGCAGAGTCTTCGTTCCAGGCTCGAGTGGGCTGGGCTGCAGGAGCCGGCATCGAGGGGCCCATCCTACCGCACTGGACCGCGCGGCTTGAATATTTGTACACGGGCTACGGCAAAAGCAGCGTGACATTTCCGGCCCTGGGCCAGCGGTTTAATGCCGATTTTTCGGAGCAAGAACTGCGCGTGGGCTTGAACTATCAGTTCGGCGGCGACGCGGCACAATCGGAAAAAGACTTCCCGGCGCCCGCGAAGACCGATGCGGACAACATCAACTTTCATGGTCAAGCGACATTCGTTGAGCAGGGTTACCCCGCGATCCGTTCGCCCTATGAGGGCATCAATAGCTTTCCCGGCGGGGGGCAGGGCCGTGAAACCGGCGATATTACGCTTTTCGCAGGCCTGCGGCTGTGGCAGGGCGCCGAGTTTTGGGTCGACCCCGAAATCGATCAGGGCTTCGGTGTCGGCAACACACATGGTTCGGCCGGATTTCCGAGCGCCGAAGCCTACAAGCTCGGCCAAGCCGAACCTTACGCGCGGGTGCAGCGTTATTTCATCCGGCAAACCATCGATCTTGGCGGCGAAACGCAGAAGGTGGACGCCGACCAAAATCAATTTGCTGGCTCGACGACAGCGGATCGCCTGGTGCTGACGCTGGGCAGGTTTGGCATCGTCGATATATTCGACACCAACAAATATGCGAACAACCCCAAAACCGATTTCCTTAACTGGGCAAGCGTCAATGCCGCCACTTTCGACTACGCCGGCGACGCCTGGGGCTTTACCTATGGCGCGGCAGCGGAGTGGTATCAGGGCCGCTGGACGCTTCGCGCTGGGATTTTCGACCTCTCACAAACCCCGGCTGGCGGGGTTAGCCCCCTAGCCTACGGTCTCGACCCGACCTTCGGGAACTTCGAGCTAGTTGGTGAAATCGAGGCGCGGCACGATCTGTGGGGACAGCCCGGCAAGCTTAAAGTCACGGGTTATCTCGAACGCGGCCGCATGGGCAGCTACGAGGACGCCATTCTGCTGGCGCAGGCGACCGGACAGCCCGCCGACATCAATGCTGTGCGCGTCTATCAGAGCCGGCCCGGGGTAAGCCTCAATCTGGAGCAGCAAGTCACCGAAGACGTAGGCTTATTCGCGCGCGCCGGCTGGGCTGACGGCAATGCCGAGCCGTGGGACTTCACCGACGTCGACCGCACCGCGCTAGCAGGCCTCTCAATTTCCGGCAAACAATGGGGCCGGCCAGACGATAGGATTGGGCTTGACGGCATCGTCAACGGTATTTCCGGCGTCCATGCCGAGTTTTTCAACCTTGGCGGCTTAGGCATCCTTGTTGGCGATGGCCAATTGCCGCATCCGGGCCTGGAGAAGATTATCGAGGCCTATTACAGCTACGCTTTGACCTCTTCGACGAAACTCAGCGCCGATTACCAGTTTATCGATAATCCCGGCTACAATACCGGCCGAGGGCCGGTCAATGTTTTTGCCGGGCGGTTTCACTGGCAGTTTTAAACCGACGGCGGAGATAGCGATTCTGTATGAACTAAACTTTTACGCGTCAGGCCGAACATTCGGAGACATCTCTACCACCCGTCCCCGTGCTTCGCTGTACCCAAGACGGGCTCCCTCTTTTGTGGATGATGCGCCAGCAACTCAAAAAAAAATTGACAGACAACGATCCAATCGAGCGATATCGAAGGAAAATAAGCCCGGAGACAGAATCGCATGTGTGCCAAATTCTTGCCACGCCTAAAACTGTTTGGAGCCGCGAGTATCCTGGTATTTGCCGCTTCTGCCGCAATCGCTCAGACGGGACCGGAGGCACCCGCGGGGACGCCTCCTGCCAAATCGGACACTCCGGCAGCGCCGAAGCCCGCCGGCAAGCCCGCCGCCGCCAAGACTGCCAAGCCCAAACCCGCAGGCCCGTCCGGCTACGCCACGGAGAGCGAGGCGAAAGCGCATTGCCGGGGCACCGTGGTTTGGGTCGACAGCGACCACTTCAATCATTACGCCGGCTCGCGCGAATGGGGGAAAAAACCCGGCGCGTTCCAATGCGAAGCCAGCTAACGCGCTTTCTGTAAGGCCGCTGCACCGCCCGATGGCGTCACCCCGTGCGCGCTGCTGCGGTGCGAAGTACCGCTGCTCAGACGCGCGCCTCGTTCCCGCCTTCGGCGAGAAGGCCTATGAAAAAGTCCACGGCGAGCCGCGTCCCCTTGATAACGGGCTTCCCGGCGAGAACGGCCGGCCCGAGCGTAATGCGTTCGTCGCTACGCATTTTCTTTCCTCACCCGTCTCATGTTAAACGTAATATTATGGAAACCCCCACCCGCCGGTAGTGTGTCAGTGAAGAAATCCGCCGGAGCTTGTTGCCCTTCGCCCACAATCTTTTTGGGATAAGACACGCCTTACCCTTGCGTTTTCCGCGCACCCGCTCTTTCTAAACACCATGACCGGGCCGCCTCATTGGCGGCGAAATGCGCGAAATGGTGGTGAATGAGAAGCTTTAAACAGAAAGACTTTAGCGAGCGCCTTGAGGCGGCGGCGAAGGCCAAGGAAGCGGCGTTGCGAAAATTCGCCGAACGTCAAGCGGCGGACGACCCGGAAGCTCATGCCCGGAAGGCGGCGCGGCTGGAGGCGGCCAAAGCGCGCGAGGCGCGGGCTGCGGAGCGTGAGGCTGAAAAGCTAGCAGAGAAGGCGCGCCTCATTGAAGAGAAAGCCAAGCAGGCAGCCGAGGCCGAGCTTGAAGCCGCCAAAGAAGCTGAGCGCCAGGCGGCTCTTGCCGTGGAGCAAAAAGCGGCCCGCGATGCGCGCTACGCCGCGCGCAAGGCCAAAAAGTAACGCGGGCAGCTCCATAAGGGCGACGATCAGGCTTTGCCGCGGGGCTTACCCTTTGTGCGGGCCTTCGGCGAGGGTTGACGCGGCGGGCTGCCCTCCACATAGTCGCCACAATCGCTAACCCTTCAACCTGAAACGGCCCGCACAATGACCGCCGCCGCGCAAACGCCCGCAGAGCATGCTGCAACCTCCAAGGCCTGGCCCTTCGAAGAGGCACGCAAGCTCGTGAAACGGCTAGGGAAGCGCGACCCTGCGCGCGAGGTGCTGTTCGAGACGGGCTACGGCCCCTCGGGGCTGCCGCATATCGGCACGTTCGGCGAGGTTTCGCGCACCTCGATGGTGCGGCATGCCTTCGAAGTGCTCTGCCCCGGCGTGAAGACGCGGCTCGTCTGCTTTTCCGACGATATGGACGGCCTGCGCAAGGTCCCCACCAACGTACCGAACCAGGAGCTGCTGCACGCCGCGCTGGAGAAGCCTCTGACCTCGGTGCCCGATCCGTTCGGCACGCATCCGAGCTTCGGCGCGCACAACAACGCGCGGCTGCGGGCCTTTCTCGACAGCTTCGGCTTTCAGTATGAGTTCTTGTCGTCCACCGAGTGCTACCGCTCGGGGCAGTTCGACGAGACGCTGCTCCGCATGCTCGAAGCCTACGACAAGGTGATGGAGATCATTCTGCCGACGCTTGGGCCGGACCGGCGCGCGACCTATTCGCCGTTTTTGCCGATTTCACCCACGAGCGGCAAGGTGCTGCAAGTACCCATCGAGAAGCGCAACCTCAAAGCCGGCACCGTCACGTTCCACGATCCAGACACCAATAAGAAGGTCGAGCTGCCGGTCACGGGCGGGCATGTCAAGTGCCAATGGAAGGCCGATTGGGCCATGCGCTGGGTGGCGCTCGGCATCGATTACGAGATGGCGGGCAAGGACCTGATCGACAGCGTGACGCTATCGTCGAAGATTTGCCGCGCGCTCGGCGCGACGCCGCCCGAGGGCTTCAATTATGAGCTGTTCAACGACGAGAACGGGCAGAAGATCTCGAAGTCGAAGGGCAACGGCATCGCGGTGGAGGAGTGGCTGGCTTATGCCACGCCCGAGAGCCTCAGCCTTTACATGTTCCAGAAACCGAAGACGGCGAAGCGGCTCTACTTCGATGTGATCCCGAAGGCGGTGGACGAGTATTTCACCTATCTCGAAGATTATCGCAAGGAGAGCGCTGAGAAGCGCTTCGAAAACCCGGTTTGGCACATCCATAATGGCAAGCCGCCGCAGCACCACGTGCCGATCAGCTTCGCGCTCTTGCGGAACCTCGTCAGCGCGTCGAATGCGCACACCAAGGACATACTTTGGCAGTTCGTGAAGAACTATGCGCCGGGGACGAATGCGCAGGATTTTCCCGAGCTCGACCGGCTGATCGGATTCGCCATCCGCTATTTCGAGGAGCGCGAGAAGCCGCTCAAGGTCTATCGCGCGCCAACCGAGGTTGAGCGGGCGGCTATGTTGGACCTCGACGCGCGGCTAGCGCATGTGGATGCGAAGCTCAGCTCGGAGGAGCTGCAGGCCATCGTCTACGAGGTCGGCAAGGCGCACCCGTTCGACAATTTGCGCGATTGGTTCAAGGCGCTGTACGAGGTACTGTTCGGAGAAAGCCAGGGGCCGCGTTTCGGCTCGTTCATCAAGGCCTACGGGCTCGAAAATACGCGCGCGCTGATCGCGGAGCGCTTGGCCCAAGCGGCCGAAGCCGCGTAGGCGCGCGATGACCGCAGCCATCATCTATAAGCTGCTGACGCGCGCCGATTGGGAAGCGGCGCAAACGGCCGGCGTTTATCGCGGCTCCGCGGACGATCTGCGCGACGGGTTCATCCATTTTTCCACCGCCGCGCAGCTTGGCGAAACCGCACGTAAGCATTTCACGGGCGTGAGCGATCTCGTTCTGCTCGCGGTGGATGTCGCGGCATTGGAAAGTCCCCCCTCATCCTGTCCTTCTCCCCTAGGGGAGAAGGGACGTTCGAACGCACGTTTCGCTCAAGGAGAGGGCCGCAGCTCCCTCTCCCTCTCCCCTCGGGGAGAGGGTTGGGGTGAGGGGGCCTTGCTCCGCTGGGAGCCATCGCGCGGGGGCGATCTGTTCCCGCATCTTTACGCGGTTCTGCCCATCGCCGCGGTGACAAGCGTGACCGCAATCGCGCTTGGCGAAGACGGCGCGCCAATTATTCCGGACCAGCTACCATGATGCACCGCCTTTGGCCCTTCGCCCAAGCCGGGCTTTTCCTACTCGATCCCGAAACGGCGCACAAGGCTTCGCTCAAGGCGCTGGAAGCCGGCCTCCACCCGCGCCCGGCCAAGGCGGACGATCCGCGCCTTGCCGTCACGCAGTTCGGCCTCACCTTCCCCAACCCGATAGGCGTGGCGGCGGGCTACGACAAGGACGCGCGGGTTTACAATCAGCTTTTCGCCATGGGCTTCGGCTTTGCAGAGGCGGGTACGGTCACGCCGAAACCGCAGCCCGGTAATCCGCGCCCGCGCTCGTTCCGGCTTATTCGCGAGCGGGCCATTGTCAACAGGCTCGGATTCAATAATGCAGGCCACGCGGCGGCGCTGGCGCGTCTCGCGAGCCATCCGCCTAAGGGCGTTCTCGGCATTAATATCGGCGCAAACCGCGAGAGCGACGAGCCGATTGCGGATTACGTTGCGGGCGTGCGAGCATTCGGCGGGGCGGCGTCCTATCTCGCGGTCAACATCTCGTCGCCGAACACGCCGGGCTTGCGCGATCTGCAAGCGCCCGGCCGGCTCGACCTTTTGCTCAAGGCTGTGATGGAGGCGCGGGCGAGCCTGCCGCGCCCGGTCCCGGTGCTGGTGAAACTTGCGCCCGATTTGCGCGACGAGGAAATCCAGCCGGTGATGGATTGCCTTCTGTCGCACAGGGTTGACGGGGCGATCCTTACGAACACAACGATATCGCGCGAGGGGATTCCGGCGAGCTCGCATCGCGGAGAAAGCGGCGGGCTGTCGGGGCGTCCGCTGTTCGCGCGGTCCACGCGGCTGCTCGCGCGGTGCTACCTCGCCGCCCAAGGCAAGCTGCCGCTGATCGGCGTTGGCGGCATCGATTCGCCGCAAACCGCAATTGCCAAGGTGCGCGCAGGCGCGTCGCTGCTGCAGCTCTATACCGGTCTCATTTACGAGGGACCGGGCCTCCTCGCAGACATAAAGGCAGCACTATTGACGGAGGCTGGGCGAACATCGGAGACCATCTCTCAGCTTGTTGGAACCGAGGCACGCCGCTGGGCAGAAAGCTGAGAGCGCGGTGACGCCACCCAGTAACGGCCGGACACGGAGCGCCTTGGTGCGCTTGCATCTCAACGTTATCGCGCTTGCAAGCAAGCGCGATGGAAGGGTCGCCTGAACGATTCCCAGAGTGTGCAACAGCGCCCCCTCTCCCATGGGGTCTCCAGACCGGAGATGGCTGGGGTGAGGGCGCTTTTTTTCTTTTCTGTAACGCTTTGGCGGTTGAATGCCCTGTGCGATTGTCTTGCGGTCTCGAGCGGCGCACGTTACAGAGACCGGTAATGCAGCGGGGGAACGAGAACATGAGCCCAAGTCCACTTTTAGATTTTCTTGCATGGGTCATCGACCTCTATATTTTTGTGGTCTTCGTCAGTGTAATCTTAAGCTGGCTGATCGCTTTCGATGTCGTGAACCGCCGGAACCGCGCCATCTATCTAATCGCCGACTCCTTCAATCGCATGACGATGCCTGCGCTCCGGCCCATCCGGAATGCGCTGCCCGATTTCGGCGGGCTGGATATCTCGCCCGTCATTTTGCTGCTCATACTTTATTTCCTTCGCAACGTCGTGATTCTCGGATGGTTGAGGCAGCATCTGCCAATCTAGTCCGGACGTACCGCTTCTATGGAAACTCCTGCCGTTCCGGACGCTCAAGGCCTGACGATCCATGTGCGGCTCACGCCCAAAAGCGGATCGGAGCGCGTCGCGGGCGTCGAGCGGCATGGGGAGAAACCGGTGCTCAAGGCTTATGTCACCGCGCCGCCGGAGGACGGCAAGGCGAACGCGGCCCTGATCGCGCTCATTGCCGGCTGGCTCGGGGTCCCCAAATCCAAGGTGACGGTCGCATCCGGGCAGAAGTCGAGGTTGAAATCCGTGACTGTGGCCGGCGATGGCGCGGAGCTGCTTGAAAAGCTGAGTAAGCTGCTGGCTGAGCCGGCCGGAAGCGGTCCCAAAACGAAAAGGCAAAAGTAAGTCTATGGCGGAAGCGGTTCTATTGAATGGGGTGGCGCTAGCTGCCGATGTCAAGGCGGCCGTGGCGGAGAGTGCGGCCGCATTCCATGCGGCAGCCCGCCGGCGTCCCGGCCTCGCCGTGGTCCTCGCAGGGGAGGATCCCGCAAGCCAAGTCTATGTCCGCAGCAAGTTGAAACTCGCAAGCGAGCTTGGCTTCCATTCCATCGAGCGCCGCCCGCATGGCGCGGTTAGCCAAGCGGAACTCTTGGACCTCATTGCCGGGCTCAACGCGGACAGCGCGATCGACGGGATTTTGGTTCAGCTTCCGCTGCCGGGGCACATCGATTCCGAAGCGGCAATCGCGGCCATCGCGCCAGAGAAGGACGTCGACGGTTTTCATCCGGTGAATGCCGGCAAGCTCTTTACCGGCAAGCCCGCCTTCGTACCCTGTACCCCGCTCGGCTGCCTGCGCCTTATTCATAGCGCGCGGGCCCAGCTCACCGGGCTCAACGCCACCGTCGTGGGCCGCTCCAATATCGTGGGCAAACCGATGGCTCATCTTCTACTCGCCGAAGATTGCACGGTGACAATCGCCCATTCCAAGACGCGGGATTTACCTGCCGTGGTTCATAATGCGGATATCCTCGTTGCCGCTATCGGGCGCCCGGGGATGATCCCCGGCGAATGGATCCGGCCGGGCGCCATCGTAATCGATGTCGGCATCAACCGCGTGGCGGCGGGGAACGGCAAGACGAAGCTCGTTGGCGACGTGCATTTCGAGAGCGCGCGGCACGTTGCGAGCGCGATTACGCCGGTTCCTGGTGGCGTCGGGCCCATGACCGTGGCCTACCTCATGGCAAACACCTGCCGCGCCGCTTTTCTAAGGCATGGCCTGCCATGGCTGGCGGAAATTTAGCTGCCGTTGATGCGCTGTGCCCCTTGTGGTCATCCCGTGCGCGGCGCAGCGCGAAGCGGTGCGCTGCAGACGCGGGATCGTATCAAACGCCGGCGCCCTTTACGATCCCCTGTCTGCGCAGCGGCACTTCGCACCGCAGCGCGCACCCGATGACGGCAGAGCGCGCGGCGGCAATGCACGCATTTTCCATGGCGGCCAAAAAATTTGTGAGATAATTTAGGAATATCGGGCAGCCGCGGTC
Source organism: Rhodomicrobium sp. (assembly GCA_052148445.1). Lineage (GTDB taxonomy): Bacteria > Pseudomonadota > Alphaproteobacteria > Rhizobiales > Rhodomicrobiaceae > Rhodomicrobium. The sequence continues at coordinate 30,209 of JBKQIH010000095.1, forward strand.
AGCTTGGCTGGCGGCCGCGTCCATGTTGGGGGCAAGGATGGTTATGGGCGTCCGCGTGGTGGGAGCAGGCCTTCTTGTTGGCGCGCTCTGGGATCTTTTCACGGCATTCTACGGTGTGGCGGCTTTTTTCGACCTGCCTTTGAACCCAAGAATCAACCCCGTGCAGTTCGCATTCGCGCTCGTCGTGACCATCGTGGTGTTCGGCTTTACGATTGCCACGCAACTGATTTGGAGCTCGAAAGAGGACGATACGCCGGCACTGCTGCTGAAGGCGGCATGGGCGATCTGCATTGCCATCGATCTCGTCACCTCATGGGAGGGAACGAAGCAGTTCGTGTTTTATGGAGAGGATAGCGACGGCACGAGGAACGCGGGCCTGGCAGTGGTCACGGCTTTGATCGTTTCATCGACCGTATTTTTGTCTAGACTGATCCTCAAGGACGCGGGCGCCAAGTTAAATATATAGAGATTGGCGCCATGCTTCGCGCGCCTCCGGCGGGAGTTTCCGCATGGAATCATGCGCGGCAGCGCTCTTGCGTGCTGGGCGGGAGCATTAAAGTCAAAAGCGTCCGGTATCCGGTGCGCTTTTGACATCGCCAAAGACGGTGGATAGCCTCCCCGAGACTATTCCGCAGCCTGCGATGGCTGGGGATTCATGCCCTCAAGCCGTGGTGCAGTCGCAATTGGATCCTCGGAGCGCCGGGACTTGCCCTCGAAGAACGCGCCTTGTTCGATCGCGAGAGATTTGTGGAATACATCGCCTTCGACGTGGCTCGAAGCCTGCAGCGTAACGCGGTTACCGCGAACGGAACCCATGACACGGCCGCGGACAACAACGTCCTCAGCGACGATGCCGCCGGTGATCTCCGCCTTTTCGCCGACGATCAGCGAAGAGCAATGAACGTCGCCCTGGATCCGGCCGTCCACCTGGACTTCCCCCCTGGAAAGCACATTACCCGTAACGGTGAGGTCTTCGCCAATGATGGATGGCGCCATGCGGTCTGGTCCCCTGAAGGCTGGCGGTTTCGGTGCATAGGACGGCTGGCCCCCCATCGGTGCGGGCCCTCCTTGTCCAGGCGCCGGGCCTCCCATCGGTGCCATGCCGCCCTGAGAGGGCATGGGCTGGCCGCCAATGGCTTTGCTCGTGGTCTTGGTTATCGGTTTTTGCTGATCGAAATTGCTCATATCCGTCTCTGGCTTTTTACTGAACATTCGCACATCTCCGGAGCGATACGGTGCGCGGCAGTTCGTTTTAAGGCACAGCCCGCGCTATTTCAACGCCGTTAATCGATCTTATCGCATTAACTGCGGCATATCCCTCCGGTTTGAACGCCGCAGTTGTTTTTCGGGCGCAGCACCCCGCCGCGCGCACCTGACGGCGTCAATGCTGCTTTTTCAAGGCGCCAAGGACAGCGGCCGCGTGACCCGGGACTTTGACACCGCGCCAAGCCGCAATGATAGTCCCATCGGGCCCGATTAGGAAGGTGGAACGTTCCACGCCCATATAGGCCCTCCCGTACATTTTCTTCTCCTTCCAAACGCCATAGGCTTCGATGGCGGCCCTCTCTTCGTCGGCAATGAGCGTCACGGCAAGGGCATGCTTGCCACGGAATTTGGCGTGGGCTTTCGCACTGTCGGGCGATATGCCGAAAACTTCGGTTCCGAGCTTATCGAATTCGGGTTTGAGCGCCGAAAAATCCAGCGCCTCGCTCGTGCATCCCGAGGTGTCGTCCTTCGGATAGAAATACACCACTACATGGTGGCCCTTGAACTCGCTCAACTGCACGATTTTGCCATCCGCATCGGGCAGTGCAAAATCCGGAGCGGAATCGCCTTCTCCAACCATCGTTTTGAGCCTTCCTTTTGTCCCTTTTTGCAGTTTATAGACAAGGGAATGCCTGAGAGATACGCCATCTGCAACCGGCAGTTTGGGGAAATTGCTTGAGCGCCGGGTAAGCCTACCGTGCGCAGAATAGCGCTGCAGACATTGGCTTATGGGGGAAGTTGCCGTGCTAAGTGCGTTTTACGGCTAGCATGAGCCTCGCGAATGACAATGGATGATCGTGATATCCGGCGGGGGACGCGCCGCGCGCTTGTGCCTCAAAAGCAAAGCACGGCTGTCGCCACAGCCTCCACCGTTCAAATTCAGCTGGCGCGCTTGTCGCAAGGCGGCAAGGCTATCGCCGGCGCTATTCCAGCGCCTCTCAAAGCCGCATCGCGCCACTCCATCCGGTTCGGCGGACGGGCAGCGGCGGTCTTCTTGTTCTTGGTCCTTGCCGGCATCGGCGCCCTTTATGCCCGGCTCCTGACCGGGCCGGTGTCCTTGTCCTTTCTCGTTCCGGCCGTGCAGCGGCAGCTCAACTCCCAGCTTAAGGGCTATAGTTTCCACGTCGGCGACGCCATTTTAAGGCTGTCGCATGGATGGGGCCTCGAATTCCGGCTCGCGAATGTCAGCCTAGCCGGCGAGAACAATCAGGAGATCGCAAAGGCGCCGTTCGCTTCCATTGCTATTAGCGAGCCATCGCTGCTCGGTTTTTCGGTGGCGGCTTCGAAGATCAATCTTCTCGGGCCGAAAGTGCTCATCTACAATTTGAACGGAAAGGGCTTGGCGCTCTCGGCGTCTCCCGACCAAGCGAGTACCGGCTCCGAAGCGCCGGCTTTGTCTTTTCCGCAGGCGAGCCAGGTGCCCCTGGGGGACCCCTCCAATGAGGGGGATGCCATTCATGGTGAAACGCTCGAAACGGCCGGCGTCCGGAATTTGGCGCGGCAGGCTCTAAATGCGCAGCCAGCTACGCAGCCGTTCGATCCAGCAGCTCTGCTTGCCCGGTTGTTTTCTACCTTGGAAGGACGGGGCGGAGCATCCTCGGCGCTCGAGCGCATCGGCGTTCAAGATGCGGTCGTCTATTTCGCAAGCGAGAAGGGTGTCTCGACCTGGCGCGTCGCCGATTTCCACATCGATCTCGACGAAGAGGGAAGCGAAAGCGCGCTTCGGGGAGAACTTAAGCTTCAACACGAGGAAATGGCTTGGCAGGCGTCCTTTCGCGCGGTGAACCAGCCGCAAAGCAAAAGGTACAAGGTGACTGCGTCGGTCGAGGACATTGTCCCCCGCTCCATCTGGCGTAGTTTTCCCACCCTCGATCCGCTCAAGCTTGTCGATCTGCCGGTCAGCGGCCAGGCGCGTTTCGACATTGGCCACGACGGCCAGCTTTTGGGCGGAGACGGCGAAATAAAGCTCGGGAGCGGACAGTTTTTTGCGCCTTTCGATGAGAAGCATCCCGCAACCATCGACGGCGGAATCCTCAAGGTTGCGTACGACAAGGACAACAAAGCGCTTCTGGTCAAACCGTTCGAACTGCGCTGGGACGACAGCTTGCTGACCCTCAGCGGAGCGATCGTTTGCCATAACGAAACGGGAATGAGCCAGGCGGTCTGGTCCGTCGAACTGGACGGGACGGGTACGACTTTGAGCGCGCCGCAATTCGGGGTACCCGCGGTGGCTCTCGATGCCCTCAAAATATCGGCCAAATATCAGGCCGCCACGGATACCGTCACTCTCAACGAATTTGCGCTTCGCGGCGCGGGCGGGAGCATTACAATGTCGGCCCAAGCCTCCGAAATCGGCTCGGGCGGCCCAATCACCGCGAATGGCAGCGTCTCGGCCATGCCCATGTCCTTCATGAAGGCGATCTGGCCGGTCTTCGTCGCCAATGGCGGCCGGGATTGGGTTGGAAGCAGCATTTCAGCGGGCCGTATCGGCAGCGGCAGTTTTGCGATCAATCTGACCGCTGCGGCATTGGCGGCGCTGGACAAGGATGGCGACCTCCCCGATTCGGCGGTTTCGGTCCGTCTTGGTTTATCCGGCATGCAGATTTATCACATCAAGGGACTGCCTCCTATCGTCACCAAGGAGTCCGTCGCCCGCGTGACCGGCCGCCGGTACATTTACGATATTTTAGGAGACGCGCGCATCGATGTCCCGAGCGGGCGCTCCATATCGTTCTCAAATGCGCAGTTTGCCATAGACGATCTGAGACCGCATTTCCCGAATGCGGACATACACTTTAAGGGGACAGGCGAGGTTGCCGCCGTTCTAGAACTTCTCGATCAGCCGCCGCTCGGCTATGTGAAGGCCGTCGGCTTCCGGCCCAATTTGGTGAACGGTCAAGCGTCCGCAACCTTCAAGATCGGCTTCCCGCTCCTGAAGGAGCTGTCATTCAAGCAAATGACGCTGTCGGGAAAAAGCCGGGTCTCCGATCTGAAATCCAATATGCTGCCCGGCGGACTTGCAGTGAACGGCGGCACAATTAATTTCGACGCATCCGAAACGGCGGTCAGCGCAAATGGCGAGGTCAAAGTCAATAATGTACCGGTCACGCTTGCATGGCAGCGCATATTCGATGCCCCGCCGGAACGGCAGCCCACATTGCGCGTCGCTGGGATTCTGAATGAGAAGGCCCGCGATCAACTCGGTTTGAATATCAATCACATCGTAAAAGGCGAGTTGCCCATAGCGCTTGCCGTCGCGATGCAACGCGATGGGCCGCCGAAGCTGTTTATGGAGGTAAACCTCACCCAAACGGAAATATTCCTTACCGCGATCGGCTGGCGCAAGCCACTCGGCCAAAAGGCGGTCGTCAACTTCAATTTGATGCAGCGTCCGGATAACTCGCTTCTGCTCGACAATTTTACCATGACTGGAGACGGGCTGAATATCGCCGGCCGCCTCGCGTTCAACGACAAGCGGCGCATCTCCTCGTTCAACTTCAACGAATTCTCGACCAATGCGCTAACAAAGCTCGCTATTAACGGAGAGCTGACGCCCCAAAATGTGCTTAAAGTGCAGGCGAAAGGGCCGTCCTACGATGGACGCCAGTTTTTCCACACGCTCCTCTTGGGTGGCAAAATCTCCGATAACCAACCCGCGCCGCTCAAGGACGAACCAGGGCTCGACCTCAATGCGGAGATTGAAACTGTGTTCGGCTATTACGATACCACCGTTAAGTCGGTCGTCATCGATGCGAAGCGGCGCGGCGGCAAGCTCACTTACCTCGATGTCAACGGCCGGCTCAATGGAGAGGCACCGATTGCCGTGCATGTCGAGCAAAAGCATGGCCATCCGCGGATGCTGGTATCGGACGCGACGGATGCGGGCGCAGCCTTCCGTCTGGCTGGGTTTTACAACGCGGTGCAGCAGGGCACCATGAACTTGCGGGTCAATCTCGACGGTAATGGCGGTGCGGACAAATCGGGCACTCTCGATGTCCGGCGCTTCGTCATTCAAGGGGATCAGGTTGCCGGCAAGGTGGTTTCGCAAGCGGAACGGGAGCGTCAGCGCCGTAAGCCCGATAGCCGCAATGCGGCTCAACAGGTATCCGGCGGGGCGCCGATGTCATTCGATCGGATGGTGGTCCAGTTCTCCACGGGCTCGAACCAATTCCGCGTGCACGAGGCCTCGATAAACGGACCTGAGATGGGGGTGACTATGAGGGGTCATGTCGATTTTGGCCACGATACCCTCGCCCTTTCGGGAACTTACGTTCCGCTATACGGTGTCAACGCCCTGCTCCAGCCGGTGCCGGTTATTAGCGATCTACTAAACGGCCGCGATAACGAAGGGATATTCGGGATCACTTTCGCGGTACAGGGCAAGACATCGAACCCCGATGTGGCGGTCAATCCCATGTCGGTGCTGGCGCCCGGGATCTTGCGGCAGATCTTTGAGTTCGATAATCAGCAGGGTCAGGGCGAAGCGCGAAGGTGATGCCAAAACCGCTCGATGACTTCCGCGGCGTCTCCCGCACGCTGCAGTGCGTAGTTCCGCTGCGCAGACACCGGACCTTATTGGATGCGGACGCTTCTAACGATCCCGCATAATGCCGGCGGCATTTCCGGGATGACGAGAGTTATGCAAAGGGCGCCGTGCTGGGATGACCCCAGGGACGGCGCACCGCTTCATGGTGCACTGCGGACGCGGGCGATGAAGCGGTCGAACGGATCCAGTATGACCGGCGCGCGAACGTGGCCCCGCGGAAACGAACTTTCTTGACAAAGGGTTCCGCGCAGGCACGATCCGTCCTTCTGAGATAGAACCACTTCAACGATTTGGGGGAGGATAGCCATGATCGCTGGTTTGAAGGGTGTAATCGCCGCCGCATTCGAGCGCCGCCAGGACATCGAGCCCGGCCAAGATGACGCCATCGCCAAAGCGGTCGAATCCGCCCTCATGCTCCTCGATAGCGGAGAGGCCCGCGTCGCCGAAAAGAAGGATGGCGCCTGGATCGTGAACGATTGGCTGAAGAAGGCGATCCTCCTCTCCTTCAGGCTGAATGGAAATAGCCTGATGGGACAGGGCGCGCCGGGACCCTGGTGGGACAAGGTGCCGTCTAAGTTTGCCGGCTGGACGGCCGGCCGGTTTCAATCGGCTGGCTTCCGCGCGGTGCCGGGTGCCGTGGTGCGGCGCTCCGCCTATATCGCGCCCGGCGCGGTCTTGATGCCGTGCTTCGTGAATGCCGGAGCCTATGTGGACGAAGGCACCATGATCGACACCTGGTCGACGGTCGGCTCCTGCGCGCAGATCGGTAAAAACTGCCACATTTCCGGCGGCGTTGGCATCGGCGGTGTGCTGGAGCCCTTACAAGCGGGCCCAGTCATCATCGAGGATAATTGCTTCATCGGCGCGCGCTCGGAGGTCGCCGAGGGGGTGATCGTAGGCGAGGGAGCCGTGCTCTCCATGGGTGTGTTTATCGGTCAATCGACCAAGATCGTCGACCGCACGACGGGCGAGGTGCTCTACGGGCGCGTCCCGGCCTACTCCGTGGTCGTGCCCGGCGCGATGCCCGGAAAGCCGCTGCCCGATGGCACGCCCGGTCCGTCGCTAGCTTGCGCGGTAATCGTCAAGCGGGTCGATGAGAAGACGCGCTCGAAGACATCGATCAACGAACTGTTGCGCGACTGATACGGTCTTCTAACCCAACGCATGCTATCCCTGCGGGGACCGCCGGAGGGGAAAGAATGAGCTGGGGTGAAATTTTCTTCGGCTTTCACGGCCGGATAAACCGCAAGACGTACTGGTTCGCGAGCATTCTGGTTAGCATTGCCGGGTTCCTGTTCACGGGGGTTCTGGCATACCTCGCGACCGGCAATCCGCTCGCTGCCGAGGTTTGGGAACGGCCCGCCGGTAATAGCGGCCTCTGGGTGCCGATTTGGCTTGCCTATTTCCTGTTTCTCGCTTGGCCCCTAGCGGCGGTGGCGGTGAAGCGTTTGCACGATCGCGAGCGGCCGGCGTGGATTTGGTACGCCTATTATGCGGCGTCTATTGTCTTCACGCTCATGCCCGGACGAAGCATTGCAGGAGAGGAAGCAAGTCCTGCCGCCGGCGCGTTCCTGCTCCCGGTCATGGGTTTTGGACTTTATGTCTTCTTCGAGCTGAGCGTCTTGAGGGGCACGGCGGGCCCAAACCAGAACGGTGAAGACCCGTTGCCGCCCGATTATCACGGCGGCGACTACAGTTTTGGGAGTTGGATGCTTGCCTTGGAAGGGCGCATCAGCCGGGAGAAATGGTGGCTCGGCATGTCGATCGCGTTTGGGGTCGCCATTGCAGCTGCCATCGTGCTTGTCCTTGCTGTAGGCCTTTATGTGAGTGTCCACCCTGAGCTGGAGGCAAAGCTGGCCGATCCGGCTTGGATCGAAAGCAAGGAAGCCGCGCCGCTGTTGTTCCGGCTCGTGTTATGGGCGATCCTTCCCTCCCTTGCGTTTCTTTTTTCCATCTGGAGTTTTATTGCGCTCGGAGTGAAGCGTCTTCATGACCGGGGCCTGAGCAGCTGGCTGATCCTCGTCGTGGTTCTGCCATTCTTTGGCGCCTTGATCGCCGACAAGTTCGATCCTAGCGCCGCCGTCTTGGCGAATCTGCTTTTGCTGGCTTCGGCAATTTGGAGCGTGCTCCAGTTCGGCATTTTCAAAGGAGACATAGGACCGAACCCGCATGGGCCGGACCCGCTTGCAGGGCGGGGCTAGGCGATGGAGCGCGCTTCCTTCGTTTTGTTCGAATTCAAAGGACGCATTAACAGGCTGACCTGGCTTGCGGTTTTTGCCGCCCTCATCGTCGCGGAATCCCTTGCCGAGGCGCTGTTCCGCCAGGTCTTCGGCATGACTGGCCCCGCGGGTCCAGGCGCGGCTCCTTCGCTCACCGCATATTTCGAAGACAGGGCCGTCTTGCTCGCCGGACTGATCTTTCTGTGGCCCTCGCTCGCGCTGGACGTTAAGCGCTGGCATGACATGGGCCGGAGCGGCTGGCTCACCCTCATCGCTTACGGCCCGATTGCCGCAATCTATGTTCTCCAATTGACCGGGCTTAGCGCAAGCCTTGCCACATCGGAGCGGCTCGGCTCCGGGCTTTTCTCCTTTATGGGCGTGGTTTTTCTTGTTTACTTGGTCTTGCTCGCAGCGCGGAGGGGTTCCCCTGCCGCCAATCGCTATGGACCGGCCTGAGCGGGAGAGGTTTTTATGCGTACATCTCGTTCGGCCGCGGCGGTTCTCTCGCTGGCCATCGCCGCCATTTTTCTAATCCCGCTTGCGGCGAACGCCGATCCCGTATTTCCTCCGCTCACCGCGCGGGTTATGGACGATGCGGGTTTGCTGGCTCCCGAGGACAAGGCAGCAATAACGAGCGAACTTAATGCTTTGGAAGAAAAGACCGGCGATCAGCTTGTGGTCTACACCACGCATTCACTGCAAGGCTATGCGATCGAGGATTTCGGGCTCCGGCTCGGACGCAACTGGGGCGTTGGGCAAAAGCAAAAGAATAACGGCGTGCTTTTGATTGTGGCTCCAGCGGAGCGCAAAGTGCGTATCGAAGTTGGGCGCGGGCTGGAAACGCTGCTCACCAACGATCTTGCGAAACTCATCATCGGCAATGCGATCGTGCCCGCGTTTAGGCGCGGGAATTTCCCGGCGGGGATCGAAGCCGGCGTGCGCGATATAAAGGATGTGCTGCTCGGCAATGCGGAAGCTGTTAAAGGGCGGTACGCAGAGACGCCTCCAATTTCCGCCTCACCGGTGCCGCACTAGCGGTCAAAATCCAACGCTTCGTCCCCGGTTCCTAAAAGTCGTGAAGGGTCGAGAGCGGTCTCCCTGTTGTGACAAGGCCCCGGCAGCTAGACCCTCAGCTGCTGACATCGATCAAAACTTCGTAGCGAGGCAGACAAGGCGGCGTGTTGCCGTCATTGAGCGGTTGACGGCTCCGGCCAAGGAGTTTAGATGGGCGGTCTACAGGTGGGTTACTGGTTGGGTAGCATGGCGCACAGCGTTGGCACTACGGAGTTTTGGAAAGGCGACTTCGGGAACGATTACCCCCGCCGCATTGCCGGTGAGGATCTCATCCTCCAGCGGGAAGCTTTTTTCAAGCACGCACTCGGCAAAATCGGTCAGTCCATCAACTCGGTGATTGAGTTCGGCGCAAACAGAGGCTTAAACCTTCAAGCGCTCAAACGGATTGCCCCATTTGATATTACCGCCGTCGAGGTCAACGATAGTGCCTTAGGAGAACTGAAAAAAATCGAAGGCGTTCACGTGATCCAAGGCAATATGCTGGATTTCGCAGACGCTACGGAGAAGAATGATTTAAGTCTCTCAACGGGCGTACTTATTCATATTCATCCAGACGATTTATCGAAAGCGTAGGGCGCTCTTTATCACTCAAGCAGCCGCTATATCCTGATCGCAGAATACTACAATCCAAAGCCAGTCGCGATTGAATTTCAAGGGCGCTCCGATGTGCTCTGGAAGCGGGATTTTGCGGGAGATATGCTCGACCTTTATCCGGAACTGAAAGTGACGGACTACGGGTTTTTGTGGCGGCGCGATCCTGTCATGCCTCTATATGATCTGACTTGGTTTTTGATGGAGAAGAAGCAATAGCGCTAGCAAATTGAGCGCGCTCTTCCCGGTTGCTGCCGCAGGCCGAAGTGCCACACTGGTGCGACAAGCCCCGAAGAGGACCCGCAAGTATTTGGCGCCACTCCCACTTGACTCCCAGCGACAGAAAGTCCGTCAAGGAACCCAAATGTCGGTGGTCGGCCGAGGCTGTGTGAAAACGTGTACGGACGAAAAAATGATAGAATCTTTTTCCTCGTTGGGTCACACTGAAACTCCCTATCCGCTTAATGCGGCATTCATCAAGCAGTGTAAAACGGCAAGATTAAATATAGCCAAGAATTCCCGCCCTGGTCTGAGCCTACGAACTCCAACCGAGGGGAATAGAATTCTAACGGCGCTTTTTGCTCTGACGTTTTCGATCCTCTATGTTAGTAAGCTGAATGTTTGAAACCGCTGTAGCCTCCCCTCAAGACCTTTGAATTTCCCCAATTAAAAACTGATTATCCTGGCCAAAGGCGAACCGCCTGTCCACTGGACTAAAGGCAAAGACATTGACGGATAAGCCGTCCAAAGGATTCAACCACCACTTGGTTGCAATGAGGGGCTCTCCCGTGCCGCAGTCCCAAATTTTCACGCCCCCAAGCCCGCTCGCCGCCCCAACCAAAGCTCCGTCAATGCTCACGGATAATTGCTCGATGCGGCTGACATCCCCTTGAAATGCTTTGATGGGGCGTGCTTCGACCGTGTCGAAAATTATCAAGTTTTCGAAAACTTGATAGGTGGCAAGCTTACCAAGGTTCTCGATGATGTTGACTTTCTGATGCCTAACAATAACATTAGCAGTATTAGAAATATAACTAATAGTTCCCCCAGCCTCGGGAATAAAGCGGACAAGCCGGGCTTGTTCTAGGTTCCATAACTCCAAGCCAGTTCTGTCGGGATCGCGCGGCGCGTTCGATATTACGCTGGAGTCCAGATTGTGGAGCTTGGAACGATAAGAGCCGCTGTTTACCGCCAGGTAACCGGTAACAGGATCGAATAAGAAATGTCTCTGATTACCCCCAGGACTTGAAATAATATGCAAAGGCATCCAGGTTTTCGTATCGTACACTGCAAATGTTCGCGGATGTCTTCCGAAGCTTGCCACCAGATATTTGCCATCGGGCGATATCGCAAAGCCTGATGTGAAAAGAATATCCTTAAAATCGTCCGGTATGCCGGCGGGCACTTGCTGGGTGAGTTTGCCGCTGGCGGCATCTAAAACTGCCAGCGTAGATAGCTGGTCGCGCGATTGTCCGCCTGCAATATGGGGGACAACAACGAGCTGGCCATCCTTAGTAAAAGCTACGTCCTTTGTTGGGTTTAAAGAACTAGATCCTTTAAACTCCCAAAGCCGTCTCCGTTCCTGTACATCCCAAAGCTGGTAGTAGTCATTGTGGTGCGATCCAATGGCAATGCGCGCGCCATCGGGCGACCAAGCCAGTGCATTAACAAGGTCTAGAGCAAGATAGTTTGGCGACGGATCGAATTGTCCGATAACGTCGTATTTCCAGCTCACGCCCGGTGCCAGAAATGGCTGTGGATATCTCGATGTGTCATAGGCGCCCGCTGCGCTGACGCCGCTCAAACCTAGGCCCGCCATTCCTGCCAACACATTACGCCGGGTTATCGAATGCATTTGCGCCTTCGAGTCCTTCAGCATCTCCTTCTGGCGGGTAAGTCGTGTCACTTCCGCTTACCACTCAGCATGAGAATGTCCCATAGACAACCAGAATGTCCGGACTCGGCCTGAAGCGCCACACGGGAGGTCTTTCGTTGGCAAAACTGCGGCCAGAAGCTCGCCCGCGAATGGATGGTGCACAGGTGCGCATTCCGGCCGGTTGTACTTGCGCAGCTAATAAATGAAGCTTGAAACCCTTTCGCATCGCGCCGTGGCAGAGCGGAATCGATCAAACCGCTTCGCCGTCCAATCGAGCCGGCCCGAGCTGCGCTCGATGGTGACATGTTCGAGAAATCCGCCCTCGGCGA
>JBKQIH010000096.1:0-2901 GCA_052148445.1 Rhodomicrobium sp.
TCGCGCCAGGCAAGCCGCTTGGCGATGGGGTTGCGCAGGAGATAGGCCGGGTGCAGCGTCGCGATGGCGCGGATCCCGGCGTGGGTTAGCCATTTGCCGCGCAGTTTCATGATGCCCTCGGTGGCGCCGGTGAGCTGCTTGGCCGCGGCATTGCCGAGGAAAACCAGGAGCTGGGGCGCGAGAAGTTCGATCTGCCGCTCGACAAAGGGCTGGCAAACTTGAACCTCCTCGGGCGACGGAACCCGGTTGCCGGGCGGGCGCCAGAAAACGAGGTTGGTAATATAGACATCGGCCTCCGTCAGTCCGATCGCGCCGAGCATGCGGTCGAGAAGCTGCCCTGCCCTGCCCACGAATGGCAGGCCCTTGGCGTCTTCGTCCTTGCCGGGCGCCTCCCCGATCAGCATGATGCGCGCTTCCGGCGAGCCGCGCGAAAAGCAAAGCCGGCTCGCGGTGCGTTTCAGAGCGCAGCCTTCGAAGGTTTCGAGCAGCGCACGCAGTTCCGCAAGGTTCTCCGCGCTCCGGGCGAGTTCGCGCGCGGCCATGAGATCTGCCGCCCCCGCAGGGGCCGGAACGCCAAGCTGAGGCGCGGCCTCTTGACGCGCAAGCGGCCTTCGCTCACGCAATGGCGCATCCGCCACCGGCACACCCGCTCTATCGAGAGGTTTGGGTGGCGCCTCGTAGGCTGGTATAGCGGCATACCAATCCTGCGGCGCTCCGGCGATGGCCTCATCCACGCCCATCGCCTTGTACCATTCCAGCAAAATCGCCGCGTTCTGCCCCGCATTCTCCATGGCTCGCACTTTGCCACGCTGCGTCAATTAATCAAGGTGGCGCGCGCCCATGTTTGCCTGTACGAAACTGTCCTTTAGGGCAAATTCCGCAGCGCGGGAGGATGACATGAGCAAACACGCGAAAACCGTAGCTGCCGAGAAAATCGAGCTTCCGGAACGGGAGACGATGGAATTCGACGCCGTGATCGTGGGTGCGGGCCCCGCCGGGCTTGCCGCCGCGATACGCCTGAAGCAGCTCGCCGCGGAAAGCGATAAAGAGATTTCCGTGGTGGTGCTCGAAAAGGGCTCGGAAGCTGGCGCGCATATCCTTTCTGGCGCCGTTATCGACCCCGTTGGGCTCGACGCCCTCCTTCCAGAATGGCGCAGCGAGGACGCTCCGCTAACGCAACACGTGACCAGGGACCGCTTCCTCTATCTTGGCCCCCGAGGCGAGATCCGCTTGCCGAATTTCGTCATGCCGCCGCTGATGTCGAACCACGGCAACTATATCGGGAGTCTCGGCGATCTCGTGCGCTGGCTCGCCGCGAAGGCGGAGGCCCTCGGCGTCGAAATTTATCCCGGCTTCCCGGCGGCTGAAATCCTAACGGACCCCGAAGGAACCGTCATTGGCGTGGCAACCGGTGATTTAGGCCTCGACCGGGACGGCAAGCCGAAGGACGAATTTGTGCGCGGCATGGCGCTCCACGGCAAATACACGCTTTTTGCCGAAGGCGCGCGCGGCTCGCTTTCGAAGAAGCTTATCCGCAAATTCGATCTCGACGTGGACGCCGAGCCACAGAAATTCGGCATCGGCATGAAAGAGCTTTGGCAGATCCGGCCGGAACACCACGAACCGGGTCTCGTGCAGCACACGCTCGGCTGGCCGCTCAACAACCGCACCGGCGGCGGCTCGTTCATGTATCATTACGGCGAGGGCCTCGTCTCCGTTGGGTTCGTCGTGCACCTCAACTACGAAAATCCATATATCCATCCTTTCAAGGAATTTCAGCGCTTCAAGACTCATCCGGCCATCGCACCTATTTTTGAGGGCGCCAAGCGCATCGGTTATGGCGCCCGGGCGATCACCGAGGGCGGCTGGCAGTCCCTGCCGAAGCTGGTCTTCCCGGGGGGTGCGTTGCTGGGATGCAGCGCCGGCATGGTCAATGTGCCCCGCATCAAGGGCTCGCATAACGCAATATTGTCGGGAAAGGCCGCGGCGGAGGCGGCTTTCGAGGCCATCCATGCGGGCCGGGCCGGCGACGAACTGAACGCTTACGAGCGGGAGGTACGCACAGGTGCCATCGCGCGCGATCTGAGGCCCGTGCGGAATGCCAAACCGCTGTTGTCGCGGTTCGGAACGGCGCTGGGCACCATGCTGAGCGGCGCGGATATGTGGCTGAACACTCTCTCGACGTCGCTTTCTCCGACGCTGAGGCATGGTAAGCCAGACTATGCAGCGCTAAGGCCTGCACAAGCTTTCGAGCCCATCGACTATCCAAAGCCCGACGGAAAGCTGATTTTCGACATCCCCTCGTCGCTGTTCCTCTCCGGCACCAATCACACCGAGGATCAGCCAGTTCACCTCGTTCTGACCGATCCCAAGGTTCCGATCCGCGATAATCTCGCCGTCTACGCCGAACCCGCGCAACGCTATTGTCCCGCGGCGGTCTATGAAATCACCGAGGGCAAGGACGGAAGGCCGCACTTCCAGATCAACGCGCAAAATTGCCTCCACTGCAAGACCTGCGACATCAAGGATCCGGCTCAAAATATCAATTGGGAAACGCCAGAGGGCGGCGGCGGCCCGAACTATGCTGGAATGTAGTAACCCGCGGCTCCTGCGCTCTCAATTAGATAGAAGCGATTGTAACTACGCATCGCTTCTTCATATGACAAAACCTGAGAAATGTTGCGGCTTTTCAGGACACGCCCAAGAGCTTAAGGTGGGCGGGTGGCCGCGTAAGCATCCGGCATAGGCAAGATCCAGTGACACCATGAACGACCATTCCGCAGGTCGCGCGGAGCTGCCGCGTACGGCCTATTTGAATAACGCATTGAGGCGGGCGCGCAGTGCGGCCGAACAGCGCTCTCATCGCTTTGTCACACTCGAGCATCTTCTGCTTGCTTTGCT
>JBKQIH010000097.1:0-2587 GCA_052148445.1 Rhodomicrobium sp.
CCCGGTGGCGTCAGCAGCGACTGCAGCTCTTTTTGCTCTTCGGGCGTGAGGGGCGGCGCGGCCTTGGCCGTTTCCGGCTGGCGGCGGACGATGCGCGCGGCGAGGGCAAACCCGCCGGCAAGGAGGAACAGCGGCGTCAGCCACAGGATCAGCGTGTTCAGGCGAAGCCGCGGGTTTAGAAGTACGAATTCGCCATAACGCGCCACGACATAATCCACCGCTTGGCGGTCGCTTGCGCCCTTTTGCAGCTGCTGGCGCACGATGAGGCGCAAATCCTTGGCGAGCGGCGCATCGGAATCGTCGATGGATTGATTTTGGCAGACGAGACAGCGAAGACCGGCCGAGATTTCCCGGGCGCGCGCTTCAAGCTTGGGGTCTTTCAGCTGCTCTTGCGGATCGACCGCGAAGGCTGGCCCAACCGGAAGCGCGAGCAGCAGGGTAATTACGAACGCCGTCACGTCATGGCGAGCGAAGCGAAGCAATCCAAGGCCAAAGCTTCGGCGCCGCTCTGGATCGCCACGGCGGCAAGAGCCGCCTCGCGATGACGCTGTGCGGCGAATGAGCGAGGATATACGCATGGTTCACTCCGCCGGTGCTGGCGCGGGCGCCATGGGCGTTCTGCCCGCGCGTTGCGGCAGGCCGACGCGCAGGCGCCGGTCCACAAGCGACAGAATGCCCGCGATGAACATGATCGTAGCGCCGCCCCAAATCCAGTTTACGAAGGGATGGAAATACATCCGCACCGCATACGCTCCGCCTTCGAGCTCATTGCCAAGCACGATATAAACGTTGCCCCAAGGCCGGATCGAGATACCGGCGAGCGTCGTTGCCTGGGGCGGCGCATCGTATCTCCGCTTCGCGGCAATGACGGTGGCGATCTGCCTGCCGTCCCTCTTCAATTCGAAGGCGCCCGCGAGCGCCGCGAAGTTCGGGCAGCTGCGCGGTTCCGTGGCGCAAGGGTCGAAGACGTCCTTGAACGTCACGGTGTAGCCGGCCAGCGCGGCGCTATCGCCAGGCTTCATGACAGTGAGGCTTTCCGTATTCCAGGCGCTGGCACCTGCGATGCCGATGACCGTGACCGCGAGGCCGATATGGCCGAACGTTGCCGCAAGCTGGCTGAGCCGGGTGTTCCGGAGCCGGCGCACCGTCTCGGAAAAAGGCGCCGAGGCGAATTTCGCGCGCCACAGCAGCTCCCAAACCGATCCTGCAAAGACCCAGGTCCCAAGGATTATGGCCAGAACGATTTTCGCGCCGGCGCCGGCAAGGGCTGCCGCGGACCCAGCGGCCAGGGCCGCCGCCGCCGCGGGCCAAAGCCGGTGCGCGGCTTCCCGCAGATCGGCGCGCTTCCAGGCGAGGAACATGCCGAAGCAAACCCCCAGCAACAGAGGCATGAAAATCCAGACCACGGTTGCATTGAAAAATGGCGCGCCGACCGAAATCTTGTCGCCCGTCAAGGCCTCCAGCGCCAGGGGGTAAAGCGTGCCGACGACCACGATACCGCAAGAGGCGGTGAGCAGCAGATTGTTGAGAACAAGGGCGCCTTCGCGCGAGACAAGCGAAAACGGGCTGCCGGCCCGGAGCGTGCTGGCGCGCCAGGCGAAAAGAGCGAGCGCTCCAGCCGTGAACGTGCTCACGATGACAAGGATGAATACGCCGCGCGCCGGGTCGGATGCGAAAGAGTGCACCGAGGTTATAACGCCGGAGCGGACGAGGAAGGTGCCAAGCAAGCTCAAGCTGAAGGTCAAGATGGCCAGCAGGATGGTCCATGCCTTCAGGCTATCGCGCTTCTCCATAACGATGGCCGAATGTATCAGTGCGGTTCCCGCGAGCCATGGCATCAGCGAGGCGTTCTCGACCGGGTCCCAGAACCACCAGCCGCCCCAGCCGAGCGTGTAATAGGCCCAGCCGGAGCCAACCGCGATGCCGAGGGTGAGAAAGATCCAGGCGCCGAGCGTCCAGGGCCGCACCCAGCGCGCCCAAGCCGAATCGACGCGCCCTAGGATCAGCGCCGCAATCGCAAAGGAAAAGGCCATCGAGAAGCCGACATAGCCCGTGTAGAGCAGCGGCGGATGGATGGCGAGTGCCGGGTCTTGCAGGATCGGATTGAGACCGTTGCCTTCGACGGGCGCGTTGGCGATGCGCAGGAACGGGTTCGACGTCGCGATAATGAAAATAGCGAAGGTGGCCGATATGGCGCCCTGGATCGAAAGCACGGTGGCGCGCAAATCGAGGGGCAAGTTGCGGCCGAAAAGCCGGACCGCCGCGCCGAACAGCGACAGGATCAGCACCCACAACAGCATCGAGCCTTCGTGGTTGCCCCAGACGCCCGAGATCTTATAGATGAGCGGCTTGGCCGAGTGCGAGTGCTCGAACACATTGGCAACCGAGAAATCGTCGTTCACATGCGCCCAGATCAGCGCACCGAACGAGAAGGCGATGAGCGCAAACAAAACCGGCGCCGACGCATCGGCGATCCGCAAGAGCCGCGCGTCGCGGGCCACGAGACCGAAGAGCGGCGCGGCGCATTGCACCAGCGCGACGCAGAAGGCGAGGATGAGGGCGAAATGCCCCAGTTCAACGATCACGG
>JBKQIH010000098.1:0-6450 GCA_052148445.1 Rhodomicrobium sp.
GTCTGCGCCGCGAGCCGCCGCGCGCGAAGCAGCGCCTTGCCCCTGCGCTCCGCCGCGAACTCGCGGGAAAGGCGGCCGGCCGCAGAAAAAAGATCGACGCCGGAGCCGGGTTCGGCCGCCGCCGCCGGGGCAGCGCCGCTCGCGGCGGCGATGAAACACATGACCGAGAAGTGCGGAACCGCGACGGCTTGCAGTCTCGCTTTCAATTTCCGGAAGTCCGCCTCCGTCGCGATGAGATCGCAATGGGTCACCGCCAGCACGCTGCGCGACTTGATCCGCAGCGGCAGATTCACCCAGGCGATGCGTTCGGTCTCGCGCCAGGCTTGCGTCGCAACCGTGGCCCAAATCGCGGCATCGACGCCATGCCTCAGGGCTGCCTCGGGCTTGGACGGAAATAAGGGGTTCGCGGCTCCCGGGAAATCCAAAATCTCGATGTCGCGCAGGATCGGGCTCGGCAGCCCCACTTCAAGCCGTATAATCTCCCGGCCCGGACCGCCGGTGTGCGCCGGGAGGGGAAATCTCTTTCCGCCGGCATGCAGCGCGCGAACAACGGCCGTTGGAGCATAATAGAGGAGCGTCGGCAGCCTCGTGTTCGCCACGGGAAGCGCCGGTAACGTCACGCCGCCGGTCAGAAGATTGGCGATGGAAGATTTGCCGGAATTGGATTCCCCCAAAATAGCGATGCGAAAGGGGCGCGAGGCGGCCCTCGTCAGGCGCCGGACCGCACGCGCGGGTGCGCGCAAGACGGGATAGGAAGACGCCGCCGCGTCCAAGGCTTTCTGCGCCATATCGAGGCTTTGCAGCAGGCCCCTAAGCTCTGCCGGGAGCTTAAGACCCTGCACGCCGCCGCCGGGTTCGCCTTTCCCGTTTCCGGGCACCAATCTTATAAGATAATCGATCATGCCCCTTACCGGTGCTACGCCAACTCTCTGCTACCTATGCGCGAAGAGAGCGCAGTTTTCAATATAATGGAAGCTGGATATTAACCATGACATTGGGTAGTTTAGCTGGAGCCTGCCGGCAAGCAGGGTGAAGCCGGCTGCAAATATATGTAGCCTCTTTTTTCGGAAGTCCGCGGGAATGATTAGTTTTCTAGGTTTTCGTCCGGGAAAGCGAGGCAAGATTAGCCAAGCGGAAGCAAAACCCGCGGAGCAGCGCGCGGTCAACAGCTCTCTTTTAAAAGATGTGATTGCCGAAGGGGCATGTGGCGGGAAGGCTTCTACAGCACAAACCTTGAAGAAGCCCGATGCTTTACCTTTGTCACAAAGCTTGAACGTTGGAACGCACCTGGCTGCTGCGAAAGTGCGCGCGATTGAATTGGCGTCGAGGCTCATACCGCTCGCCGGCGACGAAACCGCTGAGGCGCTCAAATTTCTCGTGCAGGATCTCGATAGCCGTATTTGCTGCATCGCAATCGCCGGACAAGTAAAAGCGGGAAAGAGCTCCCTCATCAACGTCTTGGTTGAGGAGCCGGGGCTTTTGCCCGCCGATATCAATCCTTGGACCACCGTGATAACCAAGCTGCATTTCGGGGTGCCGGGCAAACCCCAAGCCGGCGCTTCGTTCACATTTTTCAACCGCGGCGAATGGCGGCGTCTTTCGCACGGAGGGCGCACGCGCGAACTCACCGAGCGCATATTCCCCGGCTTCGACTGGAATGCCCTCCACGCCCAAGTCGAAGCCATGCAAAAACGCGCCGCGCGCAAACTCGGAGCCCGCTTCGAGGATCTGCTGGGTACCGGCCATGCTTACACGGCGATAGCGCCGGGCCTGCTCACTCGCTACGTGGCGGCCGGCGCGCCGGACGAGGAAGCCCAAATCGCCGGCGGGGATGGCGAATATTCGGATATCACCAAGGTTGCCAATATCTATTTCGACCTCGGCGCATTCAACTTTCCAACGATCCTCATCGATACTCCAGGCGTGAACGACCCGTTCCTGGTCCGCGACGAAATCACACGGCAAAACCTCGAAAGTGCGGATATTTGCCTGGTCGTTTTAACCGCCAGGCAGCCGCTCTCGGAGGCCGACCTCAACCTGCTCAGGGTGCTGAGAGGCCTTAACAAGAACCGTCTCATTATTTTTATTAATAAAGCGGACGAGATTTCCGGCGGCCAAGAGGTGCTGCACGAGGTAACCCGCCGGGTCTCAGCCCTGCTTCGACAGGAGTTTCCGGCGGCCAATATTCAAATCGTTTGCGGCAGCGCCATTTGGGCGCGCTCAGCATTGCTATCGGGGTTTATCGAACACGGCGCAAAACCGGCGGTCATTTCCGGGGAAAACAAATCTGGAAGCCCCGGAAACTTCGATTGGCCCAGTCTGCCGGAAATTGCCGATGCGGTATCCGCGGAAACGCTACTTCATAAATCGGGCCTCTCTTCGCTCGCCGTCGCAATTTCGGAGGCTATGCAAGCCGGCCCAATTGCAGAGGCGATCGCGGCAGCTACAGCCTTGGCTGAAGCCGTCTGCCGCAATCTCATCGTGTGGCTTGAAATCGAAACGAATATCCTTTCAGAGGTTTTGAGCGATCCTGGTTCCGCGAGGAAAGAGCTATCGCAGCTCCTTGCGCTGAAAGCGGCTCTTTCGGCAGAATTCGACGCATTCTCGGAAAGAGTGGCAGAACTTTTGGCGCTGAAGTTGAGCGGGCTCCAGCCCGCTCTTGCCAGGACGGTCGAGGATTCGCTCAACGGACTCATGAACGGGCTTTCCCCTAGCGCGGCCGCCGCTCATGCGAGCCAGATCGACATAAAATTGCGCCTGAACGCCGAGAGCGCCTTCCTGGCCGCGTTCGAAGATGCGAGCAGCAGCTTGGCCGCTGAGCAGGAACGGTTCGGATCGGGGCTTGAAGCGCAGCTCGCCGCGGCAGGATTCGGAGGAAAGCTCAGCATTATCGCCGGCCACGCTTCCAGCCTGTCGCCGTCTCTCGCAGCGTTGAGCGAGCCGGCGGCCATGAATCTGGCGGGTGAGTATGCTGCCGGCATGAGCGCGATTATCGCCAGCTTCGAACCCATCGTTGAGAAGCTCGCGGGAGAAGCTGCGAAAACGCTCAAGGAAAAAGCTGCGGCGCGCCTGCGCCAAATACGGGCCCTCACGCTTGCCCCGCTGGAGGCGGCTGCGGAACGGATTTCGGCCGGCCTTTGCGGCATTGAACCGCCTTTGGCGCATGGGCCGGACGCGCGGAAAGAATTGGAGCGGGTCATGGAAACTATTCGCGATAGAGCGGAGTCTCTCAGGCTGATCCTGGCCTCCCACCGCGCAACGGCACCGATTCAGAAATCGACGGATGGGTAAGCAACCAATCGCCGCAGCGCCCGCGAATTGTTGTTTGGAATATGTCATTGTGTTTTTGTGACTGCACTGTCCAAAAACTTTCCTGCACTTCTCGATAAGAACGGAATTGATATTAGCGCTCAGTCAGAGCTAAAAAGCCTTGGGGGCGAAACGGAGGCGCAAATGCGAATGCCAAGGCTTCTTTATGCTCGCTACTGGGCGCTCGCGGCCCTCGCGTTCTGGCTCGGCCTTTGCGGTTTGGCGACGGCGCCGAGGGCTCAGACTTGCGGCGCCGACTACGCCGTCAAGGAAGGCGAGTCGCTCGGGGATATCGCGGCAAGGGTTTATGGGAGTTCCTCCCAATGGACGTTGATCTTTTATGCGAACCAGGACCGCATGGGCGCAAATGCCTCCATGCTCGTGCCGGGTCTAAGCATCCGGATTCCATGTCTTGCCGGGCAGCAGCCGGCATCGCCGCCAGCCGCTGCGCCGTCTCCCTCGTCACCGGCCGCTTCATCTGCGGCGCAGCCAAGCGGCGGCATCGAACTCTCCTCCGTGGTGAAGCGCATCGAGTTTCTGACCGCCGATGGGAATACGCCCTTCACAGACCGCTCGCTCCCGAATGGCGGCCTGATTACGCAAATGCTGAGTACGTCGATGGATCAAATCAAGGATCAATCGGCCGGAAGCTTCGGCTACAATATCTCCTGGGTGAACGATTGGGCGGCGCATCTTAACCCGCTCCTCATCACCAGAGCGTTCGACGCCGGTTTTCCTTGGCTCAAGCCGGATTGCTCCCACGCAGCCGAGCTCTCTCAAGATGCAAAATACAGATGCCAAAAATTCTTTTTCTCGGACCCGCTCTACGAAGTCTTCACGGTTCTTTTCGTCAAATCGAATTCTCCGATCACATTTGCAAAGGACGACGAGATCGCCGGCAAGACGCTTTGCCAGCCCGCCGGCTTCTCGACCTATGAGTTGGATAAGGGCGGACGGAACTGGGTTAAAGACAACAAGATCGTGCTGATGAGGCCGCAAACCGTGGAGGAATGCTTCCGGCTGCTCGATAGCGGAACCGTGAATGCGGTCGTTGCCGCGGACTTGACCGGGCAGTCGGTTACTGCCGCCCTCGGGCTCGGCGACCGCGTGAAGCAGCTGCAGAGGCCGGTCGCAATTGGCACCTTGCATGCTATTGTGCCGAAGACCCATCCGCATGCCAGCACGGTGCTCTACTATATCAACTCCGCCATGGCAAAGCTGCGGGACAGCGGTGAATACGACAGGATCGTGGATAGCCACCTCTCCCGCTTCTACAACGCACAGGAGCGGAAGTAATACCAACCCGCGGAATGTTTTGATTTACCCCTCACCCCAGCCCTCTCCCGGCAAGTTCGCCTTGGCGAGCTTGCAACTCGGAGTGTCCGCATCCGCTAGCGGATGCGGATGGGGAGAGGGGGCAGGCCGCTGTATTATCCTGTTCAGAAGCCGAAGAACTTCTCGCGCAATGCGTCTTCATACGCCCTCTTCGCAGCCTTCACCTCGCTGCGAATTTCGTCTTCCTTAAAGTGTGCAGCCTCCCATTTATCGACTTCGGCTACCGAATGATTGACCGAAGCAAGCGCCTCTTCCTCCTCGATCGCAGCTATCCATTTCTCGACCGCCGCCTTATAGGCGCTTTGCATTTCGTCGAGCCGCGAATTTTCCATTCCGAACCTCCATCTTGCCTTTCGATGTCAGCTTCCATGCTAAAGACTGAATAACACTACCGGGCTACGGGCCGGCTTAACCTGCGCATCTTCCGCCAATGTTTGGAACTGCGCTTCCAATAATTTGCCCGGCTCCCGTGACACTGAGAAGACGGTACCCAGTCTTGATTAAAGGCTGGAAACTTCGCCTTGCGGTCCGGCACGTCATAGACCGGCGGGCCGCTTCAAATGCTGTCCGGTTCGTTTCTCTTTTTGCGATGGAGGGGCGGCCCATGGCTGAAATGTCAGCGAGGACGCGTCGTTAGAAAGGCTGGCTTGAATCGATGCGGCCGTGTCCTGCATTATGGTCCATGCAAACGCAGGCTTGGGAGGCCGCCGATGAAAAGCTTCTGTGTGACGGCATTTGGCGAACCGCTTCAGGCGCTGGAGCAGCCAACGCCCGCGCCAAAGGGCTCTGAAATCCTGTTGAGGGTTAGGGCGGCCGGGGTGTGCCATAGCGACCTGCACCTTTCGGAGGGCGGCTACGATATTGGGCCGGGCAAAAGGCTCAACGTTACCGATCGAGGTGTTAAGCTTCCGCTGACCATGGGACATGAAGTCGCCGGCGAGGTTGTTGCCCTAGGGCCTGACGCCCAAGGCGTTGTGCCTGGCGATGTCCGTCTCGTATTTCCCTGGATCGGCTGCGGTCAATGTCCGGCCTGCCGGAGAGGCACGGAGAACCTGTGCCGGGCGCCGGGCTGCATAGGCATCCACCGCCCGGGCGGCTATGCCGACCACGTTATCGTTCCGGATGCAAAATACCTTGTCGAATTTGCACCCTTGACCCCCGCCGAGGCCGCGCCCTTTGCGTGCTCCGGCCTGACCGCTTATAGCGCGCTGAAAAAGCTGAGTTACTTGCCCAAGGAAACGCCGGTGGCTGTCATTGGCGCGGGCGGCGTCGGTCTTATGGCCATTTCGTTGCTGAAAGCCTTCGGCCGCGGCGCAATCGCGGTGGATATCAGCGAAACCAAACGTGAGGCGGCCCTCAAGGCGGGCGCAATCGCCGCCATCGACGGACAATCGCCCCATGCGCCGGAAGAACTCGCCGCCTGGGCGCCCGAAGGCCTGCTCGCCGCCATCGATTTTGTGGGGTCGCCCCAGACTGCCGCGCTCGCCATCGACGCCATGGCGCGCGGCGGGCACTACGTCGCGGTCGGACTTTACGGTGGCGAGCTGGTCTACCCCATGCCCTATTTCCCGATGCGCGCCTTGACGATCCAAGGCTCCTATACTGGAAGCCTCGGAGAGCTCAAGGAATTGATGGACCTCGCGCGGCAAGGCGCTGTCCCCGCCCTGCCCGTAGCTGTTCACGCCATGGCGGATGTGAACGCCGTGCTGAACCGCTTGCGCGCCGGAGGCATCGCCGGGCGGAGCGTGGTTGTGCCTGAAGCGGTCTAAGGCAAAGTTCGCAAAAGTGGCCTTCCCGGTTTTGGGC
>JBKQIH010000099.1:0-13702 GCA_052148445.1 Rhodomicrobium sp.
GGGCGGTGCTTGAACCTCGATCCAAGTCCATCCCCAATTGGAAGAGGCCGTCATGGAATGCCATATGGCGTCCTCCCCAACCAGTAGATGTCCAGATGTGAACAGGGGGGGTATTTGCCCCCCTTTGACCCCCATTACAAGAGAAAAAATGCGTCCGGCCGCAAAATATTCGACGAGCGCCGATTCTGCGGACGAAATCGCGCGCGGCAGGGGCGTTGTTTCGCGCTAATAGATTGATTTTAATGGGGTTTATCTGACAGCATTCAAACTGCGCTATACTATGGCGGAATGACGGTTTTCAAGCAGCGTTGCAGGTTTCGTTAGCGGAAGATTACGGTCCGGCTGCCGTTAAGCAAAACGCGGTGCTCGACATGCCATTTCACCGCGCGCGCGAGCACGACGCATTCCACATCGCGGCCGATGGTGACGAGGTCCTCCGGTGACATCGAATGATCCACGCGGGCAACCTCCTGCTCGACGATCGGCCCTTCGTCCAGCTCGCGTGTTACATAGTGCGCCGTGGCCCCGATCAGCTTCACGCCGCGCGCATGCGCCTGGTGATACGGCTTGGAGCCCTTGAAGCTCGGCAGAAACGAATGATGGATGTTGATCGCGCGGCCTGCCAGCCTATCGCACAGCGCCTCCGACAGCACCTGCATGTAGCGCGCAAGCACAACGAGTTCGATGTTCTCCTCTTCCATGATCTCAAGCAGGCGGCGCTCTTGCTTTTCCTTCGTCTCCTGCGTGACGGGCAAATGATGGAAGGGAATATTGTGGCTCGCGGCGAGCTGATAGAAGGTGCGGTGGTTCGAGACGATGGCCGGGATCTCGATGGGCAGTGCGCCGATACCGTGGCGGTACAAGAGATCGTTCAGGCAATGGCCGAATTTGGAGACGAGGATCAAAACGCGTGTTTTTGCGGCGTGCTCGTAAACCTCCGCGGTCATGGCAAAGCGCTCGACGGCAGGAGCGAGCAGATCCCGCGCGCCCTCGCGGCTGAGGCCATCGGGGGCGGAGAACGAAACGCGCATGAAAAAACGGCCGCTGTTCACGTCGCCGAATTGCGCGCTGTCGGTGATGTTACAGCCGTTTTCGGCGAGCAGGCTGGCGATGGCGGCCACGATTCCAGGCCTGTCCGCGCAGGACAGCGTTAGGACGAAGGATGGGTTCGGCAGAGGCATCGCGTTCCCGGGTGTTAACGATTGCCGTACAAAATCACAGTTCGCCCGCTCGCTTCAACCGCGATTTCTTAAGGCACGATTTTAGACAAAGCGCCTTGCCAAAGCTTTAATCCGGCCTGCGCGTAAAGCTAACGCTCTGATAGCACGAAAGAAAAGGGAACGGCAAGGGGAGCCGTGCGGGAACCCGCGTGCGGCATTTTATGGTTAATTGCGAATTGGAATTATATTTAACGGACTTTCAGGATGCAACTTTCATAGGCGAAAACGCGAGAAAATGCGATTTTTGCGGCGGGAAGATTTTAAGGTCTACCCCCGTTTACCACGCCGGCATTAACCCTAGCGCGGCACCACGAAAATGTCCTTTGACGTTATACTGGGCGCGCTAATGTGGGAGCGCTTCAATCGCATAGATGAGCGGCTCGAACTGCGCGTGCCATCGCCCCTTCGCGATGACGGCTATTCTGGATTAGAGCGCGATGCTCCTGCCGAAACGGTGCCGGCTAACCGTCTCGAAAACGCCGCCGCCCGCCGGCTCGCCGAGCAGCGACAGGCTATCGATCGTGAAAGGCCGAGCCATGAATGGCGCGAGGTGAGGCTTTAAGGCGGCTGCGACTTCGTTCAGTCCGGCAAGCCCAAGCGGCCCCGCGAGCGACACATGGAATTGAAATGCGCTGAGCACGTAAGGGTAGCCGAAGGTCTCGAAAAGCGCCTGCTCACGGGCGGAAAGCCTGGCGTGGGCACGCCGGTCGCGATCGCTCTCATCGAGCGGGGCGCGGAACGCGTCGAGATGCGTAACGCATTCGGCGGCGAGCCAATCGATGTCCGCCCTGCACTCGCTGAGCACGAGCCCGAGGTATCGCTGAAAGATTGCAGGCACGAGCGCTCCTCCCGAAGGCGCGCGCCGGACTGCGCAGAACGCATCGAGCGTATGCTGCAAGTCCTCGGCGCTGGCACCTTCGCGGAGCCGGAACGGCGCTTTGAGCGTGGCGTGCAGGCCATAGCGCGCCGGGGTCTCGACCGCCCTTCGAGCCAACTCCGGGTCGAGGCCAAAAGCTTGCCCGGCCGTTCCAAACCACCGCTCTCCGAAGGCCGCGAAATCGCTGCCGGGCTCCGGCGTCCAGTAAATTGCATAGCGCTGAAAACGGATCGTCATGCTATCGAACCCTTGGGAGGAAACCGGTTCCCGGACAGCCCGGAATGCCGCCGCCATCGATGGCATCGAAACGGGCGCGTCTTAAGCCTCTCCGTCCGCACGATCTCATCGTAGCAACCGGTTCCCCCTTTGCGGATCATGCTCAAGAATGGAAAGGGATGGCGTGAGCACAGGCGAAAAGAAACCGGCCCCGGCGCATAGATGCGATTACCCATTGCATATACCGATCCAAACGCGATGGATGGACAACGACGTGTACGGCCACGTCAACAATGTAACCTACTACTCCTATTTCGATACGGCTGTGAACGGCTATCTGATTGAAAAGGGTGCGCTCGACATCGAGAAGAGCCCAGCGATCGGGCTCGTCGTGGAAACATCGTGCCGCTATAGAGCGCCGCTCACTTTTCCCGAGACGGTCACGGCAGGACTCCGCGTTGCAAAGCTCGGCACGTCCTCGGTCCGTTACGAGATCGGACTTTTCCGGAATGGGGACGAGGATGCGGCGGCCGAGGGCCACTTCATCCACGTCTATGTGGATCGCGTAACGCGGCGGCCCGTGCCCCTGCCCGCGGAGCTGAGGACAGTGCTGAGGCCGCTCCTGAGGGCGGTCCGGTAAAATGGACACGCCCTTTTGAGTATCAGTACCCTTGGCCGCCGCTCGAAGCGCCATCGCCTTTTGCACGGTCCGGGTATTGCGGCTCGGCGAAGGAATGTTCGTCCTCGGTCCAGCGCAGCGTCCCGTCGTAGCGGGTGCCCATCTCGATGCCAATGCCCTGGTGAAAGATATCGCCCTCGACCTTGGCCGAAGATTGCAGCATCACCCGGCGGCCGCGAATGGTGCCTTTGACCTGTCCCTGCACCGTGACTTCCTGATTGGCGACGATGCCGCCGTTAACCCGGCCGTTGCCGGTCACGATGAGGGAGGTGCAATAGATATTTCCCTCGATCGCCCCATCGAGTGTGACGCTCCCTTTCGACGAAACATCGCCGATAATGGTGAGATCGTTGCTGATATTGGAATCGCCCGTCGAGTGGACGCTCCGGCCCGCGGAAACGGGCGATAAATTGGAAGGCTGAGCGAGGGGATACGGTGTCGCCATGGGCTGACCTTTAAGCATGACCATACGGTGTTGATCCAGTCCGGAATGACGGCCGCGCAGCCGCGCGAACGCCCTTGGTTCTAAGCGGGCATTCCAGGCTTTTACATGGCAAGCCCCATGCGCGATACTAGATTTGTTGGCCGGCTTAGCGTTTGGCCGCGAGCGCAATGTCGATTTCGCCGGACCGGCCGCTATCGATAAAGAAGTTCTTAATTTCCGGGCGCCGCTCAAGTTGTATCCGGTAGATCCCGGCCACTGCCGAGGTGAACTCTCCGCTCCGGCCGAGCTGCTCCTCGCCAAGGGCGAGAATTCTTAAATTCGGCCAAGCCTTTTCGCGGATATGGAGGACTTGGGCCAGAACATCGCCTGCGCCAAGCTCCGGCTGCGCCTGTGCCAGAAGAAGCGCCATCGAGGCCGTTGAGCGCGAGATGCCCGCGTGACAATGCACAAGCAAATGGCGCACATTTTCGGGGTCGCGCAGAATATCGCGGCCGAACTCCAGAATCTGCGCGACATGCCCGGGCTGCGGCGCGAGAAAGCCTGGCGTTTCTACAATGATGTCATGGAACTTCAGCTCGAGCCGGGCGTGCTCGCCGTAAGCGCCAAAGGCCTCCGGCTCGGCCATGTCCGGATCGAGGATGGAAAGCACATGGCTGACCTGACGGTCTGCGTGGCTAGCAAGCTCTTCCAGCCCGCAGACTGTGATCGTGAATGGAGCGACGGCACGCGGCATTTTCAATCCTCGCCAATGAGGGGTTCCCGGTTGGTGCCGCTCTTATACCCCAATTGGAGCGTTTGGGGATCGTCCGCGATGGTGCGGGGGGGCGAAAATGTGCCGGTCCTGTCTCCGTGAAAACGGGGACAGGACCGGCTTTTCGATAAAAACTCTGCAACAACAACGCCTTCCAAGCAAAACATGCGCCGGGTGGCCGGCGAATGTTGCTTAGCGTCTTACGCGGACGACGTGACTCTTCAAGCTAGCGGAGCGCATTGTTTTCGGATCCGGCCCGATGAACCAGCGGCAGCGGGGATATTTCAGCGGACAATCCACGCTTTTCGTATAGACGGCCTTCGCGGTGCGGCACCGCGCATACTTCTTCGGGCAGATCGCCGGGCTCTTCATGGCGACGTGCAGCAGCCGGCATTTCAAGCTTTTCCGATTGCAGTTCTGAGCCTCGGCCTCGACGGCCTTTTTGGGCGAATCGGCTTTGGGCGCATCGGCCGAAGCGATGCTGGCAGGGGTATCTATCATCCGCGGCCGGTTCGCTGCTTCCCTCGCGCGGGACGATTTGTCGAGCGGCTTGCAGCCTGGCAAATGGACGGCATGGCGATGCCTGTCGCCGCGCCGGTCGGCGAAGTAGTAGCGGCCGTCGCAAATCCAGGCGGAAGGAGGCAGCCTATCTCTTTCGAACAGAAGATCGGCGCGCCGCAGATCGCCCCAGAACTCGCTCATTTGCAGCGTGTCCTCCTTCGAGGGGGCAAGGGCCGAGAACCGGAAGGGGAGAGCCAGAACGGGGATATAGGCTTGCCCATTGTGCAGCGCTGCGCGCACGGCCCCGTACACATCCTCCACATTTTGGTTTTGGATGGCAAAGCAGCCAATCGAACCGCATCCGCCGTGAATGAGAATGCTGGAGCCTCCCCGGCCGTTCGCCCGGTCGAAATTGTTCGGATAGTTGATGTTCATCGCGCGGTCCCACCGTCTATTGACGATGAGATCGGCTACCGTAATCCGGTATAGCCCCTCCGGGGACTGCCTGTCGCCCTCGTAGAATTTGGGGCCCAGCCCGCCAGACCAGCGGCAAATACCATAGGTCTTGAAAAGAACGTAGCGCGATCCCTGCTGGACCCAAAGTTCCATTTCCGAAGTGCGCTTGTAAACGCGTAGGAAGATCGGCGAACCAAGCTTCAGACCCTGTTTCTGGAACCTTTGCGTTAGGTCGGCCTCCCGCGCGGCGACAGATTCTGGCCGCCACGATTTATCGGCCCCCTCGGCACCTCCAACTAGAGGTACAAGAAGCGCGAACGCTGCTAGTATTAAACTGGCAACACGAAACTGCATCTCCACTCCTTATTGACCGAGCCTCAGGATTGCAAACCCGAACTTAGGCGCGGCGTATTCTCGCTCTCTCATTCGACAAGTAAAGCGCGTGGCCGCAATCCCTGGTTTGAAATGTGATCTTAATATGGCCTCGCATGGACACATTGCCGCACCCAGCGCGACTCGGAACCAACCTGTGTTGATGAATCGATCATCTGTATAAACGGTTTTAGTCGTATATTTCTAACGCATTTTCAATTGGTTAAAGTATAATCGGCATCCGCTCGAAGAGCTGTTGCCCGCCCGCCCCAAACCCTTGTTTTTTTACCACAGGGTTAACGTGTCCGCAGCTGGTAGCACAAGCGTGGCCGGAACATGCCCCCCCTAGCTGGGCGGGACCCTGGTTTTCCGTCCGGCAGCGCCTAGCTCATTGGCGAGGATTGGCGTCAGTTCGCTTTAAGCGAGCGGGTAGCCGTGCCCGGTTCCGCGCGGCCCGGCGAGCCTGCCCAGTGCGGCAGCGCTGAGCGCAATCTATTTTCGTAGCCCAAGCCCTCCTTAACACTTTTTAATTTAGCGGCAAGCGGCCCGTAATCTTCGGTTGCCTATATCCATTATAGGATAAATTCACTCAGGGGAGTATGAAGCCGATGACATCCGGACGAATCCAGGATGACGCGCGCAGAAGCGATGCGCGCCGGCGGTTTAGGCCATTGATGGCCATTGCCGGGGCGGGTCTCTTAAGCGCCAGCTTATTGGGGGCGATCCCTCAAAGTTCTCTCCTTGCGGCCACCGCGGCCGCGCAGGATCAGCGCCCGCCAAGTTTCGCCGATTTGGCCGATAAGGTCCGGCCTGCCGTGGTCAGCGTCAACGTAAAGTCGGCCGGCGGGGTTGGAGAGGTTTCCAGCCGCGATTTTCCCATCCCAGATTTGCCGCAGGATTCGCCTCTCCGGGAGTTCTTCGACCAGTTCAAGAAAAACCAGCCTGACCGGCATCCAACTCGCGCCCAAGGCTCCGGTTTTCTCATTTCCCCGGACGGCTATGTCGTGACCAACCATCACGTCGCCGATAAGGCCGACGAAATCGAGATTACGTTCGAGAACGAGGAGAAGTACAAGGCGAGGGTCGTCGGTAGCGATGCGCGCACCGATCTCGCCCTTCTCAAGATCGAGAGCAAAAAGAAGTTCGATCATTGGCTTAGATTTGCGGACGCGACGCCTCGCGTCGGCGATTGGGTGCTGGCCGTTGGCAATCCCTTCGGTCTTGGCGGAACCGTGACGGCCGGCATCGTCTCGGCCTCGGGCCGCGATATCGGCTCCGGTCCCTACGATTTCCTCCAGATCGACGCCGCTGTGAACCGCGGTAACTCCGGCGGCCCCTCGGTCAATCTCGACGGCGACGTCATCGGCGTGAACACCGCGATCTACAGCCCAAGCGGCGGCAGCGTCGGTATCGCCTTTGCAATTCCTGCTTCCACGGCACGCGATGTCATCCAGAAGCTTAAGGACAAGGGTAAAGTGAGCAGCGGCTGGCTCGGCGTTCAGATCCAGAACGTAGACGAGAACATCGCTGAAAGCCTCGGTCTCCAGGAGACGAAGGGCGCACTGATCGCAAAAATACTTGCCGACGGTCCTGCCTCGAAATCCGAACTCAAGGCGCAGGATATCATCCAGCAAGTGAATGGGAAGTCTGTCGCCAATTCCCGCGAACTCGCCCGCACCATCGCGGCACTTAGCCCCGGCGCGGAAGCCCGGCTGCACATCTTCCGCAATGGCGGCGAACGCGACGTCACCATCAAGCTCGGAGAATTTCCCGATAATGACAAGGTGGCTTCCCTCGGCACCGGCGGCGGCGATGAGAATGAGAACGGCAAGGAGCTGGAAGATCTCGGCTTAACGCTGGTTCCCGCGCCCGACCTTCCAGGAAGCAAGACCAAAGAAGGTGTGGCTGTATCGAGCGTCGATCCATCGTCCAAGGCGGCTGACCAAGGCGTAAAGCGCGGCGATATCATCATCGAGGTGAACAGCAAGCCAGTTTCTTCGGTCGAAGACGTGGTTGCAGGCATTCGTGACGCTCGCGAAAAAGGCAGGAAGAACGTCCTTCTTCAGATCCGGGGCCGCGACCGCCAGCAGCGCTTCCTCGCTCTTCCCATCGAGAAGACCGCTCACAGCGGCAAAGACAAAAATGCCGGCGACAAAAGCGCGCAGGACAAAGATACCGGTCAAGGCAACGACTCTTCCAACGAAGACAAGAAGCACTGACATAAACTTTGAAGACGAGGGGCCACCCCTCGTCTTCTCGATTCTGACTGCCTATTTCTTAAGGGTGTTTCTTAACCCTGCCCCCATGGTGTTCATATGCGAGTTTTGATTGTTGAGGACGACCGGACCGCGGCCGATTTCCTCGCAAAGGCGCTCGGCGAGGCCGGCTACCAGACTGAAATCGCAAGCGACGGCGACACCGGATTCGAACTGGCCAGCTGTTCGTCGTTCGGAGTGCTGATCATCGACCGTATGCTTCCAAAGCTCGATGGGCTATCGATTGTGGAGCGGCTGCGGGCGCGCGGCGATCGCACGCCCGTTTTGATTTTGAGCGCTCTCGGCGCGGTCGACGATCGCGTCAAAGGTTTGCGCTCCGGCGGCGACGACTATTTGGCGAAGCCCTATTCGCTTGTGGAGCTTGTCGCACGCGTGGAGGCTCTTACGCGGCGCGGACCCTCCGAGGGCGCGGTGACAACCTATAGCGTTGGCGACCTGGTTTTGGACCGGCTTTCACACAAAGTCACGCGCGGCGGCGAGACCATCCTGCTTCAACCCCGCGAATACCGTCTGCTTGAGTATCTCATGCGCCATGCAGGCCAGGTGGTGACGCGGACGATGCTCCTGGAAAACGTTTGGGATTATCACTTCGATCCTCAGACCAACGTGATCGACGTTCATATATCGAGGCTTCGCAGTAAAATCGATAAGGGGCAGGATAAGCCGCTCCTGGAAACAGTGCGCGGCGCGGGCTACATGATCCGCAATGACCGCCGTTAA
The DNA here is from genome assembly GCA_052148445.1 of Rhodomicrobium sp. Classification (GTDB taxonomy): domain Bacteria; phylum Pseudomonadota; class Alphaproteobacteria; order Rhizobiales; family Rhodomicrobiaceae; genus Rhodomicrobium. The sequence continues at coordinate 8,514 of JBKQIH010000099.1, forward strand.
CTTCGGAAAACTTGTTCCCCGCGTTGTCTTCGCAACGCCGTTCCGGCTTTTTGTCATCTACATTTCGCTGTTCTGTGCCGCGGTCGCCGGAACGTTCATCTACGTCAACATCTCGATGCAGGCTTTTCTTGCGCGCGAGGCCGAAGCCTCGGTGCGCGCCGATTTCGATGCGCTCGCGGCGCGCTACCGCGACGGAGGCTTGGCATCGCTGGCCGGCGCCATCTCCGAGCATTCGGCCTCGTCGAGCGGCACGCTCTATCTCTTGACCGATGGCGGCGGCCACAGGCTTGCGGGCAACCTCGACACGGTTGCGGCGGGTCTTTGGAACACACAGGGTGCCGCCCGGTTCGCATACCGCACGCGCGATAACGGCCGGGTGAGCGAGCGCCAGGCTTTAGGGCTCGTGACCCGGCTGCCAGGCGATCTGCATTTGATCGTTGCGCGCGATATCGAAAATCAGGAGGCGTTGAAGCGCATCCTCCGTTCGGCTTTTCTCGCCGGTTACGCGTTCATCATCGTCATCGGCGCCGCGGGTGGAACCATGGTCAGCCGTAGCATCCTGCGCCGGATCGACGCGGCCTCGAATGCAGCCCGGTCCATCATGCAAGGCAATCTCGCGCAGCGCATTCCGGTTACCGGCCGCAACGACGAGTTCGAGCGCCTCGCCAAGAACTTGAATGCCATGCTCGACCGTATTCAAGATCTGATGACGGGCCTCAAGGACGTTTCCGATAACATAGCGCACGATTTGAAAACGCCGCTGCACAGGCTTCGCACGAGAGCCGAGCGCGCCCTGCAATCGAACCGTTCGCCGGAGAGCTTGGCCGAGGCTTTGGGATCGGTCATCGAGGAAGCGGACGGTCTCATCCAAACCTTCGACGCGCTCTTAAGTATTGCCCGCCTAGAGGCCGGTTCGCGCTCGGAATCGTTCGGGCCGCTCAATATTTGCACGCTGACGCGCGATGTGGCCGAACTTTATGAGCCGGCCGCCGAGGAATGCGGACTTTCTTTGCGGCTTTCCTGCATGGGCGATGTTACGATGTGGGGTGAGAAGCACCTGATCGGGCAAGCACTGGCGAACCTATTGGACAACGCGATCAAATATGCGGCGCCCTTCGCGGAGGCAGCTTCCGCGCCGCTCACCGTCGATGTCGGGCTTGAGGACAAGGGCGACAGCGTGGACATTACCATCGCGGACCGGGGGCCCGGCATTCCGCAGAACGACCGTGAGCGTGTGCTGCAACGTTTCATCCGGCTGCAGCCGAGCCGGTCCATTCCCGGCAGCGGCCTTGGACTTAGTCTTGTGGCGGCCGTTGCACGGCTCCACGGCGGAGCGGTGTCCCTGGAGGACAACCGGCCCGGCCTCAAAGTGCGCCTTTCGTTGCAAAAGAACCTGCCGCCGGCCGGTTCCGAGGGCAATTATCAGCCTCAGCCCCTTTTGAGCCATGCCGGCTAATATCCGCAATCTGTGCCCCGCAGAACGCGCATCACCCCTCATCCTGTCCTTCTCCCAATGGGAGAAGGGACGCCGTTTCAACGGCTGCGACCGAGTACCCTCTCCCAATGGGAGAGGGTTAGGGTGAGGGGTAAGCCGTTATGGTTATGATTCATCCACCGGCGATGGCGGGTACCAGCACAGGCCATTTCTCCGCCCGCGTGGGCAAGGGTCCCCTCGACGATGAAGCGGGGAGCGGCCGTAGCAAGCTGAAGCGGCTCTGCGCGGCAATCGGCGCGCAAGCTGCGGACGCTCCGGAGCCGGTCTTTTCTCCTGGCGTTTCCGCGTTCCTGAGCGGCGTATTCGCGGGCTCGTCCTTCCTCCACGGATTAGCGGAAAGAGACCCGCAACTCCTCCTCGCCACGCTCAACACGGCCCCTGAAGCGCATTTCGAGCACATCCTTTCGAGCACCGCCCGCGAGGCCGCGCAAGCCGGAAGCCAGCGCGATCTCATGCGGATTTTGCGGGAGGGCAAAACCCGGATTGCGTTTCTGATCGCCCTCGCCGATTTGGCCAATATTTGGAGCGTCGAAGAGGCAACCCGCAGACTGAGCGAAGCCGCCGGCGTTTTCGTGGGCTTGGCCGTCCGGTTTCTCCTCTCGCGAGCGGCGCAGGCGGGGCAGTTTTTCCCGAGCGATCCAGAAAACCCCGAGCGCGGTAGCGGTTTGATAGTGCTCGGCATGGGGAAATTCGGTGCACACGAGCTGAATTACTCCAGCGACATCGATCTGATTATCTTCTTCGACCGCGAGATCGCACCGCTGGCCGGAACTGTCGAGCCGAGCCCCTTTTTCGTCCGCCTCACGCGCGACCTCGTCCATATACTGCAGGAGCGGACGGCAGACGGCTATGTGTTCCGCACCGATCTGCGGCTGCGCCCCGATCCCGGCTCGACGCAAGCGGCGATCTCGACCGATGCCGGCTTTCGCTATTACGAGAGCCTCGGCCAGAATTGGGAGCGCGCGGCGCTGATCAAGGCGCGCCCCGTGGCCGGGGATATCGCGGCGGGGGACGCGTTCCTGAAGGCTCTCAGCCCGTACATTTGGCGCAAGTATCTGGATTATAACGCCATCGCCGACATCCACGCGATGAAGCGGCAAATCCACGCCGTGAAAGGCCACGAGCGCATCGCCATCGCCGGGCACAACCTCAAGCTCGGCCGCGGCGGCATCCGGGAAATCGAGTTTTTCGTGCAATCCCAGCAGCTCATCGCCGGCGGGCGCCAGCCGGCGCTGCGCACGCGGCAAACGCTCGCCGGGCTCGACCTCTTGACCCAGTTCGATTGGATCGGCCCAAAGGTCCGCGACGATCTCGCGCGCGCATACCGCTATCTGCGCCGCATGGAGCATCGCCTGCAAATGGTCGCGGACCAGCAGACGCACACACTACCCTCGAACCAGGACGAGCTGGCCAAATTCGCGCGCTTTGCTGGTTATCGCGAGCTGGACGCCTTCAAGGACGAGCTGCGGCGCGAGATGCAAAGCGTGGAGAGGCATTACGCCGCGTTGTTCGAAAGCGCGCCCAGGCTGACCCCGCAGCGCGTGCAAGGCAACCTCGTCTTCACCGGCGACGCGGAGGACCCCGGCACCGCCGCCACACTCGCCAAACTCGGCTTCAAGCACCCGTCCACGGCGATTTCCGCCGTCAAAGGCTGGCATTACGGCCGCTACAAGGCGATGCAGAGCGAGCGGGCGCGCGAAATCCTCACCGAGTTCACCCCGGCCCTGCTCGAAGCGCTCGGCGATACCAGCGACCCGGACCTTGCGCTGGCCACCTTCGACACTTTCCTCGCCGAGGTGCCGAGCGCGCTCCAGCTTTTCTCCATGCTGCGCGCCAATCCGCATTTGTTGCGCCTCATCGCCCAGATCATGGGTTCGGCGCCACGGCTCGCACGCATCCTCGGCCGCCGCAGGCGCGTGATGGATGCAATCCTCGACCCCGGCTATATCGGCGAGCGGCCCGCCGAGGCCGAACTTCGGGCTCTTATCCGCCGCGAGATTTTCGAGGAAAGCACCTATGAGCAGCGGCTCGGCCGGGCGCGCGCGGTGGGCCAGGAGCAGGCTTTCGCCATCGGCGCGCGGCTGCTGTCGCGCCAGCTCACACCGCGCCAAGCGGGCGAGGACTATTCGCGCCTCGCCGAAGCGCTGATCGAGACCTTGCTCGACGCCGTGCAGGCGGAATATGGCGGCGCCCTGCCTCCGCCCGTTGTGATCGCCATGGGCAAGCTTGGCGGCCGCGAGATGACCGCCACCTCCGATCTCGACCTGATCGTGATTTACGATACGCCGGCCGGCGCCGCAGCCCAGGCCTCCCAGCATTATGCGCGCTTCACCCAGCGGCTCATCGCCGCCATCGCCGCGCCGACGCCAGAAGGCGTGCTTTACCCGGTCGATATGCGCCTCAGGCCCTCTGGCAAAGCCGGGCCGGTGGCGGTGCGCCTCGACGGCTTTCTCGCCTATCAACAAAACGACGCCTGGACCTGGGAGCATCTCGCGCTAACCCGCGCGCGCCTCGTTGCCGGCCCCGAAGCGCTGCGCGAACGCCTCGCCGCGGATATCCGCGTGGTACTGACCCTGCCGCGCGACCGCGCCAACATTGCCGCCGATGTGCGCGAGATGCGGGCGCGAATCGAGGCGGAGGAGGCCACGGCCGATATCTGGCACACGAAATACCACAAGGGCGGCCTCGTCGATGCCGAGTTCATCGCGCAGTTTCTTCAGATCGTGCACGCCGCGCAGGAGCCGGCGGTTTTAAGCCCGAACACCGTGCAGGCCTTGGCCAACCTCATTGAGGCCGGCCTGCTGGCGCCCTCGGACGGCAATGCGCTCGCGCGCGCGGTGGAGCTGTATCAGGACATCGCGCATATCCTGCGGCTGTGCACCGAGGGCGGGTTCGACCCCAAGACCGCGCCCAAGGATTTGACCGGGCTGCTGCTGCAAACCACCGGTGAGCCGGATATCGAGCGGCTGGAGGCACGGCTGCGCGAGGCTTACGCCGGCACCGCGCGGGCGTTCGATGCGCTTGTGGTTTGAGGCTCAAACATCGAGGGCAAGTCCCTGCCTCTGCTCTACTTCTAGGATTCAAAATCTGACGCTTGGTACCCTCTGCGAATAAAAAATCCGCCGGCCTCCCAGTTGCCCGCAGTCCAAGAGCCGGGGAAAATCTGCTTTGGGAATCCGCCGGCTTACGCATTCAGCAGCGATGGACCGTCATTTATGGCCCGTCGCTGCTTCACGGACTCGTTTCAACTTACGAAGAGCACTAGCTTGACCGAGCCCTCCATCTGAAAAGTCTCGGTCAAACAGGGGCGGCAATTCCCGGTGTTACCTATAACAAATCCAAGCCCCATGACGGTAAACGGCTGCGTGGCCCGTGTGTCGCAGGCACCACGCCTGATTTTGACCGCCCCAGATGCACCGGCCGGTCACCGAGCTACGATGGCGGTTGTAACCGCAGCCGCCTAACGCGTACGCCGGCGTAATCGTTGATGATGCCGTGGTAGCAAGGATCGCAAGTCCGAGCATTACAACCTGAAGTTTCTTCATGAGGTTCTCCTGTCGATGAGAAATCACCGGGCGCATACCTGGTGAGATATGCTAAGAAATCCTTAACAGCACACGTCTGAACTGACGATGAACAGTACGCGATACGGCAAAGTAACGCGGCCCCAGCCGGCACTCATGACCTCGAACGC
>JBKQIH010000100.1:0-8814 GCA_052148445.1 Rhodomicrobium sp.
GCGGTGTGACAGCCGCTAACTTGCCTCCTTTTTTCGCGGCAGCCGAAGAGCTTCAACGGCCAGTTTTGGGGCTGAACATAATGGTATGTAACGCGATTCCGCTGAGATGGGAAACCATTCCGCAAGAGGCCTTGCGATGCGGTGAGAGACGATGATACGGCGTGACGCTTCGCAAGATAGCTGCCGCGATGCTGTGGAAACCATCCGGAGGCCCCAAGGGGCCGGTTCCGGCGTGGAATTGGGAGGTGGCCGTGAAAAGTCAGGGCGCGGCGTCTGGGAAAGGGAGGCCGATAAGGGTGGAGCGGCGCGCGGCGGCCACCTCGCCGGGCTGCAAAGCAGACCGCATGCCGCCGGGTGTGCGGTGTTGGCACCCCATAGTCTATGACACTTCAGCCACACTAGCGGCTAGCTATCAGCTAGCGAGACGGCCAGGAAGCCGCTTTCAGGCGCTAGCAAGGCCGGATTTAGGAACGAGGTTGCGCTAGACAGGCCACCCGTCTTCCAGGTGGGCGGTGCGGCCGGACAGCTCGTCGTAACGGGCCTGGGCGTGGCGCCAGTCCGCTTCGAACTCGTCCGCGTCCGAAACAATGCCGGGCGCGCCATAGCGCCCTGCCCGCGCAGCCTCCATCAGAAAGTGTGCCTGCCGGACGCAATAGACGCCATTTTTAAAAGCCGCTGGAATTCGTCAAAGCCAGCACCGGCCTGAACGGGGCGGCATTGCGGCCTTTCGGCAAAAATCAACGCGAATGGGCCAAAGATGGCGAAGAACAGCGCGTCTGGCGACGCTCGAAAAAAGAGGGGTGTCAAAAACGATCCCTCCTCTGAGCGCAAGGAAATTGTCCGGCTCGAAAACGGAGAAAAAGCGGGGGCTATGTCCCCGCGCTCACCTCCCGCAAGGCAGCGAGCAGTGTTTCAAACTGCGCGATCTGGCGCTTGGCTTCGATCCGTTCGCGCTTCGGCAAGCCGTTTCTGAGTTCGATAGTGACGAGCCATATTGCTTCCCTCAGTTCGTCTTCGGCATAGCTCTGCCCGGCATAGCTGATGCGGCTATCGCTGACGATTTGCTGGATTTGATACGAATTGGTCATGGAATGATCCCCCTTATGATTGTGCCGTTCTCCCGTCGAGAACGGGGTCACCCGTCAGCCGGTTAGCGAGGGTCAAGGCCGCGAAGCGCCGCCGCAGGCGGGGCGTGGGGGAGCCGATTTTTTGCCCTCCTGAGGGCAAAAAATTGGGGGCACCGCGCAGCCTTGACGCTCGCGTCTTCTCCGGATGGCACAATTGGACGATCGAGACGGACAGCCCGCCGGCGCGCTTGCGCCGGCTCCGCATAAAAACGGCGGTTCAGCGGAGACAAAAGGCGAAAGGCATGAAAAAAGGCGCGTTCACGGGCGAGGCGCTAGCAGGCCGGAACGGGGAAAGCGAGGACGCGCTAGAACGCCTGGCCGGAACCCTTTTCCTCGATGCGGGCGATGCGTTGCGACAGTTCCTCATGGCGATCGAGCGCATTGAGCCAGTCCTGCTCGAATTCTTCGTGCGCATCGGGATCGCCGTTTGCGGGAAAGCCAAGCGGCCGATAGGTCCCTGCCCTGGCGGCCTCCATGAGAAAATGCGCTTGCCGGACGCAATAGTCCGCCTGAGCCCGAAGCCAGTGCAGCTCGCCGAGATCGGTTTCGGCCGGAAGGGGAAGGTGAACGGCGCGCCAAGGATCGAAGGATTGGACCACGCCCGTGCCCGTGGCGAAAGTCGTGAGAAACATGGATAGCTCCTATCGCTCAAGAAATGGGATGATCGGAAGGAACCCGCCCAAGCCTTCCGGCCTGGGCGGGTGAACCGTTTCAGCCTTCGCCGCCGAACCCGTCCTCGCCGGCTTCCTCCGCGCGTGGCGGCAGCGGCTCGCGGATGACGATGTCGGCGTTGGTCAGCGGGATGAAATCGAGCTTCAGGCTGAAGCCCTTGCCGTCCTCATGCGCCCAGGCGGCGCCGATTTCCCGCCAGAAGCTTTTCTTGTTCTTGCCTTGGCTGACGGCATAGGCGCGATGGGTGGGCGTTTTGCCGGTGGTGGGTTGCATCATGATAAGTCTCCCTCTTTGAAGTTATGAGGCCGCCGGAAGTGACGGCCTCGATGCGGATCGTCCAGGACTTGCGAAGAAGCGCCGCGGTCAAAAAGGGCGAAGCCCGGTCGTAATGGAGGGGACCCGTCCCGAAGGGACGGGGCGGAGGCCGTTCGGGTTTGACGGCGGCGCGCGCAAGTCCAGAACCGCATCAGAAGAGGCCGGCATCCGGCGGGTCTTCCGCGACAAGGAGGGAGGGAGCGATGCAAGCCGGGAGGGGCCGAGCCTGCCTCGCCATGCCGAACCCGAGGCAATGGGAAAGGCGCGGGCATCCCGGCAAAGATCTTGTGCGGATGGCAGGGCCGGGCCTGCGCTGGCTTTCACAGGAACTGAGCGGCGGCGAGCGTTCGTGCACAGCGGACGCCCGAGAAGCTGACGAAGAACCGGCGCGGCGGCAACACGCGAAACGGCTTCAGCCGGGACGGGGCTTGGCGGAATGTTCCCGAACATTGTCCAGCAGTCCAGCGATAGGAGACCCTGGTGGGATGGGGCAGCCGCTGCATGGGCAGCGCGGCATTTCGCCGAGCCTTCGGGCGATGCCAAGACGGGGTGCGACGGCCTGGGAAAAGCTGGGACTGTCATGGAATTCTGGCCGGCATAGCGGCCTATGGGAATGAGTTGGCGCGCGGCAAACGCTGTGGTGTCATCGCTGCAGCGAAGCTTGATTGGGGGGAATGAATGGAGCGGTTGAGCCCGGAGAAATTCGAGCAGGCGCTGCGGCGCGATCTGCCGCGGGGCGTTCCCGGAGGCGAAGGCCGGCTGACGGTCGCCGAATGGGCGGACGGCAAATCCGTCCTCGCTCAATACGCTTACGAGCCCCAGAAAATCTTTCTGGGCTATCGCGGCGGGCGGCCTATCGGGATTAGCGACGACCGGCATGTGCTGACGGTTGCGGGCTCAAGGGCCGGCAAGGGCGTGTCGCTGATGATCCCGAACCTCCTGCTCTATCATGGCTCGGTGCTGGCGATCGACCCCAAGGGGGAATTGGCCAAAGTCACGCTCAGGGCGCGGGCCTCCCAAGGGCAGCAGTGCCATGCCCTCGATCCGATGGGGATCAGCGGGCATAAAACTTCCTGCTTCAACCCCCTGCTCGAACTCGATCTCGAATCCGAATCCCTCGTCGACGAAGTGGCGCAGATCGCCGAGGCGCTGATTATTTCGAACGAGCGCGACCCGCACTGGACCGACAGCGCGCGAAGGCTGGTGAAGGCGGTCATTCTCTACACGCTGCACATCACGAGCCTGAAAGAGGAGGAACGGCATTTTGGCACCGTTCTGGCGCTTCTGTCGCTGACCGATCCCTTTGTTACGGAGCGCGCCGCAGGTAACAAGGACAAGATGGAGGCCCTGTTCCGGCTTTTGAGCGAACAGGACGGCGTCTTCGACGGCGAGATCGCCCGCGAGGGCGAGGCCTTCTTGCAGCTCTACCTGAAATCGGACAAGGAATTTGCCGCGATCATGTCCACGGCGCGGACCCAGCTCGAATTTCTCGGCAGCAAGCCCTTGATGAACACGATGAAGCGTAGCGATTTTTCGCTGAAGGATTTGAAGGCCGGCAAGGCGACGGTCTATCTCTGCGTGCCGCCCAGCATGATGGCGCGCTATTCGCGCTGGCTTCGGCTCATCATTTCCATGGCGATGACCAGTTTCGAGCGCTATGGCGCAAAACCGAAAATTCCGGTGCTGATGCTGCTCGAGGAATTCAACGTGCTGGGCTATCTCGAAGTGATCGAGACCGCGGCCGGTCAGATCGCGGGCTCGGGCGTCAAGCTCTGGACCGTGCTGCAGGACCTCGGCCAAATCCAGAAGCATTACAAGCAATCCTGGGAAACCTTCATCGGCAATGCGGGCGTGCTCACCTTTTTCGGCAACAGCGATTGGCGCACGCTGAATTACATTTCGAAGAAGCTCGGCGGCATCGGCATGATCGTGGAGCGCGCTTCCGGCGCCAGCATGCCGCAGATGTATACCGGTGCCAAACTGACCCAGGAAGACATCCGCGAGTCCCCCCTGCTCCACACCCATGAAATCGAAAAGCTGTTTGCGCGCGAGGAAGGCCGCATCCTGGTGACGGTGGCGGGACGCAATCCCTTCGCGGTGCAGCGGGCGGCCTATTATGAGGATGCGCTATTCAAGGGCTTGTTCGATCCGGCTTGATCTTGGCCGCGCTGTCGCAACGGGGCTGATCCCTGTGGAAAATGCAGGTGCCCGCACTACCTCCGAATCCGGAAATCGCCTTAACACGCGATAATGGGTGAGCAGTTCGAATTAAATTTGACACGGTGAGGCTCACTCATGACCCAAAGCAGCCCTGTGCCCAAATCGCAACGCGGGTGTTGCAGCTTTACGTTAGATGGCGCGGGATAGCGCAAGTTGTTAAGCAACTTGCATCATTGATCGGCTCTTTGTGGCGTCTCATTTCGCCGCAAACAGCGCCTTGATTTCCGCCATCTGCCGGTGTTTCAGTCCGTGCTCTTCAAATTCCTTGAAATCATCGAGGATCGCCTCCTCCCAGAGCTTGTTAACCTCCTCGATGCGCTGACCTTTGTAATGAAGATAGAGGGCTCGTGCTTCCTTTCTGCGTCCGAGAAACATCAGCGCATGCGCCTTGTTCGTGGCATTGATGACCTTCTGAGGCTCAAGTGCCATAGCGCGGTCCGATGCAGCAAGCGCACCCTTGAAATCGCGGGCGAAAAGCCTGTACCAAGAAAGTACCAGGAGCGCATTGGCGCTCTCCGGTCCCGGCTTGCCCGCCTTCTCGCGCTCCGCTGTCTCGGTTGCGACGGCAAGCTTCGCCTGCAGCGCCGCCGCCTTTGCATAGCCATTCGCGTCGAACGCCGCCTCAACCGCTGCTTTCGCCTCCTGGTAAGGCAGCGTCGCGATCTCTTCGTCGAACCAGGCGAGATCCCCTTTCCACGTCGCGTTATCGGGCGATAGACTTGTCAACCGCAGCAAAATCTGGCGGCCATCGGCAAGCATTTGCGCGGCTTTTTCTTTCTCTCCGTATTTGATATAGATGGGAATGAGGCGCTCGTAGGACATGGCAATATCGCGCTGCCATCCGGCGTTGTCCGGATCGGCTTTTGCGAGACGGGAATTTATGGCGAGGCTGTCTTGGAACGCTTTCAAGGCCTCCGGCAGGTGGCCTTGCGCCACCAGCACCTTACCCATCCTGTCGTAGGAGACGGAGAGATCGCGCTGCCATCCAGCATTTCCCGGATCGGCTTTGGCGAGGCGGGAGATGATATCTTGCTTGGTTTGGAAAGACTTGAGAGCGGCAGCGAGATCGCCTTGCGCCACCTGCACATCGCCGATGCGCCCATTGCTAACGCCAAGGCTGTACTGCCATCCGGCATTGCCTGGATCGGCTTTCGCGAGCCGGGCGAAGATGGCGAGGCTGTCTTGGAACAATTTCAAGGCATCGGGCAGCTTACCTCGCGCCACCAGCACATCGCCCACTTTGACATTGGAGACGGAGAGATCGCGCTGCCATCCGGCATTTCCCGGATCGGCTTTGGCGAGGCGATCTGCGATGGCGAGGCTGTCTTGGAACGCTTTTAAGGCTCCCTGCAGATTGCCTTGCTCCACGAGCACATCGCCCACTCTCCCGTAGGAGACGGAGAGATCGCGCTGCCATCCGGCATTTCCCGGATCGGCTTTGGCGAGGCGGTCTACGATGGCGAGGCTATCTTGGAACGATTTCAAGGCATCGGCCAGCTTGCCTCGCGCCACCAACACATCGCCCACTTTGAGATTGGAGACGGAGAGCTCGCGCTGCCATCCGGCATTTCCCGGATCGGCCTTGGCGAGGCGGGAGATAATATCTTGGCTGGTTTGGAAAGACTTGAGAGCGGCAGCGAGATCGCCTTGCGCCATCTGCACATCGCCGATGCGCTCATTGCTAATGCAAAGTTCGTATTGCCATCCGGTATTTCCCGGATCGGCTTTGGCAAGGCGGGCCATTAGCTCTTTGCCACGCAGAAGGTCAGCCAAGGCCGAGTTCAAGTCGCCTTGGGATGTTTTTACATCCGCGACATACCGCAGTGCGCTATTGAGATCGCGTTGCCATGTGGCATTACCCGGATCGACTTTGGCGAGGCGTTCCGCAATAGCGAGGCTGTCCTGGAACGATTTCGAGGCCTCCGACAGCTTGCCTTGCGCCACAAGCACATCGCCCACTCTCGCGTAGGAGACGAAGAGATCGCGCTGCCATCCGGCATTGCCTGGATCGGCTTTGGCGAGGCGGTCCGCAATGGCGAGGCTGTCCTGGAACGACGTCAAGGCTTCCGCCAGCTTGCCTTGCTCCACCAACACATCGCCCACTTTGTTATTGGAGACGGAGAGATCGCGCTGCCATCCGGCATTGCCCGGATCGGCCTTGGCGAGGCGCGACGTGATTTCGTGAGCTTTTTGCCAGTTGGACAGACCACCAGCTAGATCGCCTTGCGCAATAAGTACATCTGCGATTTTTCCATATGATACCCACAGATTGCGCTGCCATAGGGCAACGCCGGGATCTGTTTGGGCGAGGCGGTCCACGATGGCGAGGCAGTCCTGGAAGGACGTCAAGGCTTCCGCCAGCTTGCCTTGCTCCACCAGCACATCGCCCACTTTCTCGTAGGAGACAGATAGGTCGCTTCGCCATACGGCGTTGCCTGGGTCGGCTTTGGCGAGGCGGTCCCGGATGGCGAGGCTGTCCTGGAATGCTTTCAAGGCTTCCGGCAGCGCGCCTTGTGCCACAAGCACATCGCCCGCCCTGTCGTACGAGACGGAGAGATCGCGCCGCCATCCCGCATTGCCCGGATCGGCCTTGGTGAGGCGGTCCATCGCCGCTTGCGCGCTCCGGTAGACGCGCAATGCCTGGGGAAGGCTGCCTTGCGCGAGCGCAATGTCACCCTGCCCATTCAAAGCCCAATAGCGGATGCTTTCGGCGTCTTCTCCGCTTGCTTTCTGCGCCGCTTGCTCGAAGGCCGCCTTGGCCTCGTCCGTGCGGCCGGCGTCCTTTGCCGCGCGGGCGTAATCGTCCCAGGTTTGAGCGTCCTCTGGGTCGAGGTCCACGGCGCGCTTGTAATAGGTCACGGCCTCGGCCACGTCGGTCCAGCGGGCCAGCGCCGCGATATTCCGCGCCGACGCGGCGGTCTTCTTGCGCCGTTCGGTGCGGCGAGCGGCTTCCGCATGCTCCTCGGCCTGCTCTGCGTCAAGGTCTTCTAGAAACAGGCGCTTGGCGTCGCCCGTGTCGCCGGACTTGAGCTTTTCTAGTGCGCGCTCACCGCGATTGTCGTTGCGAGAGGCCAGCGCTCGGGTCGCTTCCTTGAGGGACGCGAGTTCGCGTCGGCGCTCGTCCACGCTGAGCGGCTTGCCGTGCTGCCTTTCGAGTTGCGCCAGATACTCCTTGGCCGTCTCGCCCAGCTCCTGGTCGCGGGCACGGTCGCGATGCAACGCCGCCAGTTCCTCGCGAAGTGCCGCCGCTTGCGGGTCCGCCGCGCAAGCTTCGCCCGCAAGACACGTTTCCGGCGCGCCGCCGCGGATCAGCATCTCGGGAATTTGCGTGAAGTTGCCCTTCGAGGTCTCCTCGATCACGGTTTTGGAGACGCGGTTGAACACCTGATCGAAATGGACGGTCGGCGTCCCCGAAAGCGCGGCCAGTAGAGTGCGAGCGAAGGGCGAATGCGTGCCCGCGAGCCCGTCGTCTGCCACCTGGCCGGGCTTAGTCGAACTGACCAGCAGGAAATTGCCTGCGTCGGGGATTTTGAAATCGCGGAAGGTGAGTCTGGCCTTGGTGGCCGGCGGGCAGATTTCGCCCAGCGGGTTGTCGCGGCAGGCGTCGAGCACGACGATTTTCTGCTTCGCGCCGGCCAGCGCTTCCATCACCTCGTCCACGAGCACGCCGCGGGCCAGCTGCTGCCGCTCGCAATCGATGCCGGCGTCTATGGGCGCAAGTACGTTGCCTTCGGGTGCAGCCATGCCGTGGCCCGCGTAGAACACGAAGGCGAGGGCGGCATCTTGCGCTTTTGTCCTGAGCTGCTCGATGGCGGCGGAAAGCCCCTCGCGGGTGAGGTCGAAGCAGCCCGGCCGCTTGCCGTCGCAAGAGATCACATCGAAGCCGCTATCCGCCAGAATTTTTGCGAGGCTTTGCGCGTCCGCTCCCGGATTGCCGAGAACGTGCAGCTCTTTATAGGCGTTGTTGCCGATCACCAGCGCCACACGCTTGTCCGGCGCGGCAAAGCCCGGTGCGATGAGGCCAAACAGAAATAAGCTCGCGATAAATAAAATGCGCACATCCGCCCCCTGAGTATCCCGCTGGCAGTAGCGGGGGTACGTGGCATTTCCAGGGCGGAAGCATTGCTGGTGCATAAGCCGCGGGATGGCTCATCGCCGCGACAAGCGCGGGCCTTACAATGTTCGCGAGTTGGTTGCTGCTTAGCCACATCTGAGGGATAGCGTTCGGCGTTTGACTTCCGGAATTGGCCCGAACCGGAGTAAGCTAGGAGAGGTGCCAACAGATCAGCCCAATGATTTGGTCTCCGGCGCGACAGCACCGCTTTACATTCAGCACCGGACGGCCGCATCTAAATATAAACATTCTACTTCGGGCCTTGCTCTCTTGCTCGACTTACCTGTGCCTGATATTGGCGCGTGGCCGGGACTTGCGCCACTCTTCGATCTCTTCGCGATGCCAGGCGACGCTGTTGCTGCCGAG
>JBKQIH010000101.1:0-20981 GCA_052148445.1 Rhodomicrobium sp.
GCGTAATCGCTTGGCTTGAGCAATCGGGCCGCGCCAAGTTCGAAGTTGAAGAAGACCTTGTTGGCGGCGCCGCTTACGATGCGCATGGCGAGGCCATCTCGGATTCGGCGATGGCAAAGGCCAAGGCCGCGGATGCGGTCATCTTCGGCGCCGTCGGCGGCTCGCAATGGGACAAAGTGCCCTATGCCCAGCGCCCCGAAGCCGGGCTGTTGCGGCTGCGCAAGGATCTGGAGCTATTTGCCAATCTCAGGCCCGCCATTTGCTACCCGGCACTGACCGGAGCATCGAGCCTCAAGCGCGAGGTGGTGGAAGGCCTCGACCTCATGATCGTTCGGGAATTGACCGGCGGGGTCTATTTCGGCGAGCCGAAAGAGATCGTGACGCTCGAAAGCGGCGAGAAGCGCGCCGTCGACACGCAAATCTACCATGAGCACGAGATCGAGCGCATCGCGCGCGTGGCATTCGATCTGGCGCGGGCGCGAGGCAACCGCGTGGCCTCGGCCGAGAAGCGCAACGTCATGAAGACGGGGGTGCTTTGGAACGAGGTTGTCACCCGCGTTCACGCCTTCGAATATCCGGATGTCGAGCTGACGCATATCCTCGCCGATAATTGCGCCATGCAGCTCGTGCGCTGGCCGAAGCAATTCGACGTGATCGTGACCGACAATCTCTTCGGCGACATTCTATCCGATCAGGCCGCGATGGCGACGGGCTCGCTCGGCATGCTGCCCTCGGCTTCGCTCGGCGCCAAGGATTCGAGCGGACGCCGCGCCGCCCTTTACGAGCCCGTTCACGGCAGCGCGCCCGATATCGCGGGCGGCGGCATCGCCAACCCAATTGCCACCGTCGCAAGCTTCGGCATGGCGCTCCGCTATTCGTTCGCCATGGCGCCGGAGGCGGACCTCCTCGACGCGGCGATTGCGGGCGCTCTGGGCAAGGGGCTCCGCACCGCCGATATTATGCAAGATGGCATGACGCAAGTTTCGACAGCCGGTATGGGCGAGGAAATTGTGGCCGGGCTTGAACGTCTGGCGCAGCATTAGACACTAAAAAGTCTCGACTAAGTAGTTCAGGGAGAAGACCGGGTGATGGCGGATCACTTCAGTGTCATCGGGTTTAAGGCGAGTTCGGCTGAAGCTCTTTCCGCGCTCGTGAGCAACCTGTTGGAAAAAGGCGGCGAGAAACAGCCTTGCCCGCCGGGCTATTATCACAGGCTACGCTCACCCGTTGGGTCAGAGCTTTGGGTCCATATGCAAAGAGCGGCCGAGCCGGAGGACGCCGATCCTTATATAGCCGTCGGCATCACGCCCTTTTTCGAAGGCGAAGGCCGCACGCCGATCCGGGTCCGCGCCATGCGGCAGCGCCCGGACGACAATCTGTTCGAGGGCGCCTTTTATGTGGAACTCGGCCCCACCATCGCCCTGATCGACGTCGTGGATTTCGCCCGCTTCGCCGGCAAGCCCGTGCCTTTCATGGCGATCGCGCAGATCGTCGCTTTCCCGCACGATCTCGCCGTGTTCGAAAACGAGGCTGTCTTCCAGGCCGTCCAAGCGGACAAGAGCGTTAAGTTCACGCCGCGATCATTTTTAGCGAGCGGGCTGTTCGTGGGCGGCGGTGGATCGGGCGACATCGTCTTCCTCGATCCGGAAGCGGAGGATTTCCGTGCGCCGGCGCGTGCGTTCCTGACCGGCGAGGTGCAAAAGACCGAACGCCGCCGCAACCCCGAGACCGGGCAGGACTTCACCTGGGCGCTCATCGGCACCGCGGGCGGTACGTTCGATCTTGTCGCCGACGATACGGTTCTACCGCAAGCCCTGGCACCGGGCATGATCGTCGAGGGCGAGTTCTGGCTTTGCGGACGCCTTGTGGAAACCTTCGGCGCCGCCTGACGCCACCGCTAAGAAAGCGCTTTCCTTGTGTATCGCTTTGTGTATCATACACAGAGCTTTCGAACTTGGGTATCGCGCAATGCGGACGAATATCGATATCGACGATGCGCTGATCGGCGAGGTCATGAAAATGGCGAACGTGAAAACGAAGAAAGAAGCCGTGCATCTGGCCTTGCAGGAGTTTCTCAAGGTCAAAAAGAAAAAAGACTTGTTCGACCTGGCCGGCAAGATTGCGTTCGAGGATCGCTACGATCACAAGGCGCTGAGGCATACCCGCTACGATGCTGATTGATACGAGCGTTCTCGTCCTGCTGTTTAGGGACCGCTCGGGCGCCGTAGCGCAGACGCTGCGGGAGTTTCTCGATGGGCGCGATTATTACCTGACGCGCTTCACCCAGATGGAGCTTTTGCAAGGCGCGCGCGATGAGAAAGAATGGCTGAAGCTTTCGGATTATCTTGCCGGTCAGGACTATCTTGAAACCGATGACGAGAGCTGGGCCAACGCAGCCCGGCTCTATTTCGAGATGCGCCGCCGCGGGCTCACCGTCCGGAGCGTGATCGATTGCTGCATCGCACAAATCGCCTTGCAATCCGGCGTCACGCTTCTGCACAACGACCGCGACTTCGTAAGCATCGCGAAGCTGCGCCCGCTCAAGCACCTGGAGTTCAACTGCGTTCCGGCGCCAGGGCTTCACGAGCCCGCGCAAATGCCGTTGCGATAATCGAGAAACGCTGCGCCGCCACGTCCAGCGGCGAGAAGCGCCAGGGAGAAGCGGGCCATGGTTCAACTGCAATCGACAATCGTATGCCCGGCGTGCGGCCACCGGTCCACCGAGACGATGCCAACCGATGCATGCTTGTATTTCTACCGGTGCAAGAGCTGCGGCTTGGAAATGAAGCCTAAAAAGGGCGATTGCTGCGTTTTCTGTTCCTACGGCGATGTGCCATGTCCTCCCATCCAGCAGGACCGCGACGGCTGCTGCGCCGGTCCGCACTGCGCCTTCCCGCCAGAGTTTTGAGGATTTTCTCTTGAAAGTTGAGTTTTTGGCCGGCAAGGTGCGCCGGAGTGCGCTTGGGGCGCGCGTGGGATCCTTTAAGGCATGACCGGCACAGGCCAGCAATTCATCATCGTGGGCGAGCGGACGAACGTCACCGGCTCCGCCAAATTCCGCAAGCTTATCGAGGCCGGCGATTATGACGCCGCGCTCGCCGTTGCGCGCGAGCAGGTCGAGAGCGGCGCCAACGTTCTCGACGTGAACATGGACGAGGGGCTTCTCGATTCCGAGAAGGCGATGACAACCTTTCTCTGCCTCATTGCCGCCGAGCCCGATATCTCGCGCGTCCCCGTGATGATCGACTCGTCTAAATGGCCCGTAATCGAGGCCGGGCTCAAATGCGTGCAAGGCAAGGCCATCGTCAATTCGATCAGCATGAAGGAAGGCGAAGAGCCGTTTCTCGCCCACGCGCGAAAAATCCTGCGCTATGGCGCGGCGGCCGTTGTCATGGCCTTCGACGAGGCGGGCCAGGCCGATACCGCCGACCGGAAATTCGCGATTTGCGAGCGGGCCTACCGCCTCCTTACGGAAAAAGTTGGCTTCGCGCCCGAAGACATCGTCTTCGACCCGAATGTGTTCGCAGTTGCAACGGGGATCGAGGAGCACAACAATTACGCCGTCGATTACATCGAGGCGGCGCGCCGCATCCGGGCCGAACTGCCGCACGCCCATGTGTCCGGCGGCGTCTCGAACCTCTCCTTCGCGTTCCGTGGCAACGAGCCCGTCCGGCAGGCAATGCACACGGTCTTCCTTTATCACGCCATCGCGGCGGGGATGGACATGGGCATCGTCAATGCGGGCCAGCTTGGCGTCTATGACGATCTCAACCCCGAACTGCGCGAGCGTTGCGAGGATGTGGTGCTGAACCGCCGCCCGGACGCGACAGACCGCCTTCTAGAAGCGGCAGACCGGTTCAAGGGCGGTGGCGCAAAGAAGCAGGCGCCCGATCTTGCCTGGCGCGAGCGCCCCGTTGCCGAGCGGCTCCGCCACGCGCTGGTCCAAGGTATTGCCGATTACATCGAGGTGGACTCGGAGGAGGCCCGGCTCGCCGCGGCCCGGCCGCTGCACGTGATCGAGGGCCCGCTCATGGACGGCATGAACGTGGTGGGCGATCTATTCGGCGCCGGCAAGATGTTCCTGCCGCAGGTCGTGAAGTCCGCGCGCGTGATGAAGAAATCCGTGGCCTACCTGATGCCGTTCATGGAGGAGGAGAAGCGCCGGTTGGGGCTGGAAAACTCACCCTCGGCGGGGCGCATCCTGATGGCGACCGTGAAGGGCGACGTACACGACATCGGCAAGAATATCGTCGGCGTTGTCCTGCAGTGCAATAATTACGAGGTGATCGACATCGGCGTGATGGTGCCCGCCCAAGTTATCCTCGACAAAGCGAAAGAGTTGAAAGCCGATATCGTCGGCCTTTCGGGTCTCATTACGCCAAGCCTCGACGAGATGGTGTTCGTGGCCGCCGAGATGGAGCGCCAGGGCTTCGATGTGCCGCTTCTCATCGGCGGGGCGACCACGAGCCAGGTCCACACGGCTGTCAAGATCAGCCCGGAGTACAGGCGCAATCAGGCAATTTACGTCAACGACGCGAGCCGCGCGGTGGGCGTGGTTTCGAACCTCCTGGGCGAAGGCCGCGATGTCTATGTTGCGCAGATCCAGGAGGCCTATCGCGTGGCGGCGGCGGCCCATGAGCGCGGGCGGGCGGCCAAGGCGCGGATGAGCCTCGCGGCGGCGCGCGCGAACAAGCTTCGCCTGGATTGGAAGGCTTACACGCCGCCGAAACCCAGCTTTCTCGGGCCGCGCGCCTTTCAGAATTACAACCTCGCCACCCTTATTCCTTACATCGATTGGACGCCTTTCTTCTCGGCTTGGGAAATGAAAGGCACCTTCCCCGGCATCCTCACCGATAGCCGTTATGGCAAGGCGGCTTCGGCCCTTTATGCCGATGCGCAAGCCATGCTGCGCCGGATCGCGGACGAGAAGTGGCTGACCGCAAATGGCGTCATCGGCTTTTGGCCGGCAAACTCTGCCGGCGACGACGACATCGCTCTCTTCGCCGGAGAGGACCCCGAAACCCAAATCGCGACGCTCTACACATTGCGCCAGCAGATCGCGCGCGAGAGCGGGCGCGCCAACACCGCGCTTGCGGATTTCGTCGCCCCGAAAGAGAGCGGCCGTGCCGATTACATCGGCGGCTTCGCCGTGACCGCCGGCATCGGCGAGGAGGCTCTTGCTGCCCGGTTTGCTAGTGAGCATGACGATTATTCCAAAATCATGCTCAAGGCTCTTGCCGACCGGCTCGCCGAAGCCTTCGCCGAGCATTTGCACGCCCGCGTCCGGCGCGAATTCTGGGGCTATGCGAAGGACGAGACGCTAACGCCCGCCGAGCTTATCGCCGAGGCCTATCGCGGCGTCCGGCCGGCGCCCGGCTATCCGGCACAGCCCGATCACACCGAAAAAGGCGCGCTGTTCAAGCTGCTCCGCGCGGAAGAAGCGACCGGCATCAAACTCACCGAGAGCTTCGCCATGGCGCCCGCCGCTTCGGTCTCGGGGCTCTATTTCTCGCACCCGCAAAGCCACTATTTCGGCGTGGGCAAAATCGAGCGCGACCAAGTCGAGGATTATGCCCGCCGCAAGGGCTGGCCGCTGGCGGAGGCCGAGCGCTGGCTGGCGCCGATCCTCAATTACAACCGCGGGACGCCGGCATAGCAGCAGTAGCCGGGTAGTTTTATATTGTCTGCTGCCGGCTGTGTCTGCGGCCCCGATCCCGGCGCACCGGGGGCTCGCCTATTGGCGCGCGGGAAGTTTGCGGTTGCGTGTAGCTTGGCTGGGAAGGGCCAGCCGGAGGCCGCTTAAGGCCTCGCCGCGCTATGCGGAAACAAGCCCGATAGCACGGCTATCCGTCTTTTCAACGCACAAAACTCATTATTTGATTCATGTTCGCTAATGCAGCTACGATTCCGCCTATAACGCCCAATACAATCGCGGCAATTCCCAGGCGCTTTGTGAATGAACCGTCACGAACGGCCTCCTGAACCTCACCACCGCCCCCGGTGAGTTCCGCTCTATGCTTGCCGGCATCGATTTTACCTCCGCAGCGCGGGCAACCTAAGTTGGAAGCCGCACTGGCAGACTCGAATACATGATAGCAACTCGGACAATAATACCTCTTCGCCATTCTCTGAGTCCCCGCTTTCCTTACTCCCCGTGTGTAAGGATGGTAGCGCATTGTTGCGGCGATTTGCAAACCAAACGAATGCGCCTCCTACTAAAGTGTTCTAAATGTTTAAAAGACTCATGAACCATCCTTTAACTTTGGCCGTTCTTTAAGAAGTATTCTGTGAGCGCACAATATTAAGTGACCGGCTTCCAGTTCCTGCCGCCTTTGGCGGCCATCACTCCGTTTTCACCAGCCCGGAGAACGCGGCGATGGCGAGCAAGCTTCCCACCCAGCCAAACACCAGTTCGGCAAGCACGGCAGCGTTGGTGCCCCAGGGCGGAACGGTGAGCGGTTGCCCGCCGAGCTCAAAGCGCACTTCCTTTTGCATCGGCACCCAGCTTCTTTCCTGCTGCAGATCGACAACGGGAAGCAGCACGTTGAACGAGTAGACCCACGGATTGAATGCGGGGAATTCGTCGAATTTCCCAGGAAGCTTGATGGCGCATTTCGTCCAATTTCCCCGGCAATCGCTCAAAGATTCATGGAGAAATACCTGCGAATCGCGCGGGGCGAACACGCCGTGCTCCTCCGCGACTTTGAAATAAGCCCCACAGGCGATCCCCACCGCGGCCATGATGAACAAGACGCGCTGCGGCCGGTATCCATAGCCGATGAGAAGGCCGCCAGCGATCGCCCACAGCAGCGCGCCAAGCGCCCGTATTGCGCTGACCGGGCCGCAACGCCACCGCGTGATGCGCCGCCAGGTCAAAAATCCCTGGCGAGAGATGGCGAGGCGTCTCGCTTCCTCGGGATGACCCATCGATTTCAGCACCTTTATGAGCTGCTCGAAGGGCTGCGGCTTGAAGTCCCGGCCGAGATGCGCCTTTGGCTGGCGTTTGAGCCACGATTTGCGCAAAGAGGCTTCAATCGGCGCGTTACCGGCGAAGCGGTCGTAGGTGAAGCCGTCGAGATGGATCACATTGTGCAAGCCGTTCGAATGGCATTTTTTCGGCCAGGCGCCGGGGGCATCGACAAGCACGTGGATGTGAGCGCTTTTAAAATCGAGTGAGCCTTTGAAATCCGCCGCGGGCTCTTCCCTTCCCTCGATCGGAGCGATAATCAGGGCACCCTCAACCTTGGCATTGACGAGAGAAACCGCATCCTCCGAGAACGCTTCGCCGGGGGCGGCCGCATCGTGGGAAACCGAGTGCGGCACGGTGAATGTACCGCCCCGGCAGTCGATATTGCCGCGGACGATGGCGCCGTTCAGCTGCACCTTGCCCTTTGCTGCAAACCCGGCCGAGAGATAAATATTGCCGGATGCCTCGACGCGCGTGAAGCGCAGGGCGCTGCTATCGCCATTGCCGGCGCTGTAAAACTGGCCGTTGCGGCAATCGATATCGCCGCCGATCTGTGCGCCCGAAAAAGACAGCTCGCCGTCGCATTCACAATCTCTGAGATAGAGGCTGCCATTGAGATGCAACCGATGAGCCTTGAGAGCGCGGCGGGCTTTCCGTTCCCAGCGGCCTGCCGGTTCGGAAAGCGTTTCGTCAAAACCCGCGACGAACCTTCCTTCGGAGCAATCGAAAGTCCCACCGATGTCGGAATCGTCGAGCAGGATGACGCCATTTGCCCTAAACCCGCTCCGGAATTCGACATTTCCGCCAACCGTTACGGTAGCAAGATCGGCGGCTAGCCGCTGCGTGCGCCATCGCCGTCCTTCGATTTGGCATCCGGCGCAAGTCAGCGAGCCCGTGATTTCGGCTCCGAAAAGCTGCAAGCTTCCGTCGATAAGTGTGCGGCGGAGCAGGAGGCTGCCGTCGACACTGACCCCGTCCCCGCGGATCCCGGAAACAGCCGTTCCATCGAGGCTGACAACTTTGGTTTCGGCGTCCGAGAAACTGAATTCGCCGGCGATGCAGCAATCTTGAATCCAAAGCGGCCGTATTTTGGTTGCGCCGTCGAGATTGACCGCGCCGTCGATGTAGGCGCCCTGAATGCGCAAGCCGCTTTCGTGGACGGCTGTCTTCTGCTCCCCGCCGAGCGCTAAAAAGCGCAAGAAGTCCGCTCTGACCGCGTTCGCGCCGGTGGGGGCATCCGGCCGGGTGTGGGCGAACGAGCACTGTGTGCCGTTCGCTGCGGCGGCCAGCATTTTCTCCTCCGCCGGTTTCAGCGGCATGAAGTCTTGCAACGAAACCATTTTGGACCCCACTATCCAAGGCGCCGCGCTGGCGCAAATTGCCCATCGGAAGCTTTACCGCGATGTAACCGCAGAAGTGGACGCAATCATGGAAAAAAAACAGTTCGCCTTCGGACATTGGCCTTCTCCCATCCCGGCGGCGTCGGTGGCGGAGGGGGCGCTGCGTTTCGGGCGCGTGCAGGTTTGCGGGAACGCGGTGTATTGGAGCGAAAGCCGGCCGGCCGAGAAGGGCCGCGCACCGGTGATGCGCTGGACCGAAGAAGCCGGCGTGAGCGAGCTCTTCCCCGCGCCCTATTCGGCGCGCTCCCGGGTGCACGAATATGGCGGCGGCGAATTTCTCGTTGCGGAGGACAGGCTTTTTTTTGTGAACGATGCCGATCAGGACGTTTACGAAGCCGGCTTGGCGCCCGGCGCAGCCATCCGCCGGATTACGGATTTGCCGGCCACCCGCTTTGCGGACTTTGCGTGGGATGGGCGGCGGCAGAGATTGATCGGGATTGGCGAGACCCACGGCCAGCATGAGACGCTGCCGGAAAATGCGCTCTGGACCGTGCCAACCGGAGAGGATGCCAAGCCGGGTCCCGCGAGGTCGCTAACGGGGCACGATTTTTATGCCAGCCCGCGTTTGAGCGCCGATGGATGCCACCTCGCCTTTCTGGCCTGGAACCTCCCTTCCATGCCCTGGGATGCAGCGCAGCTCTTCGTTGCGGAGATCGCGGCGGATGGCTCGCTGAGCGAGCCCGTTGCTATCGCCGGGGGCAATGGCAGCGCGTGCTTTCAGCCCTCGTGGGGCGCGGACGGTACACTTTACTTTGTGTGGGACACAGACGGTTCAGGAAGTCTGTTCGCTTGGCGGGACGGTAACGCGCCAAGACAGGTCACGCATCTCAATGGGGATCTTTCGATGCCCCTTTGGAGCTTTAACGCCGCGAGCTACGCTCTGCTTGCCGGGACGCGGGCCTTTTGCACGTTCGTCAGGGACGGCGAGGCCGGAGCGGCCGTCGCGGACCTCGGTGCGGCCAGGATGGAGCCCTGCGGCAACGGCTTCACCGCTGTGCAAACGCTTTCGGCGGGCGATGCCGGCATCGCTTTGCAAGGACTTAAGGACGGTGAGCCGCTTTGCATTGCGCTCGACAGGACACCCGCCCGCCCGCAGGCCTCGCCCATCGTCCTTCGGCGGAGCAGCGCCACGGCCATCGAAGGCGCCTACGTGTCCCGCCCGCGCCGCCTCCAAATTCCAAGCAGCGGCGGGCCCATTCACGGCTTACTATACCCGCCTCAGAATTCTGCCGCCGAGGGATCCGCCGGTGCGCTGCCGCCCCTCATCGTTAATTTGCATGGCGGTCCCACGAGCGCCGCCGTCCGCGGCCTCAAGCCCCGAACGCTGTTCTTCACGTCCCGCGGATTCTCCTGGCTCGATCTCGATTACGCGGGCAGTACGGGTTACGGGCGCGGCTACCGCGAGCGGCTCAAAGGAAATTGGGGCATCGCCGATGTGGAAGATACGATTTGCGCGGCGCGCTTTGGCGCCGAGTCCGGCCTAGCCGATCCGGGCGCCATCTTCGTCACGGGTGGAAGCGCCGGCGGCTACACCGTGCTGATGGCCATCGCGCGATCCCAAGCGTTTCGAGGCGCGGCCACCTATTACGGAATTTGCGACCTCATCGGCTTGCAGAAAACGACCCATAAGTTCGAGCAAGGCTATCAGCGGGCGCTGCTTGGAGTTTCCCTCGAAGAGGGTGAGGCCGTTTACCGGGAGCGTTCCGCGATTGCGCATATCGAGAGCATTTCCACGCCGCTCATCCTGTTTCAAGGCGCGGAGGACAACGTGGTTCCTAAAGATCAGTCCATCGCGATTGCTGAGGCGCTGCGCGCAAAAGGCGTGCCCGTCGAATATCACGAGTTTCCCGGCGAAGGGCACGGCTTCCGCCACGCGGAAACGATTCGCACCTGCCTGGAGCGGGAACTCGCCTTCTATCTTGGCTTGATGCGTGCCACGCCAAACGGCGCTTAGCTTCAAGCCGCCGTCATCGCGAGGCGGCCGTTGCCGGTGTGGCGATCCACGGCAGTTGCCGTGATGAGTGGTTTTGGGTTGCTTCGCGCAGTTTCCCCCGGCCCCCGGGCCGGGCCCCGGCGCTGCTCTACAGGACCTTCTGAACGACGACCCCGGACTCGACGCCCTTGTCCTCGACTTCAGCCATGTACAGCCACTGCCCCCACACGAACTTGACCGCCTTTGCGGTGGAAGCCGGTACGAAATCCATCAAACGCGCATTGTCCGGCACAGCCCGGTCCACGATGGGCTGACGGCTGACGATCCGCAACGCGACGCGCCGATGCTCCTTGGTGACAAACTCGGTTTGGAAACCGGTATTGAGGCTGGCATAGTTCGCACCGGCAAAAGCCCGCTGGGCATCGCTTGCGCTAAACGCTTTCGCGCCGGATTGCGTGCCGGAATCCTGCCGCAGCTCGGCGCTCACACCTTTGAGCCGGGCAACGGCGGAGCGGCGCTCTGGCGCAAAGGCTGCGTCCTGCATTGCCGTGCCAGTACTTGACAGCTCCGCAGCGACGGCGCCATCGCCATGAAGCTGGGCAGGGCGTGTGATTTCGAAGAAAAGCATAAGACCGCAAAGCGGCAACGCGGCAAGGAGGGCGGAGACGAATCCCCGGCCAAGATATTCTACGCGGCTTAGCCGCTTGCGATCGTTCCGGCTCGTCACGTTGCTCATAGGGTTAGGATAATCTGAATGAGTTCTGGCGTCCACTCGCAAAAGGTTACCCCCGATCAAGGCGAATTCATGATCGAGCCTGGCGCGCCCAACCTTCGACAATGCAGATTATATGTGGATCGATATAAAAAAAGGTAACAGAATCGCTCGACGTACGCAACACTGGATCGTCGAGCGCCCTGTTCCAACCATCGTGGCATTTGAAACCACGTAGTATGGAACCAATGCAGCAACTACGCTGCTTAAGACGATAAAACGCCATCCAGGCACAAATGTCACCTGAAAAAGAAACGCAGCGCGAGAACTCCTGTGCGAAACCTGTGGGAGAATCTTGGCCGTTGCCGGTTTGCCAGATTCGCCAATATGCGTCCGGAAAAATGTGAGCGGCTTTTTCGGCAAGACGCATGGAAAAACAAAAGCTTAGAGTTCGTCCGCTTTTGATGCCATCAAACGCGGATAGTCTTTAAAGCGTCAGCTCTCGCGCGGGCCGTCGAACAAGGGGAGCTGCCCTTCCCTCATCGTCTGCGGCGCTGCAATCCCGAGGTGGCGGAACGCCTTAAGCGTCAGCACGCGGCCGCGCGGCGTCCGTCCGATAAAGCCTTGCTGCAGCAAGTAGGGCTCGATTACCTCCTCGATGGCGTCCTTGCCTTCGCTGAGCGCTGCCGCGATGGTTTCTATGCCGACAGGCCCCCCGCCATAATTGATGGCGACGCAGCGCAAATAGCGGTGATCCATGGCGTCGAGGCCGGCGTTATCCACCTCTAACTGACCGAGCGCTGCATCCGCAACATCGCGCGTCACCTCGCTGGCGCCACCGACGGCCGCGAAATCGCGCACCCGCCGCAGGAGGCGCCCGGCGACGCGAGGTGTGCCCCGGCTGCGCCGCGCCACTTCGCGGGCGCCATCGGGCGTCATGCGAACTTTGAGCACGCGGGCGCCGCGTTTCACGATCTCCTCAAGCTCGTCTTCGGTGTAAAAATTGAGCCGCACCGGGATGCCGAAGCGGTCTCTCAGCGGCGTCGTGAGCAGGCCAGTCCGCGTCGTCGCGCCAACCAGCGTGAATTTGGCGAGATCGATACGCACCGACCGCGCGGCCGGGCCCTCGCCGATGATTAGGTCGAGCTGAAAGTCCTCCATCGCGGGATAGAGAATTTCCTCGACTGCCGGGTTCAGCCGATGAATTTCATCGATGAAGAGCACGTCGCGCTCTTCAAGATTGGTGAGAAGCGCCGCAAGATCGCCCGCCTTGGCGATAACCGGCCCCGACGTCATCTTGAAATTCACGCCAAGCTCGCGCGCCATGATTTGCGCCAGCGTCGTTTTTCCAAGGCCGGGCGGCCCGGCGAACAGGACGTGATCGAGCGCGTCGCCACGGCCGCGAGCCGCGTCGATGAACACCTTGAGGTTGGCGCGCGCTTGCGCCTGGCCGATGAATTCGGACAAGCGCTGCGGGCGGAGCGAAAGCTCGCCCGAATCTTCTTCCTGCTTTTCGCGATCCATGAGACGTGCGGTCATAAGCGGACGCTAGCGGATTCTTTGCGGAATGGAAATTCCTTGCGTGCCGGATAGCGTTCAAACGGCAAAGTCTAAAGAACCTCGCCGCCTCACTCGCATGTGGATATGCGCAAGTACACTCCGCTTCGTGGCGCCGAATCAGCCCAAAATAACGACACTATATCGATAGCTCTCGCAGCGGTTTCGACCGCTGCTTGAACAAACAAGAGCGGACTATGGCTGTTAATGGTTACTTCGGGCCAATGCGCCCTGGTGCCGCCCCGGCAATGTGGATGCCGATGCTAATGGTTGCGCTGAGCGACAGTACAAACCCAAATCGAGTCAACGTGGTCGCGACCGACGTCCGCGCTCTTATCGATACCGGAGCAGATGTTTGCTATATCGATAATCAACTAGCCGAAATGTTTCGTTTAAAGCAGCGTGGGACCGTATCGACTTTCACGGGCACCGGAAGCGCCGTCAACCCTCGGTATGAATGTCAGGTTCTCCTCCCCGACGACTCTAAGCCTACGCTTTTACATACGATTATGGTAGGCGCCGATCTTCAGAGCAACGGTTTCGAGCATCGCTTGCTCATAGGAATGGAAGGCCTTCAGCATTTTGAGATGAAGATGCGTCGCAGTTCTGGCCGGTTTTCTCTTGAATGGGTGTCCCTATAATTGCGGAGGCACAACCGGCTTCACTTGCGTCAAGTGCGGCAAAGCATAGAGCTGTATGCCCTTGCAGCGGTAGATGTTCGGATTCTGCAGGGCCTAGGGTGGTGGCTAGTGCCCCGAATATAAGCAGACGCCGGCTTATCATCATGTTCCTCCAGTCTTTATATTTCAATAAAGTGGACGAGTCGCTGAGTTTTATCAAATTCTAAGCGTATTGAGTGCCGGGGATCGCCTTGATGAATGCTTGCAGTCCACATTAAATTCATGATCGATTGTTGGGGGTGCCTACAAAAAACCCCGCCGCCGGCGGGGTTTGCTGTTTTGGGAAAAGCGTTCCGTTAGGAAACCGCGGACAGCTCTCTCAGTCCGTCGTCGCCTGCTCCGAAGAGCAGCCTCACATCCATATACCGGATACGGCCCGCAACTTTCGCCTTTTGGACGCCGAGATCGCTGAACCGCCGGGTGAAGATCGGCAAGCCGAGCGGCTGCTTCTCCTTGGCTTCGCACCATTGGCAATAGTCGTCGTAAAGCGCGAGTGCCGTGACGCTTGAGCCCGCCTCCTTGCCGACGCGCTCGTCGAAATAAAGCTCGACGTCGGTCTTGGGCTCGGCGGGTTGAAGCGCCGGATCGTTATCTGGGATGGCGGTCAGCCGGATCGCCGGCACGAACGGCGCCGGTGCTGGAACGGCGGCGCGCGCTTGCACCGGCACAGGAAGCCCCTTCACATCGAAAATGCGCCAATAAGAGAACGCCGTATAAAAGCCAAGGCTGGCGCCAAGCTCCACGAGGAGCGCGATCAGCACCGTGAGGCCTGTCTGAATCTCCTCGGTGCTGCGCCCGCTCAGGCCCGCAAGCACCTGGCTCTGCGGATCGGAAGCCCTCACAACCGATTCCGGGTCCAGTTCGCCGAGGCGCGCGCGAAGCTGTGTGACTTTAGCATCGAGCTTATCGGCCTGTTCGGCCACTGCCATTTCCGCCCTCAGTTTATAAAAGCCCTCGCAATAGGTCATGCTTCTGCTGGAGGTGGCGTTATTGCATTCGCCACTCCTCATCCAACTGGCGTTTTGCTTGAAGGCCGCGATCTCGCCGCTCACGGTTCCAACCGGACGATGCGCCGGAAGAACCTTCAGAGCTTCGCGCGAACGCTCCAGCTCCACCCGCAAATCTTGATGGGTTTCAGCTTTCAGCACCCGCGATCCTGTCGTGTCGGCGCGGTTCAAAGCCGCAAAGCCGAGCGAGGAAGTCAGCGAATAGGAGAAGCAGACGGCAAACAGCAGCGCCCCCCCGAGCGCTTGGCTGTAGCTTCTGTTCCGCAACGCCGCGAAAATAAAGAAGGGCAGAAGCGCCTTGAAGCAATCGGCCGCCGCGCTCGCCGCGCCGTAGAGCTGCGATTCGAAGTCCGACTTACCGAGTGTGTAACCGAACCGCCAATTCATAGCGGCCGAAACAATTAGCAGAACCGCCGCCGCGGTAACCCCTGCAATACCAAGAACGTGTCTCATCTTAGCCCCCATTGGGGCGCCGCTCCGCTAGCGGCGCCGTTTTTGGGGGCCCCCCGCGGTCTAGTCAAAAAATCGAGAACAAAATCCGGCAAGCGCAGGCTATTCAGCCGCGCTCTCAACACCCGGGTCGTGATACAGGCGCTTTCTACCATGAAGCGAGAGACGATCTCTCGAAGACTGAACGGTCCGCCGCAGGCTCGCAGTCTTTTTTCGTCACGGGATCAAACGCTTATTTAGGCCCCCGAATCAGATTTACCGATTCGCGAAGCGTTAAGCGAGCATTAATTTTTTTTCCCAAGATATAGTATCCGACCTCTTACCGGAATCCTCGATATTGATGTAGCCGCGGCGAACACGGAGCGTTATAATAGTTTCAATTAAGCCTGCTAGGTAGCTTTTCAAACTGCGGACGGTAGCGCCCGTTTAAGGTGCCTGGTTCGAGGCGGTTTGCGGCGCTCGATTTTTTGGAGTGTATCTATGCGCCCCTTTTTGCTCGCGATATTTACCATCGCAGCCCTGATCGGCATTCCACGGCTCGCAAATTCCCTGCGCGAGGGGCCGGCACCGGACAAGGGAACGGTTTCCGTTCAAGCCGCCGCTCCCCAGCATATCCACCCGGCGCTTGACGCGGTTTCCGGCGCGCAACCTCCAAGCCCAGCCTTGCAGCAAAAAAAACCGCCTCCGGTGCAGCTTCTGCCAATTTCGCTACAACCTTCTCAGCTGACGCCAGGCACGGCTGCCAGTGTGCCGAGCGTTCCGGCGAATGAAAGGCAGCTGATTTCCGCGATCCAAACGGAATTGCGCCGCCTTGGCCTTTACAGAGGTCCGGACAACGGCAGGTGGAGCAAAAGCTCGCGGTATGCCGCGCGGCTGTTCCTTCGCCGGTCAGGAGATCGTGTCCGCATTCCGCAGCCGACCATAGAGCTTTTGAGGTTGCTGCAAGCTGCTAACCCGGCGAAAGAGCGCGTACCGGTGCGGCTGCAAAGCCCCCGAAGGGATTTGCAGCCCCTCCAATCCGCACGTCTATCCTTAAAGGATAGCCCTCCCAAAGTAGCCGCGGCAATGCCCGCGCCTGCCGCGCCAGACGAGGATTATCTTCCGCCCTGGATGAGGGGAAGCGCCCGCACCGCAAATAACGGCATGCCTGCAAACGGCGCCGTGCCAAGTGAAATCGCAGGCGAAGGCTTCGGTTCAGGGTCCTATCCGAGGCAGATTCATCATAGGAAGCACCGGGTTAGCCGGGGCGATTACCCGGGCTATCGGGGATATTCGCCGCGCAGGGCGGGAAGGCGATTCTTTTCGCCCTTCTGACGCGCGGCCAGGCCTTCGATATATGGCAACCAGCATCGTGCGTGGCTTCCCCTTCATCCTGCTCTCACCCGCCACGCATCCGCTCGCGGATGCGGGCACTCTGGGTTGCGAAATCGCCAAGGCGAACTCGCCGGGAGAGGACTGTGGTGACGGAGCCTTAACGGCCGTGCATGACGCGGCTTCGTATAAAATCGGCCGGCAATTAAGCCGCAATTAAAAATAGGCCGCCGGGTCTCTCCGGCCGGCAGGTGCCAATGGAGGTGAACGCATGCCCGTCCCTGAGAAAGTTACGCTCTACCATTCGCCGAACACGCGGTCTTCCGGGACACTGCTGCTTCTCGAAGAACTCGGTGCCCCCTACGAACTCAAGGTGTTGAACATGAAAGCGGGCGAGCATCGCCAGCCGCCTTATCTCGCTGTCAATCCCATGGGCAAGGTTCCGGCCATCGAGCATCGCGGGGCGATCGTCACCGAGCAGATTGCGATCTTGATTTATCTCGCTGACGCCTTCCCGGAAGCTGGGCTTGCGCCATCGCTGAACGATCCCTTGCGCGGATCTTATTTGCGCTGGCTCGTCTTCTACGCGGCCTGCTTCGAGCCCGCTGTTGTGGACCGCGCCCGGCAATTGGAGCAGGGGCCGTCTTCGATGCTTCCTTATGGCGACTATGACACGATGCTGAAAACGCTGACGGCTCAGCTTGCGAAGGGGCCTTGGATCTTGGGCGAGCGCTTCTCGGCCGCCGATGTGATCTGGGGCTCGGGCCTTGGCTGGACCACGATGTTTAAGCTCGTGCCGGAGCTGCCCGAGATTCAAGCCTACCTCACGAGGTTCTTGGCGCGCCCTGCCGTCGCTCGCGCCAAGGCCAAGGACGCGGAATTGTCCGCCTCATTGGGCTGAACGCGCGGCCTTATACCGCCGAGCATAATGACTTAAGGCCCCCTCACCCACACCCTCTCCCGCAAGGGGAGAGGGTGTGCCTGCGTAACCGCTGCGGCCTACTCCCTGTCCGAGCAAGCTCGCTTCGGCGAGCTTGGAGGGCCCGCATACGCTAGCGGATGCGGGGCGGGAGAGGGCAAGGGGTGAGTCAAACGTTATGCGGGCTGGTATTTACCAAGGGCAGCTGATCGCTT
The DNA here is from genome assembly GCA_052148445.1 of Rhodomicrobium sp. Taxonomy (GTDB): domain Bacteria; phylum Pseudomonadota; class Alphaproteobacteria; order Rhizobiales; family Rhodomicrobiaceae; genus Rhodomicrobium. Next base: position 17,152 of record JBKQIH010000101.1, read on the forward strand.
CCGCGGCGGGCGGAAGCGACGATGCGGCGGCCGGATTACCGGTTCGCGGTTTTGGGAGCGAGGCGGGCTTCCTTCCTGGCGAGGCGCTTCTCCGCCAAGTCCAGCCATTTGCGGCAGCTTACCAGTTTGAGGTTGCAGCGAACGGCGATTTTTGGCTTCGCGCTGCCCGGAGCGGCGGCGTTGAAGGCCGAGCCAACGCCCTCGGCCTCCCGGCGGGCCCTGTCGATCAGCCCGGCGGCCGTCATGCCCTTCAAAAAGGGGTTCGCCTCAAGCGCCGCCGCACTTAGCACATTCGAAAGCGGCTCCTCTGGTTTCGCAGCCAAAACCTTGACCGCTGCTCCAGGTCCCGCGAAAAAGGCCAGCCGCAAATTCGTGGCCGTGACAGGCGCCCCATTGGCGGCAAGATAGCTTGCGTTCTCGCGGGTATAGATCAGTGCGGCATTGCGCGCGACAGCGAGGTCGGCCCGAAGGTTCAGCAGTTCGGCTGCCGATTTGCCTGCCGCGAGCTGCGGAAAATTCCGCTGGACGACGTCGAGGAACGTCGAACTGAGAAATTGGAACGGCCCATAGGCCGAAGTCGCGGGGTTCTTCGCTGTAAGCCGTCCGCCCGACTCTACAGCCATGAGCCTGTCGAGAAACAGTGTTTCACTTTCCGTGGCTGCCGGGGTCAGGTCTAGGCCCGCTTCCGCGAAACACGCGCCAAACCGGGCCGCAAAAAGCACCGCGACGAGGAACGCCAGCCGGCCATAGTCTCGCATACGGGATCACGCATCAGCCACCGGTTAAGCTCATATGACGCGCGACCGCCGGCTTCTGCGCACGCCGGCCGATAACAAAGTCGTGGCCTTTCGGTTTCCTGCCGATGGCTTCATCGATGGCGGTGCTTAACAGTTCATCCGACGCGCTGGCGCGTAAAGGCGCGCGCAAATCCGCCGCGTCGTCCTGGCCGAGGCACATATAAAGCGTGCCGGTGCACGTTATGCGCACGCGGTTGCAGCTTTCGCAGAAATTATGCGTCAGCGGGGTTATGAAACCCAGCCGGCCGCCGGTTTCGCGCACGCGCACGTAACGCGCCGGTCCGCCAGTGGAAAAGGGGATGTCCTCCAGCGTAAGCGTTTCGGCGAGCCGCGCGCGCACCGTGGAAAGCGGCAAATATTGATCGATCCGGTCGCCCTCGATTTCGCCCAGCGGCATGGTTTCGATGAGCGTCAAGTCGATGCCCTCGCCGTGACACCAGCGCAGCATGGCCTCGATCTCGTCCGCGTTTACGTCTTGAAGCGCAACCATATTGATCTTGATCTGCAGGTTCGCCTTTTGCGCCGCCCGGATGCCCTCCATCACCTTATTGAAATCGCCCCAGCGGGTGATGGCCTGAAACTTTGCTGGATCGAGGGTGTCGAGCGAGACGTTAATCCGGCGCACGCCCGCAGCGGCAAGCTCACTTGCGCATTTGCTAAGCTGGCTGCCATTGGTGGTGACGGTCAGCTCGTCCAAGGCGCCGCTGGTTAGATGCCGCGACAGGGCATTGAAAAGCCAGAGAATATTCTTGCGCACGAGCGGCTCGCCGCCTGTGAGCCGCAGCTTGCGCACGCCCTTGGCAATGAAAGCCGCACAGAGCCGGTCAAGTTCCTCCAGCGTGAGCAAATCCGCCCTCGGCAAGAATGTCATATTCTCCGACATGCAGTATACGCAGCGGAAATCGCAGCGGTCGGTCACCGACACCCGCAAATAGGTTACGTGCCGGCCGAACGGGTCCACCATGGCGCTGCCGCTTGGCGCGAAGGCTACGGCAGAAGGAGATTGGAGTGTCATGAGCGCCGTCCCGGAAGCCATCCTTCGTGATTGTCTCTTATATTGGGATCGTCTGCCGGGCTTGGCAGGGCAAAGCGCCTGCACAAGCGTGCCACTGGGTGAAATTTTGCGTGAGCGCAGTGCCATGCTAAGCAGACCGCGTTGGCAGAGCCAAAGGAGTCTGCTTAAGATCTTTCGTTTTGCGAACTCCGCTCAATGATTGGGCGCATGGACAGGAGAGCGGCAGCATGGACGCCTATGAAGCGCTGATTACGCGGGTGAGCCCGAAAGAGCTGGGCGAGCCGGCGCCCGATGAGGCAGCGCTGCGCGCGATTCTTGCCGCGGCCCTGCGTGCGCCGGACCACGGGCGCTTGCGGCCTTGGCGCTTTATCGCGATCCGTGGCAAAGGCCGGCAGCGGCTTGGCGAAGTTCTTGCCGCCGCACTCGCGCGGCGCGATGCAAACCCGGGCGCGGAGCTAGAGCGGGAACGCCAAAAGCCGTTGCGGGCGCCGCTCATTCTTGTGGTTGCGGCCCATATCACGCCGACCCCAAAGATTCCGCCGGTGGAGCAGCTTCTCTCGGCCGGCGCGGCGGCGCAAAACATCATGCTCGCCTGCCATGCTATGGGCTTCGGCGCCATGTGGAAGACGGGCGCGCCAGCTTACGATCCGGGTGTGAAAGAAGCGCTGGGCTTGGCCGCCACGGACGAAATTGCCGGCTTCCTCTATATCGGCACCCCGACAGCTTTGCCGAAACGGCAAGCGCCGCTCGACCCGGCGGACTTTGTGAGAGCCTGGCCTTCGGATTAAGCTAGAGCCTATCCGCTTTTGATGGAATCAAAAACGGGCTCTAGGTCTTTGTTTTTTCGGGCTTCTTACCGGAAAACCGCTTCACACCTTTCCGGAAGCACTCTAGCCCATCGCGCGATTCATCGGAGGCAATCATCCCGAGGCGGCCCTGGCCGCCGTGGCGCGATCCATAAACTTGCGCGGAGCAGACTATGCTTTGGGCCGGCAAACATAAACGCGTCTCGCCATTTGGCGCTCACCGCGCCGCGGTCACCGGCGCCGCTACCACTGGCGCGGCCTTCAAAACGGTCTCGCATTCCGGCGGCAGCTGGCCCAAGGTCAGTTGCGATTTCTGGTTCCGCGCCAGCATCTGTTTCTTTTTCAAATCCTTGAACTTGCCCAGGAGCGAGGGACGCGCGGCCCGCACCGGTGCCGGTGCGGCCGGCACCGGAGCGGCTGCGGCGGGCTCAGGCTTATGCTTCATTAGAGCCTCGACCCATTTGTCGAGGGTCTTACCGCAGCCATCGCCGGGCGGGAGTACCTTCTGGTTCTCACAGCCAGGATTGCCCTGGGGACAAACAAGCCGCACATGGAAGTGGTCGTTATGGCCCATGATCGGTGTGATCTTGGAGAGGAAATTACGGTCATCCTTCACGGTCTCGCAGAGCCATTTCTTGATGGCGGGGTTCACGAATATGCGCGTCACTTCGGGATATGAGACCGCGCGGCGCAGGAGCTTTTCGTACTCCGGCGTCCACATCTTGGGATTGACGTGCCCTGGATCGCTGAGGAAGCTCTCCATCGGGATCTGCTCGCGTTCCTTGGCGGAAAGCTCCCGATCGGGCGCGGGCCTGTACCAGATATCCACATCGAGCCCAACCTGGTGGCTCTTATGGCCGTAAGGCATGGGCCCGCCGCGCGGCATGGACAGATCGCCGACGAGCAAGCCCGGCCAGCCATCTTTCTCCTTTGCGTCCTTGGCGAAGCGCTCGATATATCGGATGAGCGAGGGATGGCCCCAATTGCGGTTGCGCGAAAGCCGCATGACTTGCCAGGCGGGGCCATTCACGGGCAGCGGTTTGCCGCCGGCAAGGCAGCCCCTGGCGTAAAAGCCGACGGCTCTCGATGCGAGATTCGCGGGCTGCTTCACGGCGCCGAACAGGTCCTTCGCCACGGCTTTTTTCATGATGGAGGCGGGCTTCGCCGCGGGGCCGGGCACTGCCGCGGGCACGGCATTGGCTGCCGGCGCAG
>JBKQIH010000102.1:0-76705 GCA_052148445.1 Rhodomicrobium sp.
GGGTGGCTTTTATTATATGCCCGCCGCAATACTCGCGATTTTTTGCGTTTTCGCCTGCAAAAGTGCGATTCAAAAAGTCCGTTAAATATAGTTTCAGATCGAAATTAACTATAAAGGGCGCCATGCCGCTTGCGGAAGCACGCCGGTGCCGATTATTTCTTGATGTTATATCAGCGTGTTAGCTCTGTTTACAGTTTAGCAAGGCGCTTTTCCTTAGGATTACGACTTAAGGAATCGCAGCCGGGCGGGGGGCAGCAGCCATGGTTTTGTACGGAGTCTGTAAGCAGCGTAGCGGCGGGGAAGGGCATCGATTTAAGACCCTCTCCCCACGGGGAGAGGGAGAAGGCTGCGGCCTCTGCAACGGCGTTCTCTCTCCCCTCGGGGAGAGAGACAGAGTGAGGGGGTCTTCCGGGAGGCGCCAAGACTGTGGGCGGACCCCTAAACCGTCTTCGCCTTCTCGCGCAGGATATATTTTTGTACTTTTCCCGTCGACGTCTTCGGCAGCTCGCCGAACACAATGAAGCGCGGCGCTTTGTAATGGGCGACGAACTGCCGGCAATAGGCGACGATCTCCTCCGCCGTCACCGCATGGCCGGGCTTCAACTCGACGAACGCGCAAGGGGTCTCGCCCCATTTGATGTCGGGCTTTGCGACGACGGATGCCGCCTGCACCGCCGGATGCTTGTAGAGCACATCCTCAAGCTCGATGGAGGAGATGTTCTCCCCGCCCGAGATGATAATGTCCTTCGAGCGGTCCTTGAGCTGAATATAGCCGTCCGGATACATGACGCCGAGGTCTCCGGAGTGGAACCATCCGCCGGCGAAAGCTTCGGCCGTCGCCGCCGCGTTCTTGAGATAGCCCTTCATGACGACGTTGCCGCGGAACATGACCTCGCCCATCGTGTGGCCGTCGGCCGGAACCGGCGACATCGTGACCGAATCCATCACGTCCAGGCCTTCGAGCGGAACATAGCGGACGCCTTGGCGGGCTTTTTTCTGCGCCTGGGCCGCATTATCCAGCCGGTCCCATTGGTCTTTCCACTCATTCACGACGGCCGGGCCATAGACTTCGGTGAGACCGTAGACATGGGTGACATTGAAGCCCGCCTCGCGCATCTCGGCGAGGACCGCCTCCGGCGGCGGTGCGCCCGCGGTGATGAATTCGACGCGATGATCGAGCTTGCATTTCATTTCCGCGGGCGCGCTGAGAATCGCCGACATCACAATCGGTGCGCCGCAAAGGTGCGTGATGTTATGTTCGGCAAAGGCGCTCCAGATCGCCTCCGGGCGCACATAACGCAGGCAAACTTGGGTGCCCGCGACGACGGGAATCGTCCAAGGAAAACACCAGCCGTCGCAATGAAACATCGGCAGCGTCCAAAGATAACGCGGATGCTTGGCGATGCTGCCGGCAAGTGTGTTGCCGATGGCGAGAAGATAAGCGCCGCGATGATGATAGACCGCGCCCTTGGGATTGCCCGTGGTGCCCGATGTGTAGTTGAGAGTGATCGCGTCCCACTCGTCGTCCGGCATTTTCCAGGCGAATTCGGGATCGCCGGTGCGCAAAAAGTCTTCATATTCAATGTCCGAAAGGCGGGCGCCAAGGCCGGGGAACACCGGATCGGCATAGTCGACGATAAGCGGGCGCCGGCTTGTCAGCTTCAAGGCCTCGCCGGCGATCCCTGCAAATTCGGTATCGGTTATGAGCACCTTGGTCTCGGCGTGGTCGATCATGAAAGCTATGTTCGCCGCGTCGAGACGCGTGTTCATCGAATGCAGCACGGCGCCGGTCATCGGCACGCCGAACTTCGCGTCGAGCATGGGCGGTACATTGGGCAGCATGACGGAGACCGTATCGTTCTTGCCGATGCCAAGCTTTGCGAGCGCCGACCCGAGCTGGCGGGCGCGCGCATAAAACCCGGCATAGGTGAAAGACTGCGAGCCGTGCACAATTGCGGTATGGTCCGGATAGACCTGCGCGGCCCGCGAAAGAAAGCCAAGCGGCGTTAGAGGCTGATAATTGGCGGGATTTCTGTCGAGGTTCTGTGTGTAGGCGTTTGTCATAATCTCCCTCCGCGCCGGCTTGAGCGGCTCATAAATTGGGGAACCCACCGTTTTAAGAAACTATAGACCCTGATTGCCCTCCTTTGGAAGAAGCCCGGTTAGCGCAGGCGGCAAGCGGAGCAGGCGGCCGCTGGCCGCGATCAATACGCATTGGGCCTGGAGGCGGAAAATGGGCTGGCCGCCGCGCAGGATCGCCTGATTCAAGACGATGCTCGCTTTCGTGATCTCGCCGGCGCTTGTGCGGACTTCGAGGATCTCGTCGATGCGCGCCGGCTTCAAGAAATCGGCATCGAGCCGCCTCACGGCAAACGCGCATGGCTCGCCCGCAAAAGCGCCTCCAGCCAGATCGCCATGTTTAATCCCGGAAAGGCGCAAATAATCGGACCGGCCGCGCTCGCACCAGCGCATATAAGAGGTGTGATAGACGACGCCGGAGAAATCGGTGTCCTCGAAATAGACCCGCACGGCTAACGTATGGCCCGCGCCCGAAAGCCGGCCGGAAAGTTCGGCCCAAGGGGCGGTTTGGGATGTCTCGCTCACGATGCTCCCCTGTTGCGAAATCGTTTCATAGCGGCTTGAGTGGGGCTGCGTAAAGAGCGGCGGCCGGTGCACCGCGGTCTTTTTTAACCGGAAACGACTGCGTCCATCGAGACTGGCCAATATCCCAGCGCAGTATTGGCTGGAGCAGGAACGGAGAGGGCATCGCGAAACAGCCGGCCGTCGATGCGAAAGTACGAGACCGTCGTCCGATAAGTTCCAATCGACCGGTGTTCAGGTGTCCGGTAGACGCTCCGCGTGACGGCGTGAACGCAAGCGATCTCCCCTTTTAAGATGCTGCGCTGCAAGGCGCGATCGGCGAGGACGTCGGCCAAGACACCGCAGGCGATGGGAGCAAGGTCGCATCCGATCCATCCCGCCATCGAAGGCCGCTTGGCGATGGCCGCTGGTGAAAGCGCTTGAAGGTTTAAGTTCGGATGAAGGAACAGCGAACGCGGTACAGGGCATGTCCTAACGGCCGCGCTTAGCGCATCGCACACGTTGAAGGAAGGCCGCCGCAACAAGTCCCTGAATTGCCTCTGTTGCGCCAAGCTTGGCTTGTTTTCACCGCTCTCCCATCGCGATACGGTCTTTTGAGATACAGCGAGCAAGCGAGCCATGTCCAGTTGGGTAAGACTAAAGCCTTGTCTGTATTGCTTTACGATATCCTTCCATTCCGGTTGCATCGGCATCCTGCAAGGTATTTGTCGGCTACTCCATGTGGTGCGGACCGCCGCTCTCCTGGGCAGAACGCCACTATATGCGGAGCGGGCTAAAAAGGAAGTATGCCGCAAATCGGCGCCGCCTATGCGGACGCTGCTCACTCGCTTTCGCTGGCGTGCCTTTGCGCAAAATACCGCAGCAGCGGCCCCCAGCATCTTTTTACTCGCCGGCCATGTCGTCCATCGGCACCGCCCAATAACCGCACTTCGCATCCCCCGGAACGGGCACTGAAATGGCGTCGCGAAATAGGATGCCGCCGATGCGAAAGAACGCGGTTGCCGTGCTGTAGGTTCCGATCGCAGGTTGTTCCGGCGTATTGAAAACGCTCCGGGTGACAGAAGTAACGCAAGCAATCTCGCCCCTTGCTATACTGCGCTGGAGCTCGCGATCGTCGAGCATTTCCATCAAGACACCGCTCGCGATGGGAAGAAGGCTGCATCCGAGCCAATTTGCCATGGAAGGGCGCTTGGCGATTGCCGGTTCCGAGAGGGCTTGAAGAGTGAGGTTGTGATGGAAGCAAAGTGCCCGGGGAGCTGGGCACGCCTTAACGGCCAACTCCAACATATCCGATACAACACTGGAAGGCTGCCGGAACAGATCTCTGAATTGTTTCAGCTGTGTGGAACTCGGTTTATTTTCTCCGCTTTCCCAACGCGACACGGTCTTCTGCGATACGCCGAGTAAATCGCCCACTTGCTGCTGGGTGAGGCAATGTTGAAGCCGGTATTGCTTAATGAGACGAACCCATTTCATATGCGTCGCGCGCCAAATACAAATTGATTCCCGTTGCGTCTTAGCTTCCCGGCAAAATCCGGCGTTTTCGCGGTCTTGTCACCCGCTTACGATCTCATCCAGCGGTATGGCCCAATAGCCGCTCTCCAAGTTCTCCGGAGCGGGTATCGAAATGGCATCGCACAGCAATTGGCCGTCGACGCGAAGAAACGATACCGTTGTGAAATAGGCGCCCGCGATTGGATGCTCGGCGACGCGCAGAACGCTGCGGGTAACTGCGGAGATACAAGCGATTTCTCCCCTTATGACGCTTCGCTGCAATCCTCTATTCGCGAGCATTTCGGACAAAACGCCACAAGCGATTGGAGTAAGGCTGCGCCCTAACCAATCTTCCAAGGAAGGCCTGTTGGCCATCGCTGGGCCGGACGCGGCTAGAAGGCTTAGGTTATCGTGGCGGCACAAGAACCGCGGTGCCGGGCAGCACTTGACGGCCATGCTAAATCTCATGGACGTCACGCCGTAAGGTTCCCGGAGCAAATCTCTAAATTGCCTTTGCTGTGCCGCGCAGGGCTTGTTCTCTCCGCTTTCCCATCGCGAAATCGTCTTTTGGGCCACGCCAAGCAGGCTTCCAAGATCTTGCTGAGTAAGAGCATACTGGAATCTGTATTGCTTGATTAACTGAACCCAGTCAGGTTGCATCCCGTCAGCCGTACCCCAAGAAGTTGAAGGTGCTATGCTTACTCTAATATATAGCAGGGGACTAAAATGTGAAGTATGTTGTTAGTCGTACACGCCCATTTAGCTTAACTGTAGCGGTATTTGCCTGCCAGCCCGGATCGTTCAGTGCCAAGATGGATTTGCTTTTGGTTTGCACATTTAATCCCCAGGCTGCGCACAATGCGGGGACAGACACCTTTAGACGTTCTGGTAAGCCCCGCAGTGAGCTACCAAAGATACCCTTTAGCCTGTCAGAGCGGCAGCCGCCGTTCGATCCCAGAGATGAGCTTCGATGTCCCCGGCTAGACTTGCGGCACTAAGAGCTTTCTTCGCGAGCATCGAAGCTCGGCTGCCTAGCGCCGTCGACGAGATGTATGGCCAGTTATTTGAGGAAGTTCCTGAAGCAATCCCGCTGTTCAAGGGCGACCTTCAGGAGCAAAAGCAACGCTTTAGGTTCATGCTCCTGAGCATAATTAAGCTCACGCGTTCGAGCCATCTGTGGCCCGTGTGTACGATGACCGGAAGGGCAACGCTTCCGTCGCTGAACGAGCTCAAAAGCCGGCACGCGGATGCCGGGGTCACGCCTGCACATTTCGAGGTCATGAAAATCCTGCTGACAAAGGCGTGCGAGCATATTGCTCCGGCGGAGTTCACCCCGGAAATTGCGGAATCGCTTGCCTTCGTTTTCGATGTGCTGGCGCGCTCTCTGACGGTCTCCGATAGCGCAAGCGAAGCACTCGCCCGTAAGGACGGGCCGCCGGCGCAGGATACCGCGGCGGGATTTCAGGATCCTTCGAGTTACTTCGACCATGATGTGCCGGACAAAGACGATGCTGGAAGGGCCTAAAAGGCTCTCCTGGAGAATATAAATTGGCCTCAAACCGGTGAATCAAAGCGCACGAGAGGTAGTCTATGAGTGAAACCTTTTCTCCCAATAGCGGCGCTCCGGCGCGCAAGACTCGCGCGAACAGCCTCACGCAGACGGTCGCGCCGGAACTGTCAGGTTTGACGATGCCCTTCGAGCCCCAGAGCGAAGAAGCCGACGCTCTGAGAGGCGCGATAAGCTTTCTCTTTACGCTGATCGCTTTCTACGACGAATTGATCGAGGCTGATGGAACTGCCGCTAGCGATCTTGCTGCCAGCGGCACGCCGTTGCATTGAGGCTGCCGGCCGGCCGGAGACGCGGCGCTTAATCGTCCTTATGTTCGCCGATTTGGGCCTGTGCATAGAGCTGAAGCCCAAGCTTGTCCACCAGATCGAGCTGCGTTTCGAGAAAATCGATATGCTCCTCCTCGTCGTGCATCAGCTTTTCGAAGAGATCGCGGCTGACATAGTCTTTAACCGCGTGGCAATGGGTCGCCGCTTCCTGGTAAAGCGCGCGTGCTTCGAGTTCCAGCTTGAGATCGCATTCGAGAACTTCCAGCACAGTCTGCCCGATATGTAAGGGATCTAGCACCTGCATGTTCGGAAAGCCCTCGAGGAATATGATGCGCACGGTGAGATCGTCGGCGTGCTCCATTTCCTCGATGGATTCCTTACGCCACTTCTTGGCGAGCGTCTTATAGCCCCAATTGTCGAGCAGGCGGTAATGTATCCAGTATTGATTGATAGCCGTCAACTCGTGGCGCAGGCCCGTGTTGAGGTATTCGATAACTTTCGGCTCGCCCTTCATTCTTATCTCCGTTGCAGCGAAAGCTTAGCCCGGCGCGCGCACCGGGATTCGCTAGAAAGTAATTATTGACGGACGATTTGGGAATAGGCCTTCAAAAATCGCGAGGCACGGTCAGGCCACTTTGGCTTCGAGCTCTTCCATCGCTTCGGGCGCTTGCTTCGCTTCGTCGATAATCTCACGCATCGAGCGCGCGCAGCGTCCGCATTGAGCCCTGCAGCCAAGATGCCGGTGCACTTGGCCCGGCGTGCGCGGCGGGTTGGGGCAAGCCAGCGCATCGCGCACGGCGCGGTCGCATAGAACGTTGCAAGAGCATAGAATCATAACGCCGGTTCTAGTTTAGTTGCCATCCTTATCACCGGATATGGTATTTCCACTGAGAAAGCAATAGAAATCATTTCTTAAAACGATTCTAAGTGAGATAGTCTAAACTGCCCAGAATAAGAGCTACGTAATATGCCAGTAGTTCGTGAATTGTAATAATTCTAAACTGCGCCCGATTAGGCCGCGCTCGCCGCTTCCTCATAAGCTAGCGATGCCTCGAACCACGCTTCCTCGGCGGCCTTCAAATCTTTCGCGAGCGTGCCTCGTTCCACGGTGAGCGCTTGCGCCTTTGCGGCCTGCTTTTCGTAAAGCGCCGGGTCGGCGAGCGCCAAATCGATGGCTGCAATCTTCTTCTGCAGCGTTTCGATGCGCTTCTCATGCTCGCTCATCTGTTTTCGAAGCGGCGCAAGTTCGGCCCGGCGCTGGGCGGCTTGGCGGCGCTCGTCCTCCCGGCTGCGCTTAGCGTCGGACGCGGAAGTACCGCTGCCGTTTCCGCTTCTGGCGGCCTGCTTGGCGGCGGCAAGGCTTTCCTGTTTGTAGCTTTCTATGTCGCCGTCGTAAGGCGTCACCGTTCCGCCGCGCACGATCCAAAGCCGGTCGACGGTTGCCTCCAGAAGATGCCTGTCGTGGCTGATGAGGATCACCGCGCCTTCGTAATCGTTCAGCGCGTGGATCAACGCCTCGCGGCTATCCACGTCGAGATGGTTCGTCGGCTCGTCGAGGATCAGCAGATGCGGCGCGTTGAACGTTGCGAGCGCGAACAGGAGCCGGGCCTTCTCGCCACCGGACAGTTTTTCGCTCGCCGTATCGGCCTTATCCGCGCCGAAGCCGATGCCGGCAACCTTCGACCGCTTTTGCGCCTCCGTCGCGTCGGGCATCAGCTCGGCGATGTGATCGTAGGCCGAAAGCTTGGCGCGCAACTCGTCGAGCTGATGCTGCGCGAAATAACCGTATTCCAGCTTATTCGAAGCCCGCCGGAACCCGTCGAGCGTACCGAGCTTGCCGCAGAGCAACTTGGCCAGCGTCGATTTGCCATTGCCGTTCGCGCCGAGCAGGCCGACACGGTCGTCGCTATCGAGCCGCAGATTGATATTGCGCAGCACGGGCTTTGCCGGGTCGTAGCCAATGCTGGCGTTCTCGACGCGGATGAGCGGATTGCCGAGCGGCCGTTCGGGCGATGGGAAGCGGAAGGGCAGGACTTGTGAATCGATCTCGGCGGCTATGGGCTGCATCTTGGCCAACGCCTTCAACCGGCTTTGCGCCTGGCGTGCCTTGGTCGCCTTGGCCCGGAAGCGCTCCACGAACGCCTCCATCTTCTTGCGCGCATCGTCCTGGCTTTTCTTCAGTTTCAACTGCAGCCGCTGCTGCTCGCGGCGCGTCTCCTCGAAACGGTCGTAGCCGCCGGTGTAGAAAGCAAGCCGCTTGTCATTCAGATGCAGAATGCTATCGACCGATTTGTTGAGGAGATCGCGGTCGTGGCTCACGATTAGCACGGTGTGGGGATAGTTCTGGATGAAGTCTTCGAGCCAAAGCGTGCCTTCGAGGTCGAGATAGTTCGTCGGTTCGTCGAGGAGCAGTATATCGGGCGCCGCGAACAGCGCGCCGGCAAGGGCCACCCGCATTCGCCAGCCGCCCGAGAACTCCGAGCATGGGCGCTGCTGAGCCGCCTCATCGAAGCCGAGGCCCGAAAGGATACGCGCGGCGCGGGCGGGCGCCGAATGCGCGTCGATGTCCGAAAGCCGCGTGTGGATTTCGCCAATGCGATGCGGATCGTCCGCGGTCTCGGCCTCGGCGCTGAGTGCCGCAAGCTCGGAATGGGCGGCGAGTACGGTTTCGAGCAGCGTCTCCGGGCCGCCGGGCGCTTCTTGGCTGACATGGGCAATCGTTGCGTTCCTCGGGAAGCTGATCGTGCCCCCGTCGGAGTGGATCTCGCCCGCGATCAGGCGCAGGAGCGTGGTCTTGCCGGTGCCGTTGCGCCCCACAAGCCCAACCTTGTGCCCGTCAGGAATGCCGGCCGTGGCGTTCTCGAACAGCGGCCGCCCCTCGATGCGATAGGATAGTTCGTTGATATGCAGCATGCGCGGAACATGTCCGGGATCGCGCCCGCGCGCAACCCCTTACGCGCTAAGACCCGCTGGAGACCTGCAAGCGCTCACACTTTGGCCACCATGAGTCCCAATTCGCGCTCCAGCACATCGAAATCCCGATCCGCGTGCAGGGACTGATTGGAAACAGCAAACGGCCGCGCGCTTAGCGCACATTAATTATTCGTAAACTCGCACGGTTCCTTGAAGCTCACTTGGCTACCCCGGTGTTTGCCTCAAAGCCATTACCCGCTCTTGAGGAAGGGATTACGATGTTCGAGCAAAAGGAGAAGGACTCTGTAAACGAAAACAGCAAGGCGCCGCGCCGGCCGCTCCGGCAGTATCTGCTTTCGGGTGCCGCGGCGATAGCGCTGATTGCAGCTGCGCCTGCAGTATATGATGCGAGCGCCGAGGCGCCCGTGCTGCAAAAGAACGAGGCGTCCGGAAGCTTAACGCTGAACCAAAAGGCCGTGGGGCTTCCCGATTTCACGCAGCTTGTTAAGCGCGTCAAACCCGCGGTGGTGTCCGTCCGCGTGAAGGAGCAGCCCTCGGAGCAGCTCATGTCCGGCAAGGAATTCGTGAACCCCTTTAAGGGCACGCCCTTCGAGAAGCTGTTCCGGAATTTCCCGGATCAAAATAACGGCCAATGGAAAAAGGTCCAGCCCAAGCCGGTGGAAGCGCAAGGTTCTGGCTTTTTCATATCGGCCGACGGCTATATCGTGACCAACAACCATGTCGTCGACGGCGCATCCGAAGTTGAAGTTGTGACCGGCGATGGACAGACGCTGCAGGCGAAGGTGGTTGGCACGGATAAGCAGACCGACCTCGCCCTGATAAAAGTCGATTCGGACAAGAGGTTTCCGTTTGTCACGCTCGCCAAGGAAAAGCCGGAGATCGGGCAGTGGGTGGTTGCCATGGGCAACCCCTTCGGCCTTGGCGGCACTGTGACGGCCGGCATTATCTCCGCGGAGGGCCGCGATATCGGCGAGGGTCCCTATGACGACTTCCTGCAAATCGACGCGCCCATCAATCGCGGCAATTCGGGAGGCCCTACCTTCAATTTGAAGGGCGAGGTGGTGGGTGTGAATACCGCCATCTTCTCTCCGTCAGGCGGGTCGGTGGGCATCGCGTTCGACATCCCGGCCTCGACGGTTGAGAGCGTAATCCCGCAACTGCAAAAGGCAGGATATGTGCGGCGCGGGTGGCTGGGCGTGCAAGTCCAGCCCGTAACAAAGGAGATCGCCGATAGCCTTGGCTTGAAGAACGCTTCCGGCGCTCTGATTTCCGAGCCCCAGCCTGACAGCCCGGCGGCCAAGGCCGGGCTCAAGTCGGGCGACATCATCACTTCCGTCGACAACAGCAGCGTTAAGGACGCGCGCGATCTTGCCCGCAAAATCGCGGCGATGGCTCCAGGGTCGGAGGTTTCGCTCTCGATAACCCGTAATGACAAGCCCGAAACGCTGACGTTGAAAATCGGTCAGATGAAGGAGCAAAACGCCAAGCTTGCCTCCAACCAGCACAGCGAGCACGGGCAGGTTGAAAAGCTTGGCCTGGAGCTTGCTCCGGCGAACGAAGTTGAAGGCGCGGGCAGCAAGGGCGTGGCAATCGTGGGTGTCGAGCCTGGAGGCGAGGCGGCCAGCCTTGGAATAAGAGAGGGCGATGTCATCCTGAAAGCCGGGAGCAAGAGCGTGTCCACCCCCTCGGAATTACTGGATGCTCTGAAGGATGCGAAATCCGCCGGACGCGCCCACGCCCTGCTTCTGCTCAAGCATGGCGCCGGTGAAATTTATATAGCAGTTCCGGTTTCGGCCGGTTAGCGGCGGCCGGCAAGGCTGGCGCCCCCACATCTCTAGCCTTGCCATACTCCCCTGACAGGTACGCCCGCCGGCCGGACCGGGAGCGGGGAGCACGCTGGAGCGATCTCCGCGGGCTCCCCGCACCATTCCAGCTCCTCACGCATTGGGCGCTCGACCCGGCAGCAGTGCCGCGGCCGCCCGGAAAAGCCCGATCTCATCGAACCGCCGTCCAACAAGCTGAACCCCAAGCGGCAAACCGCTTACTCTGAGAAGCGGCAGATTAAGCGCGGGCACGCCAAGGTAGGTCCAAATCGTGCAGAAGACAGGATTGCCGGTAGTCTCGAAGCCGCGAGGCGCGGGCCCTGCGGCGGGCAGCGTTATAATCGCATTGAAAGGCGCAAGCAGGCCGGCAAGCCGCTCGTATAGATGCTCGCGCTCGCGGATCGCCTCGGCGTAGTCCACCGCAAGCATTTTCCGCCCGGCCTCGATTGCCTCCCGCACCTCGGCGCTCAGCCGGTCCTTCCCGCGTTCGTAATAGAGGCCGAAGCTTAAGGCCATCTCCGACAGCATGACCGTTCGATGAAATGCAATCGCGCGATCGAATTCCGGCGGAAGATCGAGACGTTCGCAAGAACCGCCCAAGCCGTGGGCAAAGGCTTCGAAGGCGGACTTCGTGGAGTCTTCGGCGTAGCCCCAGGCGGGAGACCTAACAAATGCGAAGCGGGCAGGGCCGGCCGGCTCGCGCGCCGCTCCAAGGTAATTGGCGGCCGGGGCTTGCTCCTGCCGGCTCGTGGCGAGGACCTCCGTTACAGCTGCGATGTCGCTCAATGAGCGCGCGAACACGCCAACCGTATCGAGCGTGGGCGCCTCTTCGAGAATGCCAGCCGCCGGGAAAAGCCCATGGGTCGGCTTGAGGCCAAAGATGCCGCAAAAGGAGGCGGGCCGTACGACCGAGCCGTTGGTCTGGGTGCCGAGTGCTATGGGAACCATACCTGCCGCGACCGCCGCCGCCGAGCCCGAGGATGAGCCGCCGGGTGAATGATCCAAATTGCGGGGATTGCGCGTCCGTGACGGGTGCATGAAAGCAAGTTCGGTTGTAACGGTCTTGCCCATGACGGTTGCGCCAGCCTCGCGCAAAAGCCGGACGATCGGGGCGTCCGCTTCAGGACGCCGCCCGGCGTCGAGCACGGTACCGTTCTCCGTTGGCATACCGGCGGTGTCGATGATGTCCTTCACGCCCACAGCCGCGCCGGCAAGGGCCAGCTCCCCGAGATCGGGGCGGGCATCGAGCCGCTGAGCCTGAGCCAGCGCTTCTTGCGGTTCGAAATAGTGCCATGCCTGCACGCCGGACTCGCAGGCTTCGATGCGGCGAATCAAGCTGGCGGTGTAATCGCTTGCCGTCATGCGGTGCGCCTTGATTGCCTCGACCGCGTCAAGCGCATCGAGTTCATGAAAATCCTGTAGCATTGGCCTCTTCCCTTCCGTTCCGCGGCGGAACACGGTTGAATTTTCCGCTAGATATGAGTCAATCTTTGGAACCGCGGATAAGAAGGCTTGCATCGCCGCAGAGTTTGCGTAATAAAAGCCGGACCGGCGGCGCAAGCCACGTCGCCAGAGCGGGCGTAGCTCAGGGGTAGAGCATAACCTTGCCAAGGTTAGGGTCGGGCGTTCGAATCGCCTCGCCCGCTCCAATTAAATCAATGGCTTTCTGCCATAAAAAAAGCCCATGTGAACGCCGTACGATGGCACGGCTACCGCGATTCCTGGCGGTGAATCGGGCTTCGCTCTCAGCTTCAACAAAGCTGGCGCTCAGTCTTCTTGCAATACCCCCGCGATCGCGTTGCCCCCGCACTGCACATGCGCGAGGTGCGCTTCACTTGGACTGCCGGCTCCGCGATAGGGCGTTATAAATCACGCAAACAAAAAGGCCTGCCGCGCATTATACGCGATGTCCCGATTTAGCAACCCGTTGAGAGGATGATCGACATGAAGCGCTCCGCAAGTGCCGTCTGGTCCGGCGGCCTCAAGAATGGCAAAGGCACCATAAGCACAGAGAGCGGGGTCCTTTCCGAAACGCCTTATTCATTCAGAACGCGCTTCGAAGGCGAGAAAGGAACCAACCCCGAGGAATTGATTGGCGCCGCCCATGCGGGCTGTTTCTCCATGGCGCTGTCTGTGGAGCTGGAAAAGGCGGGCCTGACTGCGGAGCGGATCGCTACGAAAGCGGATGTGACGCTTGAACAGAAAGACGGCGGGTTTGCCATCCCGGCGGTTCATCTCACCCTTCGCGCGAAAGTGCCGGGCGCGAGCCAAGCCGCTTTCGAAAGCGCGGCCAATAGCGCCAAGGCGGGATGCCCCGTATCGAAGCTCTTGAAGGCGGAGATTACACTCGACGCTCAGCTTGAGGCGTAGGCGTACCTTAATGCTGCAAGGAGTTTGGCCTGTGCCCGTAGGACAGATACTCGTTGACGGCGGTGTCCCATAGAGCAAGCCGCTCCGGCGCCAGCGTCGATCTTTCCTCTTGGGTAACCGCGAACCCGGTGCGGCAGAAAGCGTAAACGATCTGAGGAGATGTGCCGGTCTCCAGCATGGCTTCCAGCAAAAGCCTTTGTGTTGCGCGTGCTGGTAAAGAATTGGGCTTATCGGCTGCTGGATCGAAAAAGACTGGATCGTCACCCTTGGGAAGCCGTTCGAACTTGTGCGCAAACGCGAGGCGGATGGCCTCCAGCCCTTCTATGTCAAACTGTCTGTCCGGGTGTCTACGCCGGTGCACCTTACTCGCCATTACTCAGTTCTTTTCCTGTCCGCAGCCTAACCCCGGGTGTGCCGGCGCCGCCGGCGGCCCTTGAAGCCGATTAATTTTCCTCACAGCGATAACTAAAGCAATATTCATACCAGACACTGCAAAGTGCAAAGCGTCTGTTATTATGACGCAGCGATTTTTTCGAGACCGAGCCTGCGACCTTCGCGCCGAGCCTTTCGGCGTGGGCATTGGCCTCGCCGATCCATGGCCCGCGGCGCTTCGGAACCCCGCAAAAAAAAGACCGCCAGGTCGCAACTGGCGGTCCAATTTTGCGAGCGGGGTCTGCCCACACAAGGACAACGTTTAGCCGGGCAGTTTATTTCAATTTACGATTGCAGATAATCGCGTCACTCAACCAACATGTAAGCATGCGGAAAGAGGCTATGCCGCCGCAATCAGGTCAAACCAATCGTCCTCGGAGATGACTTTGATGCCAAGCTCCTCGGCCTTTTTGAGCTTGGAACCCGCGCCGGGGCCCGCGACCACGTAGGCCGTGTTTTTCGAGACCGAGCCCGCGACCTTCGCACCGAGCCTTTCGGCCTGGGCCTTGGCCTCGTCGCGCGTCAGCCTTTCGAGCTTGCCGGTAAAGACGACGGTGGCACCCGCAAGCCCGGAGGCTACAACATCGAGCTTGTAGGGCTCGACGGTGAGTTCGCGCTCAAGGCCGGCCAAAACCTCCTGGTTGTGCGGCTCCTCGAAGAAATCGGCGATGGACTGCGCCACCACATCGCCGATGCCGTCGACCTCGTTCAAGCGCTCCAATGCGCCGGTTTCTGCCATCGCGCGCCGGAACTCCTCCAGCGAACCGAATGTCTTAGCCAGCAGCTTCGCAGTCGTCTCGCCCACATGCCGGATGCCGAGCGCAAAGATGAACCGGTCGAGCGGAATCGCGCGCCGGACTTCGATGGCGGCAAAAAGGTTCGATGCGGACTGCGCGCCCCAGCCTTCTTTCTCCGCGAGCTTTGGCGGCGAAATCCCGTCGCGCGCCTGCAGCGTGAAGATATCGGCGGGGGCGCGAATGCGTCCCTCATCGAAAAACGCTTGAATGTGCTTCTCGCCGAGTCCCTCGATATCGAAGGCGTGCCGCGAGACGAAATGACGGAGGCGCTCCACCGCTTGCGCCGCGCAAATGAGGCCCCCGGTACAGCGCCGCACAGCGTCGAGCTTGCCGGTCTTTTCGTTTGTCTCGCGCACGGCGTGACTTCCGCAGACCGGGCACAGGGAAGGGAAGACGAAGGGCGCCGCGTTTGGCGGGCGCTTCTCCAGAACCACGCCGAGGATTTGCGGAATCACGTCGCCTGCCCGCTGCACGATGACCGTATCGCCGATGCGGATATCCTTGCGCGCGATCTCGTCCTCATTGTGCAGCGTTGCATTTTGAACCACCACGCCTCCGACCGTTACCGGCTCCAATTTTGCAACGGGCGTCATTGCGCCGGTGCGGCCGACCTGGATTTCGATGTCGCGCAGGATCGCCGTGGCTTTCTCGGCGGAGAATTTATGCGCAGTGGCCCACCGCGGCGTGCGCGAGACGAAACCCAGGCGGTCCTGCAAATCGAGCCGGTCCACCTTGTAGACCACGCCATCGATATCGTAGCCGAGGCTGGCGCGGTTCAACTCGATGGTGCGATAGGCTTCAGCCATCTCGTCATCGCTTTTGCAAAGCCTGATGGGAGGCACCGGAAAGCCCCAATCCGCGATGGCAGCCAGCACGCCGTGGTTCGTGGGCGCGGGCAGGGCGCTGACTTCGCCCCAGCCCCAGGTGAAAAAGCGCAAAGGCCGCGCGGCCGTGATTGAAGGATCGAGCTGCCGCAAGGAGCCCGCCGCAGCATTGCGCGGGTTAGCGAAGGTCTTGCTGCCTATATGCGCTTGCCGGCGGTTGAGCGCTGCAAAGTCGGCGTGGCTCATATAGACTTCGCCGCGCACCTCGAAAACTTCGGGCAGTTGCCGGCCCCTTAGCTCGCCCGGAATGTCGGCGATGGTGCGGACATTGGCGGTGACGTCCTCACCCTCGGAGCCATCGCCGCGCGTGGCCGCGACCGCGAGGCGTCCGCGCTCATAGCGAAGCGATACGGAGAGACCGTCGATTTTCATCTCGGCGGTAAAATCGAGAGGTGCGTCCGCGCCAAGCTTCAAGAAGCGCCGCACTCTTGCCGTGAATTCGCGGGCCTCGCCGTCGCTGAAGACGTTGCCGAGCGAGAGCATGCGGACGGAGTGCCGCACCTTGGCGAATTTCGCCGAGGGCGCAGCGCCAACCTTGCGCGACGGGCTTTGCTCATCGGCGAGGTCCGGAAAGCGCTTTTCTAGGGCCTCGACCCGGAGCCGCAGCAGATCATAATCAGCGTCGGAGATTTCCGGCTGGTCTTCTTGGTAGTAAAGCTTGTCGTGCCGTTCGATTTCGCGGACAAGAGCCTCATGCTCGCCTTGCGCCTCGGCGGGAGACAGTTCTTCGATAGCTTTCGGCAAGCCTTTTGCGCCCGCTCCGCTCCGTCGAGTCACCGCCGCCCCCTAAATGCCGGCTTCCGTGACCCAAGGCAATACCCCTCACCCTGTCCCTCTCCCATCGGGGGCGTGGACGCTGTTGCACGCGCAGTGCTCAATTCGGTCGTCCTTTCTCCAGCGGGGAGAAGGACAGGATGAGGGGAAACGCACTGCGGCAAGATGCACTCAGCCCACTTCATGCTTCGCTCCGATCAACTGCTCTGCGGCGGCCCTTGCTTCTTCGGTAATTTTCTTGCCTGCCAGCATGCGCGCGATCTCCTCGCGGCGTCCGCTGCCGTCGAGCGCCTCCGCGCAGGTCCCAACCGAGATATTCTCGCCGGTCCCGCGATCGGTCTTGTAAAGCCGGAAATGCGCATCCGCATGCGCCGCGACCTGAGGCGAATGGGTAACTGCGAGCACTTGCGCGCGGCCGCCGAGCCGCATCAGCCGCTCCCCTATGGCCGAGGCGGTCGCGCCGCCAACGCCGGTGTCGATTTCGTCGAACACGAGGACCGGGGCGGTTGTTTTCTCGGCGAGCACGACTTTGAGTGCAAGCAGGAACCGCGCCAGCTCGCCGCCCGAGGCCACCTTCATTAGTGGCCCGGCTTTCGCGCCAGGGTTCGTTTGCACATAGAACATGACGGCTTCACGGCCGGACGGTCCGCCTGCTGTGCCTTCCGCGGCTTCGGTAATCTTTTCAGTATGTGTGAGAAAGCGAGCCTTTTCAAGCCGTAACGGCTTCAGCTCCTTTTGCACCGCGCGGTCGAGTTTGGCCGCTGCGGCTAGCCTTTTCGCGCTAAGCGAGTCCGCGGCTTGCGCGTAGGCCGAGGCAGCCGCCCCGGCCGCTTTTCTGGCGGCTTTCAGCTGCTCGCCGCCCGTTTCCAGCTTCGATAAATCGTTCAGGAAGCGTTCATGCACCCTTGGCAGCTCGCTCACCGGAACGCGGTGCTTGCGTGCTACCGCCCGGAGCTTGAACAGCCGCTCCTCGATAGCTTCGACATTATCCTCGCCGCAACTCCTAAGCTGCGCTTCCACGAGGACGCGCGCTTCATCGGCTTCGATCAAGACGCGTTCAAGAGCCCCAAGCACTGGCTTAAGGCTTTCTGGCGGGTTGGGCAGGCGTTCGAGCCGGCGAAGCAGGCCGCTCAGTCTCCCCGAAGGAAAGATAGGGCCCGACAACGCGTCGGACGCGGCTTCCAAATCTTCGCGGATTTTGCCCGATGCTAGGATCGATTGCCGCCTGGCCGCGAGTGCCTCTTCCTCTCCCGGCTGTGGCGCAAGGCCGTTCAACTCGTCACAGGCCGCCGTGAGATAATCGCGCTCACGCTCCGCAAACTCCAACTCTTGCGCGAGAGACGCGGCGCGTGCATCCAGCTTGCGCCAGCTTTGCCAGAGTTCCGACACGGTCCGGGCCTCCGCCAACAGGCCGCCAAACTGGTCGAGGAGATAGCGATGTGAGGAAGGATCGAGCAGCGCACGCTCGTCGTGCTGCCCGTGGATCTCGACAAGCGCCCGGCCGAGCTGGCGCAAGAGCGCACTCGATACGGGCCGGTCGTTGATGAAGGCTTTCGTTCGCCCATCGGTGAATTGAACCCGCCTCAAAATGAGGGCTTCGCTTCCGTCGAAATC
Source organism: Rhodomicrobium sp. (assembly GCA_052148445.1). Taxonomy (GTDB): domain Bacteria; phylum Pseudomonadota; class Alphaproteobacteria; order Rhizobiales; family Rhodomicrobiaceae; genus Rhodomicrobium. Next base: position 17,560 of record JBKQIH010000102.1, read on the forward strand.
GTTTTCACGGAGCAGGCCACCTGCCGGATGTTCCGCCGGCAGGTCGAAGCACGCTGTCACGCTTGCGGATCCAGCGCCCTTGCGCACGAGGCCGCCATCGCCGCGCGCACCGAGCGCTAGGCTGAGACTATCGAGGACGATGGATTTGCCCGCCCCCGTCTCGCCCGTGAAGACGGTCAGCCCTGCATCGAAGCTCAGATCGAGCTTATCGATCAGGACAATATCGCGGATCGAAAGAGCGGCAAGCATGGTGCCCTCTTACGCGATTCGTGTCTCCGGAACAGCGGTCATGCTGAAACCGCCCCCGTTAACCCGCGACGCTGGAGACTTTCTTCCAAGACTGGCTGATCCACGAGCCCGTGTCCTCTCGCGGAGCCGAGCCTCCCGACTGCAAAAGCGCGTAAGCATCTTTGTACCAGGCGCTGTCCGGGAAGTTCGCGCCGAGGATCGCCGCGGCCGTCTGAGCTTCGTTCGTGATGCCGAGCGCCAGATAGCATTCGGTGAGCCGCATCAGGGCTTCCTGGACATGGGCCGTCGTCTGATACTCGGTGACCACGGTCTTGTAGCGGTTCACTGCCGCGAGATAATTACCCTTCTTCTGCCAATAGCGCCCGACAACCATCTCCGATGCCGCAAGCGTATCGCGGGCAAGCTTGATGCGCTTCCTCGTTTCATCGGAAAACTCGCTGTTTGGATAGCGCCGGAGGAGCGTTTCCATCTCGGCGATTGCCTTTTTGGTTTCGCTCTGATCGCGGGACGGCGTCGATATGCGGTCGTAATAGGAGGCCGCAATGATATCCTGCGCCTGGGCTGCTTCTTTCATTCCAGGATGCAGCGCGAGGAAGCGCCGCGCGGCAGCCACAGCTTCCGGCGATTTCCCAGCCTTCTGATAGGCCACCGCTGCCATCAGCGTGGCTTTGCGAGCTTCTTCTGAGTACGGATAGAGCTGGTCGATCCTCTCATACAGCACGGCGGCTTTAGCGCTGCTGCCTTTTTCGAGAAGCTCGTTCGCCTCTTTGTAGATCGCGTCTGGCGGCCGGTTATCGAGCTTGGTGTCGCTATCGCCGCTGAACATAGATCCTACTGAGGTACAGCCTGTCATGAGGGCTGCAAATATTATCGCCGCGCCAAGCCGCCCGATCGATCGCAATTTCATGTCGCCTTGCTCCGAAGCCCCCTGCGATAAGCCGCCTCGCGGCTCGCCCCGCTACGGCTCATCTTCCACGTTAGATTGCCGCAAACTGACGGTCAAATGCGGAGATTTTCAGTCAGGAGTCATTTTGGACGAAATTACGGCCGTGACGCGAGGTTTCGCGTCATCGCTGTGAGCGATCAAGCGGTTTCCGGGGCGAAGTTCGGTGTCGCAAAGGCAATTCCAAAGTCGGCGCGCGGTGCCACGTGCCGGTGGTCCGGCTTCTCCGCTACTTCCACGATCGTCCATGCGTCCTTATTGTGATAGAGCGCGTGAAGCAGCTTCGAGTTGAGCTTATGCCCGCCGCGATAGGAACGGTAATGGCCAAGGATCGGAGCGCCGGCTAGGGCGAGGTCGCCAACGGCATCGAGCGTCTTATGGCGCACGAATTCGTCGGTGTAGCGAAGACCCTCTGGGTTCAGGATACGGCCATCGCCGATGGCGACCGTGTTGTCCAGCGAGGAACCCAGCGCGCGTCCAGCCGCCCAAAGCTGCTTCACATCCTTCATGAAGCCGAACGTCCGGGCGCGGCAAATTCTCTTGAAGCCCATGGGCGTGATGTCGAGGTCGAGGCGCTGCCGTCCGATCAGTTCGGAGCTGAAGTCGATTTCGACATCGAGGCGGAAACCGTTATAGGGGAAGATTTCGCCAACCGAATCACCCTCTTTGACTTGCACCGGGCGAAGAACTTTAATGTAGCGGCGCGGTTCGTCTAGCTCGCGCAATCCTGCTTCATCGATGGCATCGACGAACGGCTCGGCGCTTCCGTCCATGATCGGAATCTCGTTGCCGCCGACTTCGATATCCGCATTGTCGACGCCAAGGCCGCGCAGCGCGGCGAGCAGATGCTCAACCGTTGCGACGGTCGTTCCATCGGCAGCGCTAAGCACCGTGCACAGCGTGAGATTGCTCACGGCGCGGAAGTCGCCAGGGACGTGGCCAATACGCTCGCCGCCCTGAACATAGAAATTATAGCCGCTATTTGCCTCGGCAGGGTGGATGATCAGCGAGACTTCGGCGCCGCTATGGACGCCAATCCCCTTCATGATCGCTTCGCGTTCGACCGTGGTCTGCCTGTTGGAAAAGCCCCGAAAGCTCATGTTTGCGCGCCGTTCTTTGTGCCACTGCGCCATCCTTTGCCGAAGGTGGCGCCCCAACGTGAGCGAATTCCAGTAAGCCTTGAGGCGAATCGACCGGTAGCTCACGCTACTCTTGGAACCCGGCTTTCCGCCGGTTACGCACTCAAAAAACTTACGTCATCCGTTGGGAGCAAACTAGCCGGGCAGCTTGGGCGGCTTCAAATCACGCTTTCTAACACTTTGTTACGGCGCGGCGGCGGGCTTTATCGATTGGCGCGCAAAATCTAGACCCCGCGCTCCCGCCACGTTGCGAAGAGCGCCTCAGGTTTTGGCCTAGCACGCTGCTGATTAGGAAGCCGGCTTCTTAAAAAAGTCTGGAATATCAGTGACTTCTTCGGTCTGATACCCATTTCCCGCGCTCTCGTCGCCCAAAACGCCGCCATCGCGATGCAAGGACGAACGCGCCGGAAAGCCGTTTCTATGCCCGTTGAGTTCCGGCTCAAGGCCGAGCTTTTCGTGCGAAGAACGTTGCTGGGGAGACACAGTTTTCTGTGCGGAAGTTCTGGCGCCGGCCTTTTCCGGGCCCTTGTTTCTTCCGGCCATCCAATCGAAAAAACCCCGTTGCTTGGTTGTATTTCGATTCGCGGCCGTCTCCCCGCCACCCGGACCTCCTTGCTGAGACTCCGGAAAATCTTGGAAAGTCAGAGGATGTTTCGGCGCCCTGACCGATTTTGGCGGAGGCATGGGCTCGAAGCGTGGCGATGCTTCGGTTGTAAAGCCCATGGCTTCATGATCGGCGCTTTTCTTTCCCTTGGGCTCGAGCACGACACGGCGGCTATCCTGCCGCTCCTGGCTCTGCCGGGGCGGTGGCGGGGCCTGCTCGCGCGGTGGGGTTGTGCCGCGGAACCGTCCGTCGGCGCCCGTTGTCGCGTTAAGACGGTCGGTGAGCCGCGTGTCCTTGTCGGGTGCGTGGGGGCTGGGTGCTGGGCGTGCATTGGCAAGACCGGCGTCGATCCCGGTGGCTACAACGGAAACGCGAATCCGGTTTTGCAGTGAGGGTTCGAATGTCGCTCCGACAATGATGTTCACATCGGGATTTTCTTCGGGATCGACCTCGCGCCGGATGCGCGAGGCAGCTTCCTCGACCTCGTAGAGCGTCATATCGAAGCTGCCGGTGATGCTGACGAGCAACCCCTTCGCACCCCGCATGGAAATGTTACCGAGCAGAGGATTGATGATGGCAGCTTCGGCCGCCTGCCGGGCGCGTTTCTCGCCCTCTGCCTCGCCGGTTCCCATAAGCGCCGTTCCCATGTTTTGCATGACGGTACGCACGTCCGCAAAATCGAGATTGATCAACCCCTCTTTCACCATGAGATCGGTTATGCAGCTCACGCCGGCTCGCAGCACGTCGTCCGCGCGAAGAAAGGCGTCGGCGAAAGTCGTCTTTTCGCTCGCAACCAAGAAAAGGTTTTGATTCGGAATAACGATCAGCGTGTCCACGTGCTTGGCAAGCCCGGCGATCCCCGCCTCGGCGGTGCGCATGCGGCGCTGGCCCTCGAACTCGAACGGTTTTGTCACTACGGCCACGGTCAGCACGCCGAGCTCTTTGGCGGTGCGCGCGATGACAGGCGCCGCCCCCGTGCCCGTGCCGCCGCCCATGCCTGCCGTAATGAAAAGGAGATGCACCCCGTCGAGATGCGAGCGGATTTCTTCGATCGCTTCTTCGGCGGCCGCAGCGCCAATCTCTGGCTTGGAGCCCGCCCCCAGGCCTTCGGTGATACCGGCGCCCATCTGGATAACGCAGCCGGCGCTCGACGCGGAAAGCGCTTGCGCGTCCGTATTGGCGACGATGAACTCGACCCCTTCGAGGCCGCTCTCGATCATATTGTTTACGGCGTTACCGCCCGCGCCGCCAACGCCAATTACGGTGATACGCGGCCGCAACTCCGTCAATCCTGGAAGTTGCAGGTTTATTCCCATGTCAGGCCTCGTCAGCTTCCTGTCCGGGCTCTCACTCGCCCGCCTATGCCTGGCGCCAATCGCTTCGCGTGAAGCCTTTAAAAGCTTGCTCGCAGCCATTGGCCGATTCGAAACGCGTAGCTACTATCTTGTGACACAATGCCGGGTGCATACCGCATTTCGCCTGCAGACTGATGCCGGCTTGCATACAGACACCCTCCAACGAGCGCGGCGAGCGAAGTGCCAGCGCTGAGACCGTTTAACGCGGTGGGCTTTGCCGTTCTGACCTCCGAGGCAAGAAGATGCGAAGCAAGCTCGCGAATACCTGGAAGCAGACTCCCTCCGCCCGCAAGGACGGTACCCCCTGATGGAATAGAATATCCAGCACACTTTAACCGTTCATTAATGGCACGGAAAACGAGCGATGCATTCAATCGAATAAGGTGATTAACCGCAAATTTGGAGATTGGCTCGCCAGTTTCCCCGTTGGGTATAGGTAAATCGATATCGGCCTGAAGACCGTCATAAGCGCTGCCGTACCGAATCTTGGTAAGTTCGGCGTCGAATTTGCGCAGTATGAAAGTTCGCGCAATGTGGTCCGTCATGGTTTGCCCGCCAGAATTGACGCACTCCAGCGCGACGGGAACCCCGCGAACGAAGAGAGCGTAACCTGTACACTCCGCGCCTATGTCGATAACGAGGATGCCCGCGGTGCGTTCCAGAGAGTCGGTCACCGCTAGCGCGGTGGCTAGCGGACCGGCAATGAAGCCACGTACTGTCAGCATGCTCCTTGAAAGGCAGGCTGCGATTTGACGTGCGCCCTTCATCGGCATCGATATCGCGATAACGTCCACCTCATCGGAGGTTGTCACGCTTGGGTTGTCGAAGTTTCGTATGTCAATGTCAGCGGCGGTGAATACGAACATGTGCAAGAGCTTGCGCCGCTCGGCCGAACATTGTTCCTCGGCAGCGGCCGAGATTGCGGCGGCGTCCTCCTTCAAAATGGCAGTTTGCCCCGATCCGGGTTTGGCTTCGAAGATTTGAGTCGCTAAGCCCTCGAATTGCCCCGTTACGATAACGTCGCCAGCCGTCACCCCCGACTGGGACTCCGCCTGAGCGACAGCGCGCCTTACGCTTGTTTCTGCCGCCGCGATGTTCACAATGCGGCCGCCGGAGAAGCCGGACGACCTGACGGTGGCGCTTCCGAGCACCCGTACGTTCCTCGCTCCCACATCCAAGCCAAATCTCGGAGCGGTAAGGCTTGCAATCGCGCACGCAACCTTTTGCGCTCCCAAATCGACGATGGTTACGATGTCGTCCCGCGACTTGAAAGGCCAAAGCCGCGACGGACTGCGCAAGGCCTGCCGCCGCGCCGCTGTCATAAGGCTTTGCCCTTGCCCGATGCGGACAGCGCTTGCGCCGGCACCGAGGTTAATGCTGCAATGGCTTTGTCACGGTTTGCCACGGTCGGTTCCAGCAATTGCAAAATCGTCCGGTTCGACAGACGTAAATCGATTGTCTCTAGGCTCAGCCCTGCAACCTTGGGGTTAGCCAGAAGCGAATCGAGCCGCTCTAGAACTAACGGTGTTACCTTGTGCGGAAGTTTCAGCATCGGACCGTTCCCGAGCTTAACCGTCCAAAAGCGCTCGGCAACGAGTTCCACGCGTTCGATGCGCGCCTTCAAGGCCTCGCTGCCCTGAAGCGCTTCTTCAAAGCCCTGCGCCTCCTGCGGGGCGCCTATGCCGGCGTACAGAGGGAGTGCATTGAACCGGCCCTGATCGTCCGGGCCGAGGAGGCGGCCGTCGCGATCCATGACATAAATCTTACGTCCGGCGTCTTCCCAGCGCGCAAACGGCATGCGTTCGGTAACGGCGACCTCCAAGCGCGACGGCAGAATGCGCCGCACCTCAGCCGTCTCGATCCAGCCCGACTCGAGGAGCCGCCGGCGCGCCTCCTTGGCATCGTAAAACAGGGACGAGCCCCGGTACGGCCAGCCGGCCGCATCGAGCAGCCCCGCTCGCGGAGCATATTGAGAACCGGACAGCACGATGTTCTCAAGCCGGAAGCCGGCATCGAATGCTGCCCGGTCGGCAAGGGCGGCAGCCTCGGCCAAGAGCGGCTTCGCCGCCCCTGACAAGGAAAACGCATAGATCGCTGTGACGGCGAGAAACAGCATGCTTATCACGAAGCCCGTGCTCGCCGCACGGTCCGCATGGGTTTCGGCCAGCGTAAACCACGAGACGGAAGAGATACTCTTGGCGAGCGAATGAGACTTGCGGTACCTGGCACTCTCTACGCGTACGCCACTTTCAGCTAACGATCGCAAGACGCATCCTCCACAATCCACCGCACAAGCTCATCGAACGCCAATCCAGCATGGGCTGCCAGTTCAGGAACCAGCGACGTTGCTGTCATGCCCGGTTGAGTGTTGACCTCAAGGCAGGCAAGCTCGCCAGTTCCCTCCGCGCGGTCGTCGAGCCTGAAGTCGGCCCGGCTGACCCCCCGGCACCCCAATGCGTTATGCGCATCGAGGGCCAGTTTCTGGATAAACTCGTAAATTTCCGGTGAAATTTGTGCAGGAAGAATGTGGCGTGAGCCTCCTTTTGCATATTTGGCTTCGTAATCGTAAAAGCCTAAGCCCTCGGCCGGCAGGATCTCGATAATGCCTAAGGCTTTGTTTCCCAAAACGGCGCAAGTCAGCTCGCGCCCGCCGATGTAGCGCTCCACCAGCACGTCGCCGAAAGCCCAATCGGAGCGGGTGAGTTCCTGTGGCGGATGAGCTTGATCCTCGCGTACGATAAACACGCCAACGCTCGACCCCTCCGTCACCGGCTTGAGGACATAAGGGGGCGGCATGAGGTGGGCGCGAGCGGCTTCGGCGGGTGATGTCACGATGCTTTCGGCGACTGGAACGCCCGCGGCACTGAAGACGGTCTTGGCCCGCGCCTTATCCATGGCCAGCGCAGAAGCCAGAACGCCGGAATGCGTGTAAGGTATCCGGAGCGTTTCGAGAATGCCTTGAATACAACCGTCCTCACCGCCCTTGCCGTGCAGCGCGTTGAAGCAGACATCGGGCCGCAGTGCGGCAAGCGTTGCGGCGATGTTCCGGTCCACGTCGACGCGCGTGACGCGGTAACCAGCCTGCTCGAGGGCACCCGCGCAGGCCGCACCGGAGTTGAGCGAAACATCGCGCTCGGCAGACCAGCCGCCCATCAAAACCGCTACTTGGTGGTATTTCTTTGTCATCGTACCTCCGCATGCCGCTGCATCCGTGCCGTCATTGCGAGCGCGGCTAGGCAATGCAGTGGCTGAAGTTTGTGATGCTTCTATGGATCGCCGCGACCGTTAACACCGTCTTGCGACGCTGTGGCAACGCCAACGGCCGATGGGGCATTATTCCGCGGTGAGTTGGCTATCCGCGCTTGCGGGAATGCCGATGCGCTTAATCTCCCATTCGAGCATAATTCCGCTATGGACGAAAACCCGCTCGCGCACCGTTTCGCCCAAGTGCTCGATATCCGCGCCCGTCGCGCCGCCATCGTTGATGAGAAAATTACAATGCATCTCCGACATATGCGCGCCGCCTACCCTTAGTCCCCGGCAGCCCGCGGCATCGATGAGTTTCCAGGCGCTTTGCCCGGGCGGGTTTTTGAACGTCGAGCCGCCGGTGCGGCTCTTGATCGGTTGATTGGCTTCGCGGTACTCGGCCACATGCTGCATGGCCGTCTCGATCTCTTTTGGATCGCCGGGCGTTCCCTCGAAAGTTGCCTGCGTGAATATGTAATCGTGCGGCACGGCGCAATGGCGGTAGGTGAAGCCCATGCCGGCATTATCGAAAATGTGAAGCTTGCCGGAGGGATCGAGCGCGCGCGCCTCCACGAGAAAGTCTTTCGTCTCGCCGCCGTGGGCGCCGGCATTCATGCGCAGCGCGCCGCCAACCGTGCCGGGAATGCCGCGGTAGAAGGCAAGGCCTGCGATCCCGGCGGTCGCCGCGGCCTGCGCGAGGCGGACATCGGGGACTGCGGCGCCGGCGCGGATTTGCGTCCCGCTCACCGGTACAGCCTCGTTGAAGCCGCGCGCGAGCCGGATGACAATTCCTGGAACCCCGCCGTCGCGCACGAGCAGGTTCGATCCGACGCCGATAACGATGACGGGAATATCCTGCGGGCAACGCGACAGGAGATAGGCGAGATCGTCCTCATCGGCGGGCGTGAACAGCAGCTGCGCCGGCCCTCCGGCGCGCAGCCAGGTCAAATCGCAGAGGAGCACGTTCGGCAGGAGCCTGCCGCGAATATCCGGCGCGGCCGCCTTAAGGCTTGGTATGAGGTCCGGGAACATCGGTTATTCCGCGGCACCCGCGAAGGCGGAGTGAACGCTGAGGCGCGAAGGAAGCGCGTGCGCCCATTCGGTGATCGTTCCCGCCCCGAGGCCGATGACAAGGTCGCCGGGACGAGCGACGGCGGCGACCGTGCGGGTGAGCGACTCCTCGTTCTCGATAGGGTAGACGCGTCCGTGGCCCGTGTGGCGGATCCCCTCGATCAACCGGTCGCGGTCGAACCCGTTTGGCGTCTCGCCCGCGGCGTAGACCGGAGCGATGAGCACTGTGTCGGCGTCGCGGAAGCACTCGCAGAAGCCATCGAACAATGACTTCAGCCGGGAGAAGCGATGCGGCTGCATAACGGCAATCAATTGCCCCTTGGCCGCGCTGCGCGCCGCGCTCAAGGCGGCGGCGATCTCAGCGGGGTGATGGGCGTAATCGTCATAGATCGCAACCCCGTTCCACTCCCCCGTGCGGGTGAAGCGGCGGTCGACGCCTTCGAATGTGGCGAGCGCGCCAAAAATGGTATCGGGCGACAGGCCGATGTGATGGCCTACAGCGGCAGCGGCAGCAGCGTTCAGCGCATTGTGCATGCCCGGCATTTGAAGTTTCACGCCGTTCTTGCGCACTGGCGGGCATCCCGCAACATCGGTGAAGCGCGCGTCGAAGGCCACCGAACCGCCATTGGAAGCCACGCGGTCGATCTTGACGTTGGCATCGAGGGCGCGGCCAAATGAGGCGATCGGCGGAAGCGCTCCCTCGATTGCGAGGTGATTGAGCAGATTGCGGACGACCGGATGGTCGATGCCCGGCACGGCGAGGCCAGCTTTGGGAATTTGACGGAAGAAGGTCAGGAAAGCCTGATGGAGCGCGGCCTCGGTTCCGTAATAATCGAGATGCTCCGGGTCGATATTCGTCACCACGCCAATTTCGGTGGGCAGTTTGATAAAAGTGCCATCCGATTCATCGGCTTCGACGACCATCCATTTGCTCGCCCCAATGCGCGCGTTCGAACCCCAGGCGCGGATCACTCCGCCCACGAGCACAGTGGGATCGAGGCCCGCCTTTTCCATCATCCAGCCGGTCATGGCCGTTGTGGTGGTTTTGCCGTGCGAGCCTGTGATGGAGATCGTGCGGTATCCCCGCATGAGCGCGGTCAGCGTATCCGCACGGTTAAAAACGGGAAGGCCCATTTCGCGCGCGGCTTTAAGCTCGGGATTAGCCTCTTTCACGGCGGTGGAAATGACAACCGTCGCGGTTCCCGCAAGATTGGCGGCATCGTGGCCGGCATAAACCGTGATACCCTTCGCGGCTAGACGGCGCAAATTGGCACCGTCTGTTTGATCGCTCCCCTGAACGGTGATTCCGCGTGCGGCCATGATCTCGGCAATGGCACTCATGCCAATGCCGCCTATACCGATTATATGAACCCGGCCGCCAGAAAGCGGATCGCCTGTCATCGCCTTAATCCTCTCGTCCCCGGGACCGGCCTGCCCCCACAGAGGCGGGTCCCTTAGTCTAATAGCAGATTCTTAAGCAGTTGCTGCTTTCGCCGCCGGCACTTGCTTATCGGCCAGCTCCTCTATCAGTTCCGCTAGATTCTCAACCGCCCGGAAATTTGCCAGCGAGTGCGCGTTCGCCGCTGCCCTCACGAGCGCTGTCGGATCTTCAAATAGCCGCCTTGCCGCTGTGGCAAGGGCTTCCGCGGATAGCGTCGCTTGAGGCATGCACCAGCCTCCGCCCACCGCTTCGAGCCGCATCGCGTTCTCCTGCTGATCGTTGTCCTTGGCATGAGGAAGCGGAACCAGGATCGCGGGCCGGCCGAGCGCGCACAGCTCGGCGATGGTCGTCGCGCCGCTGCGGGCCACGACAAGGTGCGAATTCGACATGCGATGCGGCAGATCCTCGAAGAATGTCGTGAGCTCCGCGGCGACGCCGGCCGCCTCGTAAGCGTCGAAAACGCGGTCGATGTCCTCCTCGCGGCACTGCTGCATAACAAAAAGCCGGTCGCGGACCTGTGCGGGCAGCATTTGCAGCGCCTGCGGCACAATATCGGAGAAATATTTGGCACCTTGGCTTCCGCCGAAGACAAGCAGGTTGATCTGGGCTTGGCTGGATGGCGGGCGGTACGGGATGTTGCGGAGCGCGTGGACGGAGCTACGAAGAGGCGTACCGGTAAGGCGGGCCTTCGCGAGCAGCTTGCCTTCCAAATACTTCGTATCCTGGAACGAGCAGGCTATGGACTTGACCATGGGGGCGAGAAAGCGGTTCGCCTGGCCCATCACCGAATTTTGCTCATGGATCGCCGAGGGGATGCCGCGTCCGATGGCAGCAAGAACGGGAGCAAGCGTGGGATATCCACCAAAACCGATGATCGCCTTGGGCCCCGCTTCGCCCATGACGCGGTAGGACGCCTGAAACCCATTCCCAAGCATGCCGAGCGTCTTGGTTGCCTCGATTGGCGAGCGGCCCTGAAAAGTCGCGGCCGGAACCTTGTAGATCTTGCGCGCGGGAAATTCTGCGCCGAAGACGTTTCCGCGCATGTCGGTGATGAGATCCACGTCCCAGCCACGCCGGATGAGTTCCTCGCCGAGCGCCTGCGCCGGAAAAAGATGTCCGCCCGTTCCCCCGGCGGCTAGCATGATCGAACCGAGGCTCATAACCCGCTCTCCCTACCCGAAGTCATTGTTAAGCCGCCTAAGACCTGCATGGAATGCGTTGCCTGCCTGGAACCCGGACGTCTGGTCAAGGCAACGATCATGCCGAGGGTCACAGCCGATGCGATCAAAGAGGACCGGCCATAGGAGACGAAAGGGAGGGTAACCCCTTTTGCCGGAACCAAATTCAAGTTTACCGCCATATTGACCAAAGCCTGCAATCCAAAAATCATGACGAGCCCCGTCGCCGCCAGGCGGATGAACGTATCCTCCTCGCGGAAAGCGCGTCTCAACACTCTCCAGACGATCAAGCCATAAATCAAGATCAAGAAAAGGCAAGCGGCAATGCCGGTTTCCTCGGCGATCGCGGCGAAGACAAAGTCGTTGTGGGCGTCGGGAAGCCGCGCTTTCTGGAAGCCCTCGCCGAGACCGTGTCCCAGCCAGCCCGCCTCCCGGAAAGCGTTTGCCGCCACCGAGGTTTGCATCGTTTCGCCCGAACCCCCAAGGAAATGGTCGAAGCGGGCTGTGAAGTGGGGCATGCTGTAATAAGCGGCCGCCAATCCGGCGGCGCCAAGGGCGGCAAAAACCGGCAGCAGGGCCAAGGAATAGCCGGACAGAAAAAGCAGGCCGCACCAGACGGAAGCAACGATAACCGTTTGTCCAATGTCCGGCTGAAGCACGAGTAGCGAGACAAAGATCGCGAGCATCAGGAGGCTAAGCTCCAGGGCTGGCATGTCGGGGCGCTTTAAGCTCTCGGAAAATAGCCATGCGGAGAGTACAACGAAGCCGGGCTTTGCAAATTCCGAAGGCTGCATATGGATGCCGGCGATAATTAGCCAGCGCATGGCCCCGTTGCGTTCGGCGCCTTGGAGCAGCGCGGCGATCATCAGGAGAATGCCGGCAGCGAAAAGCAGAAGAGCGAGCCGCTTGATTTGAGCCAGATTGAACAGCGAGACGGCCAGTGCCGCCGCAAGCGCGAAGGCCATTCCTATGGCATGACGCTCCACGAAATAAAACGGGTCGCCCTTTAGATGGGCCCCGACGGACGGGCTTGCGATGAGGGAGGCCGCCATGCCGGCAACCGCGAGCGTGAGGATCAGCGCTAGCAAAACGCGATCGACCGAGAGCCACCAATCGACGACCGTGGCACGTTCCGCGCGAGAGAAGCTCATGCCGCACGGTCCTTGGCTGGAACAGCGGGCAGCTCCCCGGCGAGGGAGCGGAATGCATCGCCACGGACTTCGAAGTTAGGAAACTGGTCGTAGGATGCGCAGGCCGGCGATAGCAGCACCACGGCCTCGCCCGATGCGTCGGCGAGGGCGTCGGCGGCAGCCTCGGCGACCGCGCGGCTGAGCGTCTCCGAAAGGCTGAAGGGAATGACTGCGCCGATTGTCGTGGCGAAGGCCTGCGCGGCCTCGCCGATGAGATAGGCCTTCTTAATACGCGGCAAATAAGGAACGAGGCTAGCGATGCCGCCCTCTTTCGGCTTGCCGCCCGCGATCCAATAAATATTGGAAAAGCTCAGCAGCGCCCGCTCGGCCGCATCGGCGTTCGTTGCCTTGGAATCGTTGATGAAAAGAACGTGCCCGATGCGGCGGACCTCTTCCATGCGGTGAGCCAGCCCCGGAAATGTGCTAAGCGCCCCGGCAAGCGCATCCCAAGGCAGTCCGAGAGCCCTGGCGGCCGCGAGCGCAGCGCTTGCGTTTTGGGCGTTGTGAGCGCCGCGCAGCGAATTTATGCCGGCAAGGCTCGTGCGGTTCTGGATGACACCCTTTGACACCTCGAACAACTCGCTTGCTTCTGCATAGACGCCAGTTTCCACAGGATGGCGCGACGAAATTCGTGCTGTGCGAACGCCGCGCGCGAGCGCCCGTCCGGCGATGGCGCCGGAATAGACATCGTCCGCGCCAATAATGGCCGCGCGCGGGTTCCGGAAGATCGTCTCCTTCACGGCGGCGTAGTTTTCGAGCGTGCCATGCCGGTCGAGGTGATCGGGCGTGATATTCAGCAGGACCGCAACGTCAGGCTCAAGGCCTGGGGTCAGGTCGAGTTGAAAGCTAGAAAATTCGATGATGTAATGGCGCTCATCCGCGAAGGAAGGCAGATCGAGCACGGCCTTGCCGATATTGCCGCCAAGCACCGCGTCGAGGCCGGCCGAGGCGAGGATGTGATGTGTGAGCGCGGTGGTTGTGGACTTGCCGTTTGTGCCGGTGATGGCGATGACCTTTGCCGCGGCGCCTGAGGCATGCAGCTCGCGCATGAAGATCTCGGTATCGCCGATGATTTCAGTGCCGTGCGCGCGGGCGAACTTGGCCGTCCAATGCGGTTCGGGATGCGTGAGCGGCACGCCCGGAGCCAGTACCAGCATATCGATCGCGCCCCAATCGGCTTGCCTCAGATCGCAAAGCGGCAATCCGGCCGCACGCGCGGCCTCGCGTCCGCGTTCGCCATCGTCCCAGACGGAAACCGCGGCGCCGCCCGCTAGCAGTGAGCGCGCCGCCGCCAATCCGGACATCCCCATCCCGAAGACGGCAACTCTCCGACCTGCAAACGAACGGGCTTCGATCATGCTACCTCAGCTTGAGCGTGGAAAGACCAGCAAGCGCAAGCACAACGGCGATAATCCAAAACCGTACCACGACGGTCGGCTCGGCCCAGCCTTTTTGCTCGAAATGATGGTGAAGTGGAGCCATGCGGAAAACGCGCTTACCCGTCATCTTGAACGACAGTACCTGCACGATCACCGAAACGGTTTCGAGCACAAAAAGGCCGCCCACAATCGCAAGCACGATTTCGTGTTTCACGGCAACGGCAATCGTACCGAGCGCGCCGCCAAGCGCCAGCGATCCGGTATCGCCCATGAATATCATCGCGGGAGGCGCGTTGAACCAAAGGAAACCGAGCCCTGCGCCAAGAAGAGCGCCGCATATGATGCCGAGTTCGCCCGATCCCGCCACATGATAGATTTGCAGATATTCGGCAAAAACACGATTTCCGACGAGATAGGAGATAACGCCGAAGGCGGACGCTGCAATCATGACGGGCACGATAGCAAGCCCGTCCAGTCCGTCCGTCAGGTTTACGGCGTTGCCGGCGCCCGCGATGACAAAAACCCCGAGGCAAACGAATAGAACCGGCCCCAGATCGACAACGAGCCCTTTGCCTTTGAGAAACGGCACGATCAAAGCTGTTCCGTGCTCTCCTCCAGCCACTGAAATCGCGTAGCTGGCGAGGCCTGCTATGACAAGCTCGATAAACAGCCGCAGCTTCCCTGAGAAGCCAGAGGAGGTCCGCTTGGTAACTTTGAGGTAATCGTCGTAGAAGCCGATCAATCCGTAAGAGAGCGTGACGGCGAGTACGATCCAAACGTAGGGGTTGTACGGATTGGCCCAAAGCACCGTTGCCACGACGAGGCCGAACAAAATCATGAGGCCGCCCATTGTGGGCGTCCCCTTTTTGGTCAGCAAATGCGATTTCGGCCCGTCCTCCCGGATCGGCTGACCCTTCCCCTGCCGGACGCGCAGCGCGTCGATGAGCCAAGGGCCCAGAATGAAAACGACGAGCATCGCCGTCACGATCGCACCGCCGGTGCGGAAAGTGATGTATCGAAACAGGTTAAAAACCGTCGCCTGTCCGCTGAAAACCCCTAACAAGTACAACATTCGGATGCCAACCTCTAAGTCTTTGCCCGGTTATGTTTGTCTTCCGCAGGCTCCGCCAGGTTCAAGCTGAGCGCCTCCGCTAAAAGGCCCATGCGGCTGCCGAGCGATCCTTTGATCGTCACCGCGTCTCCGCCGCGCACCGCATCGAGCACGATTGGAAGCAGCTCCTGCGAAGAGCTTGCGGCTCCCCCGCGCTTCTCAGCGGGAAGCCGCTCGTAAAGATGCGCCATCAACGGCCCGGCGCAGAAAACCAGATCGATGCCGTTTGCATCGACGGCGCTCGCAATATCCGCGTGGTATTGCGGGCCTGAGTGGCCGAGCTCCAGCATGTCGCCGAGCACTGCGATCCGGCGTGCATAGTCTGTCCTTGGCGTCGCGCCTAGTACGGCGAGCGCCGCGCGCATCGACGCCGGGTTTGCGTTATAGGTTTCGTCGATAATCAGGATCGGTCCTTCCGCTGTCTCGAAACGCTTACGCTGCCCCCGGCCCTCGGGCGCTTCGAACTTTTCGAGTGCGCTGGCCGCAGCCTCAATATTTGCATCCATGAGCTTCACCGCCGCGAGTGCGGCGAGAGCATTCAGCACAAGATGCCGCCCCGGTACGCCGAGCACAAATTCAACTTTCGATCCAAGGATGCTCGCGGTAACCTTCGATCCCGCAGCGTCCGGCTCGCAGCTCAACAGGCGTGCACCGTCGCTGGCACCTTCGCCAAAGGGGATAACTCCCGCCTGTTTCTGGCGCGCTTGCGCCGCCAGCCTTTCAAAATGATCGCTGCCTGAGGGGAGGATAGCTGTGCCGCCTTGCTCCAAACCTTCGAAGATCTCCGCCTTCGCATCCGCGATCTCCACGACGGAATTGAAGAACTCGATATGGACCGGGGCGATCCAGGTAATAAGCGCGATGTGAGGCCGCACCAGGCGCGAAAGCGGCGCAATCTCGCCTGCGTGGTTCATGCCGATCTCAAAAACGCCAAAGCTGGCGCTTTGCGGCATGCGGGCGAGCGAAAGCGGTACGCCCCATAGGTTGTTGTAAGATTTCTCCGAAGCATGCGTCTTGCCAGTTTGGCCCAGCATGGCGCGCAGCATCTCCTTCGTTCCGGTCTTGCCCACGCTTCCCGTTACTGCGGCGATTCGCGCTTGCGATCTTTCCCGGGCGGCGCGGGCGAGGCCGTTCAGAGCTTCGAGCGTGTCCGGTACCCAAAATAGCGGCCGGGCAGACGGTGGATCGTAGCCGGTTTCGGCGATAGCCGCGGACGCACCGTTCGCGAATGCGCGCTCGATATAGGTGTGTCCGTCGGTCCGGTCTCCTTTGATGGCTACGAAAAGATCGCCCGGCTGAAGCGTGCGGCTATCGATGGAGACACCTGCCGCAACGCCCGCGCCCAGAGGCGCGGCTCCGGTCGCGGCGGAAATCTCCTCGAAACTCCAGAGCGGCTTATCCATTGGCATCATTCCGTGCTGCCGCGAGCGCGGCGGCAACGGCCTCGTGATCGGAAAAAGGAATGATTGTTTTGCCAACGATCTGTCCGGTTTCGTGACCTTTTCCGGCCACGAGCAGGACATCGCCCAGTTTGAGCGCGCCGACGGCGGTTTCAATCGCCTCGGCCCGGCTCGGGATCTCGGCGGCGCCCGCCGCCGCCGCGAGGATTTGGCCGCGGATGACCGCCGGGTCCTCGCTTCTGGGGTTGTCGTCGGTCACATAGACGGCATCGGCATTCGATACCGCGGTCCAGCCCATTTCGGGCCGCTTGCCCTTGTCGCGGTCTCCGCCGCAGCCGAAAACCACAAGCAGACGCCCCGTGACATAGGGCCTAAGCGCCTGCAACGTTTTCACCAGCGCATCGGGCGTGTGCGCGTAATCGACGAAGACTGGAGCGCCCTCGCGGGTTTCTCCAATATATTCGAGACGGCCTTTTGCGCCTTGAAGCCTGGAGAGCGCCGGAAATACTTCGTTGGCATCGGCACCGAGGGTAAGCGCCAGGCCTGCGGCCACAAGCGCATTCGAAACCTGGAACGCACCTGCGAGCGGTAAGTCAACGGAGAACTTGCCGCCATCGAAGGCGAGTGTAAGCAGCTGCTTGAAGCCTTTGCGCCGGACCTCAAGAAGGGCAATTCCTCCCCCTATCCTGCCGACGCTGAAAGCGTGAAGTCCCGCGGACTCCGCGATTTCGAGGGCAATTTCCGAGCCCGGGCTATCCGCGTCGATAATTGCCGGCGCTCCTCGCGGCAGAAGCTCGCGGAACAGCCGCAGCTTGGCATTCAAATAATGCTGGAAGCTTGGATGATAATCGAGGTGATCGCGGGTAATGTTCGTGAAGGCACCTGCAGAGATGCGCACGCCGTCGAGCCGGTGCTGGTCGAGGCCGTGGCTCGACGCTTCGAGGGCGAGATGGGTTACGCCGTCCGCGGCAAGCTGGGCCAGGTGCTTATGCAGCGAAACCGGATCCGGTGTTGTGTGCGCTAGAGGCGTCTCGCCCCTCCCTGTGACAATGCCGATCGTGCCGAGGCTTGCAGCATCGAAGCCGATTGCGGCCCAGATTTGGCGCAAGAACGATGCGACCGAGGTTTTGCCGTTCGTGCCGGTGACGGCGGCGATAATTCCGGGCTGCGCGCCGTAAAAGCGTGCGGCGAGTAGCGCCAGCGCGCGCCTTGGCTCTCCGGCCCGCAGCAGAGGCAGGGATAGAGCATCGGCTTTTGCGTCCGCGCCAGCCAAGATCACGGCCGCGCCCCGCTTCGCCGCATCCTCTACATAGGCGAGCCCATCGGTTTTGGTGCCATGAAGGGCAGCGAAAAGCATCCCCGGCTGAACGAGGCGGCTATCTTCCGTAATGCCCGAGATATCCAGGGGCGGCGGCGGGTTCCCGCTGGCTATAAGCGGGATATCCTGGATCAAATCCGCTAGTTTCATAAGGGGTCTTCCGCAGGACGGCGCGCTGAGGGCTGTTCGAACCCGTCTGTTCATAGGGGGTTGAGGCCGTCTCGTCAAACCGGGGCCGGGGCAAGACATCGAGCATCGGCGCGATGCGCTTGACAATGGCTCCGGCCGTTGGGGCCGCATTAAGGCCGGCGTCGGCCGGCTTCTCCGGATTATCGGACTTCGGCCCATCGAGCGTGACAAGAAGCAAGTATTTAGGTTCCGAAACCGGCAGTACAGCCACGAAGCTGTTCACAACGTGCTCGTGCGAGTAATGTCTGCCGATAATTTTTCGCGCCGTCCCGGTCTTGCCCCCTATGTCCAAGCCGGCTACGGCAGCCCTGCGGCCCGTTCCGCGCGCAACGACCTGCCGCATCAGCTCGCGCATCAACGCGCTGGTCTCCGGCTGGATGACCTTTTCAGCGTTCCCGGCCGTGGCCCCTTGCGAAATCAGGAAGGTCGGCTTGATCCGGTAGCCTCCATTAACAATGCTTGCCATCGCCGAGGCGAAAACGAGAGGCGGTACCGCGATTCCGTAGCCATAAGAGACGGTCGTCGCTTTCGCTATTCCCCAATTTCCTTCAAACACCGTATTCGGCGAGCTGCCGGCTTCGGTTTGCAGCTCCTCGAACAGCCCGAGCGATTCAAGAAAGCGGCGCTGGCGCTCGACGCCCGCCAGCGCGGCGATACGCGCGGTACCGGTATTGGAGGAATGGATGAAAACGTCCTCCAGCGTTGCCGGGCCGTGCGCATGCGGATCGGTGATCTGCATATGGCCGACCGTTAACGGGCTTGTATCGAAGATATCGTACCGGCCGGCAACGCCCTGATCGAGGGCCATGGCGATGGTGAAGGTTTTGAAGACCGAGCCTAGCTCGTAAACATCGGTGACGATCCTGTTGCGGCGCCTGGTGTCACTCGCTTGGGCGAGCGAGTTAGGGTCGAAATCCGGCAGCGAGACCGAAGCCAGCACCTCGCCGTTTCTTACATCGAGCACAAGCCCCAAGGCCGCCTCGGCCCGATAGCGCTGCATAGCCTGGTCGAGTTCCTCCGCCAGAACATGCTGCACGCCAATATCGAGCGATAGCATGACGATAGGCCGTTTGGCATTTGATGCCGGCGTGAGCTGCGCCGCCATCTCCCGGTCGGCATACCGCTCGATGCCGCTGCGGCCTTCATTGTCTGCGCCGGTTATGCCGAGGATTTGCGCGCCATCTTTGTGCTGCGGATAAGCGCGCCCCACCGTCGCGAAAAGGGTTAAACCGGGAATACCGAGCGCTTGCACCGCATTGGCGTCATTCGGCGTCAAGCCGCGCTTTACCCATTCGAACCGGGCCGGCTTGTTGCGGAATCTCCGCGCAAGGGTTGCCTGATCGGGGACGGTGAATAAGCTTGCAAGCTTCTCGGCGGCGTCGTCGGCGTGCGGGATCTCCTTGCCCGTCGCCGCGAGCCAATACATCTTGACATCGGTTGCCAGCAACCTGCCGTTGCGGTCCACGATATCGGGCCGGCTTCTCGCGAGGGCCGGCGGAGCGCCCGCGGCCGCAAGGCTTGGCATCTCGCCCGCATCGACCGCGTAATGGATCGCCTTGCCGGAAACCGCTGCGAAGCAAGCGGCGAAGTATAAGCCTAGAAGCAGTTGCGCGCGGCGCGCATTCCGCAGCGCGTGATCTGGCCCGGGCGAGCCGCCGATCCGTTGAAGAGCCCCGGCGAGCGTCCGCATTGCCACTACCGCGATTGACTCGCCACGGCGGAACCCGCGGCTTTTTCGATCAGCGAAGCGATACCGTCCTTGCGGGCGGGCACCGGCCGCGGCTGCCAGTCCGAGCTAGCAAGAATAGCCCGCCACGGTATCATCTGGGCGGGGGCCATCGGCTCGAGCTTGAGCTGCTTGCGCGCCATCTCTTCGATGCGCTCTGGGTTCGAAAGTTTTTGGGTCTCCGCCCGCATGAGGGCGAGATAATCGTTCTCATCCTGCAAGTCGTTCGCAAGCGTCTGCGCCTGGGCTTCGAGCTGGCGCGTCTTGAATTTGAGGTCGTAGGTGTAGAGTAAGAGGCCCGCGAGGCAGCCGAAGGCCATTAGGCAGAGTGAACGCATCACGTTTCCCCCGTCATGTAACCGGCGTCAGCGATACTGCACCAAGGGGTGTAAATTTTCTGTTTGGGGTAAGGTTAAAACGCTAGGCTCGCGGTGGAATCCGGGAGCCGCTGTCAATGACAGGCGGGTACGCAGTGCTTGCGGCACACTAAAAATGGTGTTATGAGTTGAGCTTATCCCTTAGGGGATTAAAGCCCTGTTTGCCCAACAGGCAAGCCGCCCTAACTAGAGGCGATGGCAAGCCCCGGAGCGGCATTAAAATTCCTGCTAAAAGACCGGCCTCCGAATTGGGAGGCCGGCGCCGTTTAGAACCGGCCCCAGCGATCCATTTTCCAAGATTTTGTGACGATATCCGGAGCCCCTGCCAAATGCCGGCGAGAAAAGATGCCGCAACCTTACGGCATCCGTGACCGCGCGGTCGAAGCGGCAGGACGCCGGGAAGCTCTTTGGATAGTGCTGATTCTTTCACAGGCCTTCTCAGGACGCTGATCCGCGCGCCGAGCGTTACCGGCGCGGAGCATTCTTTTTTCCGGGTATTGCAGGCGAGCTAGAGGAGCGCGGCGCCAAGTTGAGCTGGTATGAGGGCTCGTTGCCCAAGGCAGCCGGCCGGAGTCGCTGATGCTTTCGGCTCATATCGACCGGCATGGATTGGTCTGCACCGGCCCGAACGAGTTTCAATATGCGGCCTTCGTTGCCGGCAGCCGTTCGGATTTGCTGGGAAACTCCGTCTCCGAAGAGATGATGCACACGGTGGCGGGCCGGTTCGAGAGCGTGCCCGTCTACGCCTACGAGCCCTAATCCGGCGCCTATCCCGGCGCAGGCGCGATCAATCATAGCTATATTTGCGAGCACCGCCATAATCTCATTTTCGATACGAAAGGCCTTGAGCATTTGCACGCAGGCACCCCGGCAGCATTCCGCAACAGCCTCTTAGTTCACGATGGCTATTATAGCGGGCAGCTCGACAACGTCCTGAGCGCAGCTGTGCTCGTGTATTTGTTCCAGACAGGCTTTCGGGGCACGGCATTCTTCACGGCCCAGGAGGAGGCGGGCCGGAGCTGGCGCTTCCTGCTCGAATGGTTCCGGCGGTTCGGCAGTCCGGCCAACCATCTCATCGTAATCGACACCAGCCCCTATCGGAGCCGCGAGGAGACAAACTGCCAGCAGGTTGTGCTGCGCAAGCGCGATGCCAATGCGCGGTTCATGAGCATCTCACTGACCGGATGGAAGCGCTGTGCCGGATGCACGGGATTGCATTCAGCTACAAAGACCGTTACATCGAGGAAGCGAACGAATCGCTTGAGAAAGCGGGTCGTCAGCCCCGGTCGGTCGGTAGTTTGGGGAGGGTTGTCTATGAAATCCGCATGGATCGTGCTTGCGAGCATTTTTGCTGCTTACTCGACAGGTGCAGCTGCCTGCGAAACGGGCGGACATTTGCAGCATCCGGCGCAAGGCGAAATCTTTCGGAAATTCGGACTGATGAAGGATCCCGTGCTCAAGACGGTGCGCCTGCATTCCGGCCTGGATTACAAGGGAGCAGGCGGGGAAGCCGTCACTGCTGCCGAGGCCGGAAACGTCGAGATCGCCGGCCAAGAGGGCGGGTACGGGAACTATGTGCGCATCGATCACGGCAACGGTATGCAAACGGCTTACGGCCACTTGCTCAATTTCTCTGTCAAACCCGGCCAATGCGTCAGCAAGGGAGAAGTTATTGGAAGCCTCGGGAACTCAGGCATCTCGACCGGGCCGCACCTTCACTTCGAGGTTATCCAGGACACAAAGTTCGTCGACCCAAGCCTTCTCCTTCCTGTCCGCGAATAGTTAGGGGCGTTAACTTTTAGACCACAATTTTGCTATTCTTCGCTGCAACCTAGCCGCGATGACAACGAATTTGACACGCCGCGCCATGCTGTCGTCAGCGCTTGGCGCTTTTGCAGCTTGCGCCGCCGGCCGCAGCGCTGAGGCTCAATCCGCACGTATGCCGTTCACTCAATGGGTCGAAGCCTTCCGCTCCCGTGCCCATGCACACGGCATTCCGGAGGCCACCTATAACCGGGTCATGGGCACGCTTAAGCCCGATACCTCCGTCTATGCGCTCGATCGCGATCAGCCGGAATTCCGCGAGGAAGTTTGGCAATATCTCAACCGGCGCGTCTCCGATTGGCGGATCACGACGGGGAAAGAGCGCGCGCGCGAATATGCGCCGCTGTTGGAGCGCATCGAGCGCGAGTACGGTGTCGACCGCTTCATCATGCTGGGCCTATGGGGGATGGAATCGGCGTTTGGCGATCTTGTCACCAATCCCAAGCACATGCGTCCGGTCTTTCCCGCGCTTGCAGCCTTGGCCTGGGGCGAACCGCGCCGCCGCTCTTATTGGGAGCAGGAACTGCTAAACGCGCTCGTTATTGTCGACCGCGGCTGGGGTAAGCCGGAGGAGATGATCGGCTCCTGGGCCGGTGCGATGGGCCACACGCAATGGATGCCCGAGGTTTGGCTTCATATGGGGGTCGATTTCGACGGCGACGGGCGCATATCGCCGTTTGGGCCGCCGGACGACGCGCTCGCGGGCACGGCGCAGTATCTATTGAAACGCGGCAACTACCGGCGCGGAGAAGGGTGGGGCTACGAGGTGCGCCTTCCTTCCGGTATGGCTCCCCGGGGCGGCATGCGCACCGTTGCAAGCTGGCAGGCAAAGGGCGTGAAGCTAGCGAACGGCATGCCCTTCCCGCGGCCTCAGGAACATGCGCGCCTTTGGCAGCCCGTCCCCAGCGGCCCGGTCTTCCTGCTCACGCATAACTTCGACGCGGTCAAATCCTATAACCCCGCCAACACTTACACCCTGGCGGTTTGCCATCTCGGCGACCGCGTGCGCGGCGAGGGGCCTTTGGTACAGCAATTTCCCGGCGGCGAGCGCGTTCCATCCCTTGCCGAGGTTCAAGAAATTCAAAGGCGCCTGACGGCCCTCGGCTACGATAGCGGTGGCACCGACGGCCGGGTGGGCAAGGACACAATGGCAGCGATCCGCAATTTCCAGCACAAGGTTGGCATGAAGCCCGACGGCTATGCTGGCATCAAGCTTTTGGCTCGCCTGCGGGAAGCGGCCTAGCCAATAGCCTCAGACAAGCTTCCCATTCCTCTCACTAAGAGTATCCATGCTTCTTCTTCGTAACAAAGTCCTCACTGCTTTGGCCACGATTGCCTTTGCGGCACTGATCGGCCTCGCCACGCTCGCCAATGCCGCAAACGCGGCGGAACTTGTCGTATTTGGCAGCGCACGATGTCCCTATTGCATCGCATTCGAGCGCGAGATCGGACGCGATTACTCAAAGAGCGCCGAAGCCGGGCAAGCGCCCCTGCGGCGCGTCAACTTGGATGGCCGCCGGCCTGCCGACCTGTCCCGGATTAAAGGAGTCGAGGGCACACCCACCTTCGTTTTGGTGCATGAAGGCCGCGAAGTGGGCCGCATTGACGGGTACCCCGGCAAGCGGCTTTTCTATCCCGAATTGCGGAGGCTTCTGGCCCGGCTGCATCCGAAGGCCTGACCCCGAGGGAGGCCGCTAGCGGGCGCTAGACGGCTTGTTCAGCGCTACCCGCGCACGCGGGGGTCCTTTGCGGATTGTGACGTAGAGCGCGCCGCTACCGCCGTGCTTCAAGGCCGACTCCGTGTAGCTGACGACATGCAAGCGCATCGACGGCTCGCTTAGCCAGTGCGGTACGAGGCGCCGAAGCACGCCGCGCTGTTCGGAGCTCCAGAAATCGCCCGTTTCTTCGCGTTCCGCGTCAGCACCTTTGCCCGTGATAATGAGCACGTGCCGGTAGCCTTGCGACTGGCAATGAGCGAGAAACCGGCGCAGCGCGGCATGGGCATCGTGCTGGCGTAAACCGTGCAGATCGAGCCTGGCATCGATCTCCCGGCGGCCGCGAGCAATCCGCTTGGCCGCGCGCGGGTCGAAGGGCTGCGGCGGCGGAACCGGGTTGGCCGGACTCTTAGCGGGATTGCCGGGTGTAGCGTCGCGCGTCAACAATGCGCAGGAGGGGGGCGGCCGTTCCTCGCGCGCCGTGGCTGCAGTAGGGGGCTCAGGGTCCGCAGGCGCGGCGGCCCGCGCTCGCGCCAGCGGTTCGTCGTGGCGCGTGACCCGGACCCACAATTCCAGTTCCTCCTTTGAGGGGAACCGCCTGCGCCTGCGGCCTTCCATGGTTGTCTCCAGCGGCCCGAATGTCGCTCAGCGTTTTGGCCGTAATACGATAAATTCGCAACTGTGCCGGATACGGCCCGCGATGCTTCCAGCTTCCGCGCCCATTCCGGCGAACACATCGCCGCGCTGCGGCCCCCTAATCGCCGAGCCCGTATCCTGAGCGACGAGAAGCCTCTGGAACGGCATAGCACCAAATGAAAGCTCCGGCGCCAATACCCATATAGGCGTTCCGGGGGTGTGGTAAAGCGGATCGGCCGCCAAGCTGCGCCCGGAAATAAGCTTCGCGCCCGCTGAGCCCCTGGGAGCGTCCGCGGATTGCTTAAGCTCTTTGAAAAATATATAGGATTTATTCTCGTTTAGGTAGGCTTGGAAATCAGGACTCGCCCTCAGCCAGGCGAGCAACCCCTCGAAGTGCGCATCCTCGCGGGCAAGCACGCCGCGCTGGATAAGGAGCTTCGAGATCGAGGTATAGGAATGACCGTTCTTGCCGTCGAAGGAGAGACGCACCGCGGTGCCGTCGTCCAGCTCCACGCGGCCTGACCCCTGGACGTGCATAACAAACGCCTCGACCGGGTCTGCCAAATAAAGAAGCTCCAACGCACGGCCCGTGAGTGCACCGGCCTCGATTTCGCCGCGCGTGAAATAGGGCTCGAACGCGCTTCGGGTGACGCGCGCCGCTGTGAAGCCCCGCTCTGTCAAGGGATGCCCTTGCGGCAGCGGCCTCAGATCCTGGGGCCGGCGATAAACCGGCACCGGAAATGCGGCGGACGGCTTGCGGGCGCCCTTCAGGACCGGCTCGAAATAGGCAGTCAGAAGCCCGGACGCTGCCAAGACGCGAAAGGGCTCGAAATTCTCCTCGAAAAACGTGCGAGCCTTTTGGCGATCCGTCATCAAGAGTTGAGCCTCGCCCGGGGACGGAACCAATTGCCCCGTGAGGCTAGCCGATTGCAGATAGCATTCCAGCGCGGCACAGTGATTGTCCGCGGCCCATCCCTCAATGCTTGGGAACCCGGCCGGCTCAACGCAAAGCGCTGGCACCCCGGCCCCGGAATGTTGCCAGCGCCAAAGGGCGCTTTGCGCTTCCTCCGGCACCGGGCCTCAGCCTTCGACCGAGTCCGTGGCGACCAGCCGCCAATTGGGGTTTGGCGAGCGGACATCGCGTGCGAAGGTCCAAACATCGGTCACGCGCCGGACGGCCTTGAGATCGCCCTCCACCACATTGCCAGAGCGATCGCGAACCGCTGTAACAAGCTCGCTTACGAAGCGGACGGTCACATGCGCGATTTGCCCTGCAAGAGTGGCCTCCGCTACGTCCGCCGACAAAATGCCGACAAAACTAAACTCAGTCACCTCGCCCCGGGACTCGCGCTCCGCGATTATCGCGTTGAAACTGTCGTAGACTTCTGGGGCGAGGAGGTTCCGCAGCGCTTCGCGGTCGCCATTGGCATAGGCCGTGACGATGGTTTCATAGGCGGTCTTTGCCCCCTTTAGGAACGCGGCTATGTCGAAAGTTGGATCGGCCGAAGCAATCTCGCGAAGCGGCGCAAGGGCGCTGCTGTCCGGCGGAAGGCTGCCCAAGCGCTCATCGATGCCGGGCCCAGTTGGCGGGGACACAGGCGGGCGGGGTTCCGTTCTGGGGAGGGTAATGACGTTGTTCTCGCGTTCCCGGGGCGGAGTGGCATCCGGCGCTGCATAGGGATCGAGCCGCGGCCTTTCGTTTCCCGTCCGCCTCCCAAGCACGCTTCTCAGACGGAAGAAGATGATCACGGCAACCCCCAAAAGTAGGATAGTTGGCAGATCCAAGAATTCGCTCGTGTGCAAAGCCGCCCCCTCCGGCCCTGAGGCCCCTGTGTTGTACGACCGAGTTCCTGTGATATAAGCCGTTTAAGTTGAGCTGGCTATAGCCAGGAGCCATTTGCCCGTACCTGCCCCAGAAATCGCGTTGGCGCTCGCCGCAATCCGGCCTTCGCCACCATATTAGAGAGGACGGGTTTCAATTCCAAACAAGGCGAGGAAGGCCCATGCCCTTTTTGATATTTTTCCTTGTAATTTCTCTGCCTGTTCTTGAGGTCGCCTCGATTGTGCAGGTGAGCCGATGGATCGGCGCCACCCCGACCTTTTTGCTGCTGGCCGCGTCTGTCGCTTTCGGCGCCTTTCTGATCCGCTCGCAGAGCCTGCGGGTTGGACGCCACGTGATGGAAGCGATGCGCGAGGGCACGCCGCCAGAGCAGCCACTGATAGACAGCGGCTCGATCATCCTTGCAGGTGCGCTCTTTATGATCCCGGGGTTTTTCTCCGATATTCTGGCCCTCTTCCTCCTGCTTCCCGAAGCCCGGCGCCTCATTTGGCGCGGCATGTCATTCGGCATTCGTTCAAGGAAGCAGGACGAACGCGCGCAGGCCGGGCCCCAAACGCACCCTGCAAAACCGCAGCGAGCGGCCGATGCGATCGACGTAGAGTTTACCGAGGTGCCGCCCGGCAGCGGTTCCGGCGGAGCAAGTGCGCATCGCGATTCACCATGGAGCAAACCGCGGTAGCGCTCAGGCCAATTGAGCATCCGGAACGGCCGCGGAAGTTGCCAGTTCGCAGGAGCTGAGCGAAACCGGGCAGAGGGTAATAACTTTACCGCCTCTTTACCCGGCCAAAATGGAGAGACAATAGCCTGTCACCAGCACCATGAGGATTACTGTCACGACGATTTCGGCCTGCACGCCGCCGGCGGCGTGCGGGGCCGGCTCGTCTATCAGGCGCTCCGCGCGCACGAAGCGCCAATAGCCCAGACCTAGAAACATAACGCCGGTCAGCATGAAGGCGAGCCCTTCATAGCGGCCGACCGGCCCGCTAAGCCGGTCCAGCCGGATGGCATTGCTCAATTCCGCTGGAGCGTTCGCAGCGAGCGCGCGGATGAAGAGGTTAAATTTCTCCAGAACGAAGCCGAAAGCAATCACCGCAATGCCGGTTCGCACCCAGGCCAGAAAGGTGCGCTCATTCGCGGAATGCTCGGCAAAATTGCGGATCATGGGTTGTTCCTAACAGCCGCGCAGCAAAAAAAATAGGATGGCGTATCTGATAAGGACACGCCATCCTCTAAAATATAGGCGCCGGCCGGGAACTAGCCTACGTGCTTAATCACGAACCGGAAAATATCCCCATCCTTGCCGGATTCGAGCAGCTCGTTTCCGGTGGTGCGGCAAAAGGAAGCCATGTCGGCCACGGAACCTGGATCGGTCGCAAGCACTTCGAGTGTGCCACCGCGCGGAACCTCGTTCAGCATTTTCTTGGTCTTCAGGATCGGCAGCGGGCAGTTAAGACCCTTCGCGTCCAGCGTTTTGTCAGCCATGCTTTTGTCCCCTCATGCGAGTTGTTGTTTTACTTAGGTACGGGTTCGCATTTAGATGTAGAGATTGATGTCCGATTTAAGGGCGTTTTCCATCCATGTCGCCGCTCCGCCGAGCACGGGCCCTTTGATCATGTCCTCAAGTTTGTACTCGAAAAGATCCATGGTCATTTGGCAAGCGATCATCTTGACGTCGGCTTCGAGCGCCATGTCCCGCAATTCTTCGATGGAGGCTACGCCCTTCTTTTTAATCATGCCCTTCATCATGCCGGACGCCATCGAGTCGACGCCCGGAATCATGGAAACCCAGTTTGGCATAGCCATATGCATGCCCATCATGGGCATTTTCATCGCCGGATTGCCTAGCGTCGAAATTTTAAGTTCGGGCTTTTTCAGAAGGAGCGGCAAGCCGTAAAACGTAAAGAACATAGTGGTGTCGACGCCCATCGCGGCTGCGGTGGTGGCAAGAATGAAGGGCGGATATGCCCAGTCAAGCGTACCCTTGGTGACGATGATCGTCATCGTCTTCTGATTGGATGCCCCATTTCCTTCTGCCATGACCGGATCCTTCCCTGCGCTCTCGCGGTGAAAACGTTAGCTAACACATTCGAATACGAATATCTCTGTTGGTAAGGCTCATGTCAATATCCGCATTAGTTTAGCAGGAAGACCGGCATGAGCAGGGCGGCGCGTCAGCGCCGCCCTCAGAACCGCCGGCGTTTAGCTGACGCGCTTCAATTTGCCGATGCCGAGCAGGTGCATGCCCCACTTCTCATAGAGAGGCTCGCTTTCGCCCCGGCGCATTTTGCGGATGAAATATTTCTCGAAAGCGATCTTGGCCCGATGCACCCATTTGCCTTCGGACGACCAGTTCACATTGCGGGGCGGGATTTGAGGCTGCGCCACGAATGCAATGCCGCCGTCGCCGAAATCGGCAAGGCAGACAGCGTTCCAGGTCGCTTCATGCGTCGGCTCCTTGCCCCGCAGGACCTGACCGATGTTGAGCGCGGTGGCCGTCACCATGGACTCGATCATGAAGCCTGTCTTCGGTACGCCGCATGGCACAGGCGTCGGGCCCATCGGCGGGATAGCAACGCAAACGCCAACGGAGAAAACATTCTTATAAGTTGGATTGCGCTGGTGCTTGTCGATCAAGGTGAAACCGCGCGGATTGACGAGGCCTTCGACGCCGCGCACTGCCGGGATGCCGCGGAAGGCCGGAAGCATCATCGAGAAACCGAAGGGCAGCTCATGGGTCTTAGCAACGGTGCCGTCCTCGGCAACTTCCTCGATGGTCATTTTGCCGGCTTCGGCCTTTTTCACGCGCGCGTTGCAAATCCACTTGATGTGCTTATCGCGCATGCCGCTTTCGAGGATACCTTTAGTGTCGCCCACACCGTCAAGGCCGAGATGGCCGACATAGGGCTCGGAGGTCACGAAGGTCATCGGCACTTTGTCGCGAATTTTTCTGCGACGCAGCTCGGTGTCGAGGATGAAGGTATATTCGTAAGCAGGGCCGAAGCAGGAAGCGCCTTGCACCGCGCCGGTGATGATCGGTCCGGGCTTCTTGCAAAATTCCTCAAAGGCGGCGGCAGCTTTCGTGGCGTGATCGACGTGACACACCGACTGTGTATATCCGCTGTGCGGGCCAAGCCCTTCGATTTCGTCGAAGGCAAGATCGG
This sequence comes from Rhodomicrobium sp., assembly GCA_052148445.1. Taxonomy (GTDB): domain Bacteria; phylum Pseudomonadota; class Alphaproteobacteria; order Rhizobiales; family Rhodomicrobiaceae; genus Rhodomicrobium. The sequence continues at coordinate 46,652 of JBKQIH010000102.1, forward strand.
GGCCAGTGCAAATAACCAGGAAATCGTAAGCGATCGCCGAGCCGTCTTCAAGCTCAAGCTGGTTCTCGGCGGCGTGCACGCGCTTTGCCGCGACGGGCTTGAACTCGATCCCGCGCTTGGCGAACGTGCGCGTGAGATCGATTTCAACGTCCGACCGCTTGCGCCAATTTACCGCAACCCAAGGGTTTGACGGGACAAAATGGTATTTCGCTTCTTTCGAAACGACAGTGAGCTTATCGCCCCTGCGCAGCTGATCGCGCATTTCATATGCCATAATAACGCCGCTCAGCCCGGCGCCAAGCACTACCACGTGTGCCATCTTTGAGATTCTCCCCTTAGGTATCTTTTGCAGAACGCGGCCTTCGGCCGGGTGTGCGTGCCAGCTTGTTGATATTCACACATCCTGATCAAAAAATGGAACCCGAAAATGATCTAGATCAAGTAGCACCTTATGGATCGATGCGTTTTTTAGACCGGAGGTTTAAAGCCTAGCTGAGGCGCGTTTGCAACAGCAGCGGTGTTTGCGTTGTGCCCGGCGGACCTGATCTTGCCGCGCAGGGCAACGACGGTTCCAAGAATTATGATTGCTGGACCGTTCAGCCGCGCCTCAGCGGCCAATCCAGCAAGATTCATAATGGTTCCGGTCACGACCCTCTGGTTCGGCCGCGTGCCGTTATCGATGATTGCGGCGGGCATTTGCGGGTCAGCGCCATGGGCTATGAACTCTTCCATTAAACTTGGCAGTTGGCCTAAACCCATAAAAATTGCGACAGTTTGCCGCGGCTGGATGAGGGCTTTCCAATCGAGGCTGAGCTTGCCGGTTTTGGCGTGGCCGGTAACGAAGACGCAGGCTTGGGCATGATCGCGATGGGTGAGCGGGATACCGGCATAGGCTGCGCAGCCGGTCGCGGCGGTAATGCCTGGCACGACCTGAACAGGGATGCCCGCTTCGGCGAGCGCCTCGATTTCCTCGCCGCCGCGGCCAAACATGAACGGATCGCCACCCTTCAGACGAAGCACGCGCTTGCCCTCTTTTGCGAGTTTGACAAGCTGCGCCGTGATCTGGTCTTGGGGGACGATGTGATCGTCCGGCAGCTTGCCGACATAAATATGCTCGGCCTCGCGGCGGACGAGATTGAGGATGCCGTGAGGCAAAAGCCGGTCGTAGAGCACGACGTCTGCGCGCTGCATGAGGCGTAAAGCGCGGAAGGTGAGCAGGTCGGGATCGCCCGGTCCCGCTCCCACGAGGTAGACTTCGCCCGTGGGCTGGCGCGGTTCCTCTGCCGCGGCAAGCGCGCCTTCAATTTCTTGCCTTGCTTCCTCTTCTTGTCCAGCAAGGAAACGGTCTGCAACTGGACCTTCCAGGACGCGCTCCCAAAAGCGGCGGCGCAAAACCGCATTGCCGATACTTGCGGTTAGGCGCTCGCGATACTCACCCGCGAAGGCAACAAGGCGCCCATAAGCGGCGGGGATTACGCTTTCAAGGCGCGCGCGGATCATCCTCGCGAACACGGGAGACACCCCGCCCGTCGATATGGCGATTACAAGCGGATCGCGGTCGACGATCGACGGCATGATGAAGTCGCAAAGATCGGGCGCGTCCGCGACGTTGATCGGAATCTTCGCTTGGCGCGCCAGTCCGAAAACCGCCCGGTCCGCTGCCGTGTCGCCGGTCGAACAGAACACCAAGGCACAGCCTTCTATGCCAGCAAGCGTGGGCGGGCTCTGAATATGCTCGAAGCCTTCATTGCCTGCGATTGCGCGGAAGTCGTCGCTGAGTGCCGGGCTGAAAACGCGTACGGTGGCGCCAGCCCTGAGCGCAAGCTCGGCTCTACGGGCCGCGACGGTGCCGCCGCCGGCAACGGCGACAGATTTGCCTTTGATTTGAAAGAATACCGGAAGCTGCTCCACGGCTGGGTCCTTATTGTTCGCGCTCTGTTTCGCGTTCGCCCCAAAGATTCATAACTTTTGCCCAGGCAAGTGCCGTCTTTGCGTCGATGTCGAGAATCGTGATGCGCCTGCCTTCCTTGATCGTAACGCGCAAGAGCCTCATTCCGCTTTCGAACCGCACCTCCTCCAAACGAACCTCGCGTCCAAACGGCGCGATCAACGTTTCGAGGCGCTCTTTTTCTTCCTCCGCCATGCCTATGCGCCTTCCGTCACCTGCCGCTGCCGATAATCGAAGTGAATACGGTCTCCAAGCGGTCCTGCCACTTGCGCGGCGTGTCCGGATATTCCGGCTTGAGATCGAAGGAAAGGTGGATCTCGCCTCGACGGGCCGCCTCCTTGACTAGCTCTTCGAGTTCTTCGAACGAGGTAACCTCCGGATGATGAATGATGAGATCGCTAATCTGGACCATGTATTTTCCCTTGTTATAGCGGAGCGGTAAAACGCCCCGGCCGCTGCGGTCTAAACGCTTAAACGGTCGTGGTAGCGCACGCGGTAGAGTAGCCTTCCTTCGTGCGCGCCCTCATTGTCGAAACCTGACCGGTTATGTAGGACATTATTGCACACAATGCCTTCGCCCGGCCTCATCTTATAAGAGAGGATAAGAGGATCGCTCTCTAGAATCTCCTCCAAGGCCCTCAGAGCGCGCTGCGTAACATCGTCCTGCCGCCAGGATACAAATTTCTTGCGGGCGGTATATCTCATGACAAGCGATTTTCGCACGGGTTCCACAAAGAACACCGGGCCTATGTTGTCCGGGCGCGGCCGGCCGTGCGCCTCTTCGCCAGGAGGAATGTTCATCGCCTCGGGATGCATGAGGGCAGCGATGAAGGCCGGGTTGCGATCGCGCAGCCGGATATAAGCGATCTCGTGATCGAGAAGTGCATTCACGCCGCCTTGCGCCGCGTCCCGGACACAATGAAGCACCATAGCCTGCACGCATTGGGAGGGCCCATGATAATTGTAATAGCCGTCTGTGTGCCAGCTAATAGGACGGTTCGAATAGGGGATATAGCCCGCCCGCCTGCCCGTGCCGGCCACCTCGATTGCGACAATGCCGTCAGCTTCGCTGGAGCGGTGATCCTCCATATGGCGCAGGTTGAGAGCCGCGGCGAGCCCCCGCAATGCTGGGCGGATCCGGACAGGATCCGCACCCTGCGGGCCGCTGTCGTATAATGCCATGTTCGCCCGGCGGCAAAGTGTCCTAAGAGCGTCGCGTTCTTCGGGGGCCGGCGCGGCTAAATCTCGAATCGGGACGCGCAGCTCTCCGGCTGATCTGGGATAGGCGGCAAGCTTCGCGGAGCGCCAAACGGCATAGCTTGCGTCGTCCTTTAGGCTAAACGGCCCCTCGCTTGGCCAAGCACCGTCTGCCAGCCCTTCAGCCGATAACACGTTGGGTGTGCTTCCCATTTGTTTCTTTCCCCTAGTGCTGCGCGCATTATAATTCCAAACCGACTCCAAAAAATCGTGCCTGGACCATCTTATTCACAAATATGAATATTGTCATTAGTGCGCTTGCATGCTAGCGTCTTAACAAATGCGGTTCATCATGGGCCGTTTTGACACAAGAAACCATCGGCAAGGAGCAGGGGCACAGCATTTGCGCGCTTGCTTATCCGGGACGGGAAACATAACTCTGTAGACTGGCTATTTAGACAGATTTGGCAGGGAAATTGAGGAGGCTTCATGGCGAGTGACGACGTGACGAAGACCGCGCAGCCCAATAAACATGCGACGCCCATGCTTGACGAGCTGGAAACCGGCCCTTGGCCGAGCTTCGTGACCGGGCTTAAGCGTCTGCGCGATAACGAAGGCGCAGCCTACGCCCCGATGATGAACGATCTGCTCGGTCAGCTCGAGCACTCCTATGAGGAGCGGCTGGGTTTTTGGAAGGGCGGCACGGTTTCCGTCTTCGGCTACGGCGGCGGCATCATTCCCCGCTTCTCCGAGGTTGCCGACAAGTTCCCCGCGTCGAAGGAGTTTCATACGCTGCGCGTTCAGCCGCCGGCTGGCTACCACTATGATACTGCAACGCTCCGCAAGTTCTGCGATATCTGGGAACGTCACGGATCCGGCCTCATTGCGTTCCACGGCCAGAGCGGCGACATTATGTTCCAGGGATGCTCGACCGAAGCCACCCAGAAGGCGTTCGACGAGTTGAACGAGATGGGCTACGACCTTGGCGGCGCAGGCCCTGCGATGCGGACGTCGATGAGCTGCGTTGGACATGCGCGCTGCGAAAAGTCGTGCTACGACGAGGTCAAGGCTCACCGCACGGTTCTCAATAACTTTCTCGACGAGATGCACCGCCCGGCTCTGCCTTACAAATTCAAGTTCAAGTTCTCTGGCTGCGCCAACGACTGCGTGAACGCCATTCACCGGGCCGACTTCGCCGTGATCGGTACGTGGCGCGACGATATGAAGGTGAACCAGGAAGAGGTGAAAGCCTACGTCGCCTCCCATGGCCGCAAATACACGATCGACAGCGTCATTGCGATGTGCCCAACCCGGGCGCTGAGCCTTAACGACGACGATACGCTCGACGTCGACAACAAGTCCTGCGTGCGTTGCATGCACTGCCTCAACGTCATGACTAAGGCACTTGCGCCAGGCGACGACCGTGGTGCTTCGATCCTGATTGGCGGCAAGCGCGCTCTCAAGGTCGGCGACCTCATGGGCACGATGATAATCCCGTTCTTCAAGCTCGAAACGGACGAGGACTTCGAGAAGCTGGTCGATTTCGGCCGCAAGCTGATCGACTTCTTCGCGGACAACGCGCTCGAGCATGAGCGGATCGGCGAGTGCCTCGACCGCATTGGGCTTCCGGCCTTCCTCGAAGCCATCGGCGTCGATCCCGATCCGAATATGGTAAACCACCCGCGCACGTCATGCTACGTCCGCACCGACGACTTCACGGTGGAAGCCGAGAAGTACTTCGAGCGCAAGGCAAGAGAAGCCGGGCTGCAAGTGGCGGCCGAATAGGTTGAGCTGACTTGACGGTCGGTGCGCCAGGGGTGTGCCGCCATGTCTCAGCTGCTTTCCTTCGGTCTAACCCAAATATATCTCGCGGAGAATTTCTTTAATGAGCACTGCTGCAACACCGCGCCGTCCCATCGAATGTGGCGTACCGGATCCCTTCCCTCTCATGCATCCGCTGATGCGGAAAAACTACGGCAATTGGGCATGGCATGACCGCCTGCGGCCGGGCGTCCTTCATCATGTCGCGAAGAACGGCGACGAGATCTGGACGGTTCGCGCCGGAACGCAGCGTCAGATGGACGTCTTCACCATCCGCAAGCTCTGCGACATCGCCGATCATTTCGCCGAGGGCCATGTGCGCTTTACCACGCGCAGCAACATGGAGTTCATGGTCAGCGCCAAGGATAAAGTCCAGCCACTCGTGGATAAGCTGACCGCGGAAGGCTTCCCGGTCGGCGGTACCGGCAACTCGGTGTCGATGATCTCCCACACGCAGGGCTGGCTTCACTGCGATATCCCCGGCACCGACGCTTCCGGCGTCGTGAAGAGCCTGATGGATATGATGTACGAAGAGTTCGTCAAGGAGGAGATGCCGAACCGCGTTCGCATCACGACCTCCTGCTGCCAGATCAATTGCGGCGGTCAGGGCGACATCTCGATTAACGTGCAATATACAAAGCCGCCGAAGATCAACCACGACCTCGTGTCGAAGGTTTGCGAGCGCCCAGCTGTTGTGGCTCGCTGCCCCGTCGCTGCCATCCGGCCTGCAATGGTGAACGGCAAGCCTTCCCTTGAAGTCGACGAGCAGAAATGCGTGTGTTGTGGAGCTTGCTACCCGCCTTGCCCGCCGATGCAGATCAACGGCGCCGATTCGACGAAGATCGCTGTGTGGGTTGGCGGCAAGCACTCCAATGCCCGCTCGAAGCCCACATTCCACAAACTTGTGGTCGCGAACCTGCCGAACAACCCGCCACGCTGGCCCGAAGTTGAAGAAGTGGTCCGTAAAATCCTTTACGCCTACAAGGATAATGCAAAGGACTTCGAGCGTATTGGCGAATGGATCGAGCGCATCGGCTGGCCGCGATTCTTCGAACTAACTGGCTTCGCATTCACGAAGCATCATCTCGACACGTGGACGGGCGCGCGCAAGACCATGAACATGTCCGCACACGTACACTTCTAACCTTTAGGAGGGGGAGCCGTGCAGCTAGCAGTTGTCGTAAACGAGGGGCCGTACACCCATGAGGCGTCGGATACGGCCTATCACTTCACCAAGGCTGCCTTGGAGAAGGGACACGGGATCACCCGCGTTTTCTTCTATCATGACGGCGTCTATAACGGCACACGGCTCTCAGTGCCGCCGACTGACGACCGCAACCTGCAGAAGCTGTGGACCGAGCTAGCCGATAAGCACAAGCTCGACCTGGTGGTCTGCGTGGCGGCGGCGCAGCGGCGCGGCATTCTCGATGCCGACGAGGCAAAGCGGCACGGCAAGGATGCAAACAACATCGCGCCGGGCTTCCGCATCTCCGGTCTCGGTCAGCTGATCGAGGCCGGCATTCAGGCCGACCGGCTTGTGGTCTTCGGGGACTGAGGAGGAAGGCCAAATGGCAAAGAAGTTTCTCTATATCAACCGGAAAGCGCCTTACGGCACGATCTATGCGCTCGAAGCCCTCGAAGTCGTGCTGATCGGCGCGGCCTTTGAGCAGGACGTGAGTCTCGCCTTCATCGACGATGGCGTGTACCAGCTCATGGCCGGCCAGGATACGGCGGCTGCGGGCGTTAAGAACTTCTCTCGGACCTATAAGGCGCTCGGCGACTATGAGGTGCGCAAGCTCTATGTTGAGCGTGAGTCGCTCGAAGAGCGCGGCCTCACTTTGGAAGATCTGATGCCGGTCACCTACGAGGACGAGAACGAGGACTACGCTGAGAAGCCCTCGATCCAACTTGTGAACCGCGCCGAGCTCGCGAATCTCATCGCAGGGCAAGATGTCGTCCTTAGCTTTTAATCCGATGGAGTTTTAACGCCATGTCCACCCTTCATACGGTGAACAAATCTCCCTTCGAGAAGAACGCGCTTAAGAGTTGCCTTGGGCATCTTTCCTCGGGCGATGCCGTCCTCATGATCGAGGACGGCGTGGTCGCAGCCCGGAAGGGGTCTTCGGCCGCCTCCATGGTGCAGGCCGCGCTGCAAACTGGTACAGTTTATGCGCTTGCGCCGGATTTGGCTGCACGGGGAATTAAGCCCCAGGATGTGATCGATGGAATACAGCTTGTCGACTACGGCGGCTTTGTCGATCTCGTGACGCAGCACAGGCGCACAGTAGCGTGGCTTTGATAGACAAAGCCGAACATTTAACATGACGGAGTAAACTAGCATGACTATGCAATACAAGGTTGGCGACATCGTTGCAGATCACGATGAGGAAGGGTACCTCACCGACATCGGCACCTGGAACAAGGACCTCGCCGAGCTGATCGCCAAAAGCGAAAACATCAATATGACTCCAGAGCACTGGGAAGTGGTCGACTTTCTGCGCGAATATTACGACGAATACCAGATCGCGCCGGCCGTCCGCATCCTCGTCAAAGAGATGAAGAAAAAGTTTGGCGCGGAAAAGGGCGACCAGAAGCATCTCTATGAGCTGTTCCCTTACGGACCGGCAAAGCAAGCGTGCAAAATTGCCGGCCTGCCGAAGCCCACAGGCTGCGTCTAAACCTTAGCCGGCCTAAAAATTAAGACTATGCGATCACCGGGCGTACAAGACTCGGGATATAGGGATGGATTGCCGTGCAAACCACGATTTATGCGGTCATATTCTATGTGGCCACAGCCTTGTTTGCGGGCGGGCTTATCCTGCGTATTTACCAATACGTCAAGACGCCCGTTCCGCTGAAGATCCCAACGACGCCCGCGCCGGTGACCCGGGCAGGGGCGGCCTACCGCGTGTTGCGGGAGGTTGCGGTTTTCGAGAGCCTCTACAAGGCGAATAAGTGGATTTGGCTGTTCGGCTGGGCGTTCCACGTTGCTCTAGCTCTCGTCCTGTTCCGTCATTTGCGCTACTTTATCGAGCCCGTCTGGCTGCCCGTTCAGCTGGTGCAGCCTTTCGGCATCTACGCCGGCTTTGCGATGGCGGGCGCGCTCGCGGCCCTTTGGGTGCGGCGCGTAGCGATCGCGCGGATGCGCTATATTAGCGACGCTTTCGACCATCTCATCCTCCTCTTGCTGATCGCCATCGGTTCGACCGGGCTCGCCATGAAATTCTTGGCCCGTACTGATGTCGTTGCGGTGAAAGGTTTCTTCCTCGGCCTCATGGCCTTCGATTGGCAGCCGCTTCCTGCCGATCCAATTCTTCTTACGCACTTGGCACTCGTCGCCGTGCTGATGATGGTTTTTCCCTTTTCGAAGCTGTTGCACGCCCCAGGGGTCTTCTTCAGCCCGTCGCGCAATCAAGCCGATAACCCGCGCGAGCGGCGCTACGTTTCCGCCCGCGCAGCGGCGAGTAAGGCGTAAGGAGGCGCGTCATGGAACGTACGGACTCTTTCGAGCAAAACGGCCACGCCGTGCACGACGACCCGCTGGAAATCCCCCCGCTCGCTTGCGGTGCGATGGCCGGAAGCAAGCCATATGCCGCGTCTCCGGCACACCAAGCCCCGCTTGGCTATCCGGGTGAGCTTGTGGACGACTGGCATGACAAAGCGATCCTGAAGCTCGGCGAGCTCGTCAAGAACAACCGGGCGCTGCGCTTCTATCTCGACGGTTGCGTGCGCTGCGGTGCTTGCACCGACAAATGTCATTACTTCCTGGGCACGGGCGATCCGAACAACATGCCCGTGGCCCGCCAGAACCTCTTGCGCAAGGTTTATCGTAAGCATTTCACGCTCGCGGGCAGGGTTGTGCCCTGGCTTGTCGGCGCTGAGGACCTGACGCGCGAGGTGCTCGACGAGTGGTACAGTTATTTCCATCAGTGCTCGCAATGCCGGCGCTGCTCGGTCTACTGCCCCTTCGGTATCGATACCGCCGAAATCTCCATGGCCGCGCGCGAGATCATGGACACGATCGGCATGGGGTCGAAATACAATAACGAGATCATCGGCAAGGTGTTTGCCGTCGGCAACAATCTGGGTCTGCCTCCCAAAGCGTTGAAAGCGACTCTTGCAGGCCTTGAGGAAGAGATCGAGGAAGAAACCGGGCTACCGGTGCGGTTGCCGCTCGACGAGGTGGGTGCAGATATCCTGCTCGTCACGCCAAGCGCCGATTTTTTCGCTTCCCCGCACATGGAAGGTCTCATCGGCTACGCCAAAGTTTTGCATGAGGCGGGAATTTCCTGGACGTTCAGCTCGCACGCCTCGGAGGCCGCCAATTTCGGCATGTTCATCGGCTCCACCGAGAATATGAAAAAGGTCGCCGAACGCATTGCCAAGGCTGCTCGCGACCTTAAGGTCAAGCGGCTCGTCTTCGGCGAGTGCGGTCATGCGTGGCGCGTTGCCTATAATTTTCTGAATACGCTCGCCGGTCCATTCGACTTTCTAGATCAGCGCTATCCGATCCCGCAACACATTTGCGAGTTCACCTACGACCTCATCCAACAGGGCAAGCTGCGCCTCGATAAATCGAAAAACGATGCCATGCGGCTCACCTTCCACGATAGCTGCAATGTCGCGCGCGCCTCGCGCATGGGAAATATGCCCGGCGGCCAATTCGAGATCCCGCGCGCGATCCTTCGGGCAGCCTGCAATCATTACTTCGATATGGACCCCGAGACGATCCGCGAGGGGACGCTGTGCTGCGGCGGCGGCGGCGGGCTTCTAACCGACGAGCTGATGGACTTGCGCGTTAAGGGCGCATCCCCGCGGATGAAGGCCTTGAAAGAGGTCGCAGAGGAGCACGGCGTCACGCACATGGCCGCAATCTGCGCCATCTGCAAAGCGCAATTCTCGAAGGTTCTGCCGAAATTCGGCTTCGATAGGGAGTCGATCGTCAGCGTGCATCAGATGGTCTCCAACGCCATCGTGCTGACGGGGTCGAAGCAAGAAGACGAATGGAATGAAAAGTCGAGCCGGGCCCAACCGGCACAAAGAACACAAGTTTAAGGAGGACGGGCGATGGATGATGGAATGACCCCCCCAAAAGAGCACACTTTCCGCCGGTTTAAGAGCGGCGAAAGCGTGTGGAATTATCCTGAACTGTCCGAGAAGATTTTCCAGGCAGACAAATCCTACAAGTGCCCCACCTATGTGCACCGCACGCCGCCCTGCCAGGGAAGCTGCCCTTCGGGACACGACATCCGCGGATGGCTCGCCATTGCGCGCGGCATGGAAAAGCCGCCCGTCGCCGGCATGACATGGCAGCAATATGCCTTCGACCGGATGATGGAGGCGAACCCCTTTCCATCGGTGATGGGCCGGGTTTGCCCAGCGCCTTGCGAGGATGGCTGCAACCGCAACGAAGTCGACGATTTCGTCGGCATCAACGGGGTGGAGCAATATGTCGGCGATTGGGCTATCGAGCACAATCTTGGCGCGCCTGCCGCCGGCCCCGATACGGGCAAGAAAGTTGCCGTGATCGGCGGCGGCCCAGCCGGCCTTGCGGCGGCCTATTTCCTCCGCCGCAACGGTCACGCGGTGACACTGTTCGAGGCCAACGAGCATCTCGGCGGCATGATGCGCTACGGTATTCCGGGCTACCGCACGCCGCGCGATAAGCTCGATGCCGAAATTGCACGCATCACAAGTCTTGGTGTCGAGGTGAAGCTCAACACCAAGGCAGGCCGCGACGTCAGCATCGAAGCGCTGGAAGCCGGTTTCGACGCGATCTTCTGGGCCGTGGGTGCGCAAAAGGGCCGCGGCCTTCCCGTGCCGGGCTGGGGCGCCGAAAATTGCCTCACCGGCGTCGAGTTCCTGGATGCGTTCAACCGCGGCTGGGTGTTCTCGACCGCGAAACGCATCGTGGTCGTCGGCGGTGGCGATACCTCCATCGACGTTGCATCGGTAGCGCGCCGCCTGGGTCATATCACCCATCGGTCGGCGCACGATCTCCCGGACATGCAGACTCTCGGATATGCCGCTCACGACGTGGCGGGCGCACTGCGCCGCGAAGGCGTGCAGGCGGTTCTGACCTCGCTTTTTCCGATGGCACAGATGACCGCGGCTGAGCGCGAACGCGAGGATGCGTTGCGCGAGGGCATCGATATCAAGGGCGGCGTCATGCCGCTGGAGATCTTGACCGACGCGAATGGCCGGGTCGTCTCCATGAAAATGTGCCAGTGCACGATGAAGGGGATGGCGCCGATTCCGGTGGAAGGCACCGAATTCCATATCGAGTGCGACATGGTCATCTCGGCGATCGGCCAAATGGCCGATCTCGCAGACGGACTGGAAAAGCTCGACGGCGGCAGAAGTTCGATTGCCATCGATGCCGTGTATAAGGTGAAGGGAACCACGAAGCATTTTGCGGGCGGCGACGCCATCCGGCCGCACCTTCTCACCACCGCTATCGGACACGGCCGCATCGCTGCCGAAACCATCACCCACTTCCTGGCTGGCAGTCCGCAGGACAAGCGTCCCAAAGTCGATGTGCATCATTTCAATCTGCTTGAAGAACTGCACACGCGAAAACTCGATCCGCAGCCCTACGATCACCAGCAAAAGCGCGGGACAGACAGCGCCAAATACGCGATTCACAATTACGAGGATCGATCGGCGGTTCAGGTCATCCCGCATACCGCGCTCTACAAAGGCCATTTCCCCTACGCCGCGCGCAACCGGCGTCACGAACGTCACGTGGAAGCAAACGCGGTCATGGGCGATTTCGAGGAACGCATCGTTGCCTTCAGCGAGGCGCAGGCAAGAAACGAGGGCGTGCGGTGCATGAGCTGCGGGATGTGCTTCGAGTGCGACGCCTGCCTGGTTTATTGCCCGCAAAAGGCGATCGACAGGGTGCCCAAGAAAGACCGCGCGGTCGGACGCTATGTCGTCACCGATTACACGAAGTGTATCGGTTGTCATATTTGCCAGGATGTATGCCCCACGGGCTATATCCAAATGGGCCTCGGGGAGTAGGGCGCCAATGTTCAGGGCCTTCATCGTGGCTCTCATGCTCGCCGCGCCAATCGCAGGGCTCGCCCCTGCGGCTTTCGCGGAGAGCCCGGCCGGGGCGGAGAGCGGGTTAGTCCCGCATCCGCCAAAGGGCCGGGGCGAGCACTGCGTCAGGGACACCGCCTTCATGCGGCGCTATCACATGACTATGCTGAAGCATCAGCGGGACGAGACCGTGCACGATGGCGTCCGCGGCAAGTCATTCAGTATCGCGGGCTGCGTCGATTGCCATGCCGTAAAGGGCGCGGACGGGCAGCCAGTCAGCTACGAAAGCCCCAAGCACTTCTGCCGCAGCTGCCATGAATATGCGGCTGTCTCAATCGACTGTTTCGAATGCCACGCCTCGCGGCCCGGATCGAAACCGGAAGCCGCACAAGCTAAGCCGGGTTCGCCCGGCTCCACAGCCTTGGCCAACTATCTGCAGGAGAGCCATCCATGACCGAAGGATGCTCAGATGCGAAGGGCGGCTGCCGGTGCAAGCCGGCAAACGTCCGCGAGGATGCGATGAGCGCAAGCCGGCGCGGCTTTCTGCTTAGCGCAGCCGCGCTCGCGGTCACGGCAATCGCGCCCGGCGTCACGCTCTACGCCATGGGCGGCGAGGCGGCAGCGGCAACGGCAACGCCACCGGTCTCGTCCAAGGTTCGTTGGGGCCTGCTGATCGATGCCGGCAAGTGCGAAGAAAGCTGCACGGCCTGCGTCGATGCCTGCTCGGCTGCCTATGGGTGGAAAAGCACTGGCCATCCTCAGACCGATCCCCAATGGATCCGCAAAGTTAGCGCAAAAGACCCTAAAACGGGCGCCGGGTTCTCCGCGCCGGTCATGTGCCAGCATTGCGCCAATCCGCCGTGCGTCGATGTCTGCCCTACGGGTGCCTCGTTCAAGCGCGCAGACGGTATCGTTCTGGTGGACCGGCATATTTGCATAGGCTGCCGCTACTGCATGATGGCTTGCCCTTACAAGGCCCGCTCCTTTGTGCACGAGGCCGTCACGGATCAATTGCCGGACGCTCCGAGGGGCAAAGGCACTGTGGAATCCTGCACCTTATGCGTTACCCGCATCGATGCGGGCGGAATTCCTCATTGTGTTGAGGCGTGCAAGGCGGCGGGGCACGAGGCGATCCTCTTTGGCGACCTCAACGATCCTTCGAGCGAGATTGCCAAGCGCGTCGCTACCTATCGCACTACCCGTCTCCGCGAGGATTTGGGCTGCGACACCGGGGTCTACTACAGCAACATTTAGCAAGGGGCGAAGCAGCCCGGGGATCTAGTCCTGGGCGCGGAGATCGGAATGGCGAAGGTCGAATATCGTAAGTGCACACAGCACAGCGTTTTTTTCTCGGGTCTCCTTGGCCTGCACTTCCTTGTGATCCTGGTGGGCCTCGGCGCAGCGCTCTATATGGAGCATTTCGGCCATGTGGTGACCGGCATGTCGAACCAGATCGTCTGGGGAACACCCCATGTGTTCGCCGTCTTTCTGATTGTGGCCGCCTCCGGAGCGCTGAACGTCGCCTCGTTCTCCTCGGTATTCAATAGGCTCGCCTATAAGCCTTATGCGCGGCTCTCCGGCCTACTCGCCATCGCTCTGCTCGCTGGTGGCTTGGCGGTGCTGGTTCTCGACCTTGGGCGTCCCGAGCGCCTGATCGTAGCCGTGACAACCTATAACTTCAGATCTATTTTCGCCTGGAACATCTACCTGTACACCGGCTTTATGGGTGTCGTTGCCGCCTATCTCTTCGTTATGATGGACCGCCGGGTGTCGCGCTCGCCACTGCCGACAAGGATAGTGGGCGGGCTTGCCTTCTTCTGGCGCTTTGCGCTGACCACCGGCACCGGCTCCATTTTCGGCTTCCTGATCGCGCGCGATGCTTACTCCGCCGCGGTCATTGCGCCATTGTTCATCGCGGCTTCCTTCCTTTACGGTCTCGCATTCACGGTGCTTGTGCTCTTGATGATGAGCCGTGAAGTGAGGCGGGCGCTCATCGATGACGACATGCTAGGGAAGTTTCGCGGGCTCTTCATCCTATTCTCGCTCGCGGTGCTTTATCTGACGGCTTTGCATCACATCACGAAGCTTTATGCCGCCGAATATCGCGGCGTGGAGGCCTTTCTGCTCCGCGATGGCGGCATCTACACCGCCATATTTTGGCTCGGACAAGTCGGCCTGGGCAATCTTCTGCCGCTGGGCATTCTACTGATTTGGGGAAGCGGGCGGCATGCTTGGCACGCGGTATCCGTGGCGGCCGTTCTTTTCCTGACTGGCGGCCTCGCACATATGTACGTGACCATCATCGGCGGTCAGGCCTTCCCTTTGCGGCTGTTTCCTGGCATGGATGTGACGAGTTCGTTCCAAGACGGCGCTGTAGCTCAATATTGGCCCTCGCTGCCCGAAATATTGCTCGGTTTGAGCGGTATTTCGATTGCCATGCTGATTACAGGATTTGCGCTGAAAGTCCTGCCCTTCCTGCCGCGGCCGGCGGGCGGGGAACCCGCGCAAGCCGCATAACCAGGAGTTTGCGCTTATGATGCCATCCCCTCACCCCTTTGCGCGGTTCGTCCAAATACTAGGCCGCGGCAAGTCGCTCACCCGGTCGCTGACCGTTGAGGAAGCGCAACAAGCCATGAGTATGATCCTTGCCGGCCAGGTTTTGCCGGAGCAGCTCGGCGCGTTCTTGATGCTGCTGAGGGTGAAGGAGGAAAGCCCGGAAGAAATCGCGGGCTTTGTGCTTGCGGCGCGGGCGGCGATGGCGCTTCCCTCCCCGCTGCCGAAGCCCGATCTCGATTGGTCCTCCTATGCCGGCAAGCGGCGTCAGCTGCCCTGGTTCATCCTCGCCGCCAAGATTCTCGCGCGGAACGGTGTGCGGGTGTTCATGCACGGCACCGAAGGGCATACCGCGGGCCGCGTCTATACGCGCGAAGTTCTTGGGCGCCTCGGAATTCCAGTGGCGTCTGGCTTCGAGGAAGCGGCCGCGAATCTTGGCCAGCGCAATTTTGCTTATTTGCCTCTCGAATATATCAGCCCGGAGCTGGCGCGCCTCATCGAGTTGCGGCCGATCCTCGGGCTGCGGTCGCCGGTCCACACGCTTTCGCGCATGCTCAATCCGTTTGCCGCGCCAGTGATGCTGCAGGGCATCTTCCACCCCGGCTATATGACGATCCATCAACAAGCGGCGCTGCAGCTCGGTCAGCCTCATATGGCAGTTTTCCGCGGCGAAGGCGGCGAGATCGAGCGGCGTCCCAACAAGCCCTGCGAGGTCCTGACGGTTCACCAAGGCACGACGGCCGAGGAACGCTGGCCTGCGTTGCTTCCGGAGCCGCGTCAGCCCGCGGACGATATGGAGCTGGATCGCTTGCTGGCTCTTTGGCGCGGCGACGCCACCGACGAATATGGCGAAGCGGCGATCTGGGGCACGCTCGCCATCGCGCTCAAGGCGCTTGGACATGCCGGGAGCCAGGAAGATGCGCAGGTTCTCGCGCAGAATCTGTGGTCGAATCGCGACCGCGCCAGCTTAGACGCAGCGGCATAAGGCAATGTTCCGGCTTTTCCTGTCGGCGGCTCATAAGTCTTCGGGAAAGACCACGGTCTCGATCGGTATTTCCGCTGCGCTCGCCGGGCGCGGCATTGCCGTTCAGACATTCAAAAAGGGGCCGGACTATATCGATCCTATGTGGCTCGCGCGTGCGAGCGGGCGCCCTTGTTTCAATCTCGACTTTAATACCCAAACACATGCCGAGATCGTCGAAAGCGTGGCCGCGCGGGCGGCCGGCGCCGGTATCGCGTTGATCGAGGGCAATAAGGGCCTGCATGACGGCGTCGATACCGAAGGCAGCGACTCAAGCGCGGCGCTGGCGAAGCTTATAACGGCCCCGGTTGTGCTCATCGTGGACACACTGGGCATGACGCGCGGAGTCGCTCCGCTAGTCTTGGGGTACAAGGCTTTCGACCCAGGGGTGCAGATTGCGGGCATAATCCTAAACAAAGTCGGCGCGCAGCGGCAAGAGAGCAAAGTCCGCCAGGCTATCGAGCGGTATACGGACATCCCTGTACTCGGCGCGCTTCCGCGTGACGGCGATTTCGCCATTGAGGAGCGCCATCTCGGTCTCATGACGCCAATGGAATCGCCCTCGTGCCGCACCGGCATCGAAAGGCTGCGCCAGGCGGTCGAAAGCGGCGTCGATCTCGACCGCTTGCTCTTGGCCGCCGGCTCCGCTCCGCCTCTGGCATCGAGCGCTCAGGGTCAGCCGGCTCAGACCCGCGCGGATATCAGCATCGCGATCGCACGCGATAGCGCCTTTGGCTTTTATTATCCCGACGATCTCGAAGCTTTCGAGCGGGCCGGCGCGAAGCTTCGCTTCTTCGATGCGCTCTCGGACAGCCGCCTTCCCGACGCCGACGGCCTCTTTATCGGTGGCGGGTTTCCCGAAACTCAAGCCGCGCAGCTTGAAGCCAACGCGAGTCTCAGGGCAGACATCGGCCATAAAATCCGCCTGGGACTGCCAGCCTATGCGGAGTGCGGCGGCATGATGTACCTCTCCCGATCCATTCGCTGGAGAGACGCCTCTTACGAGATGGCAGGGGTCATTCCGGCCGATGCTGTGATGCATGCGAGACCGCAGGGTCGCGGTCTTGCCGTGCTTGAGGAAACTGCGCATGCCCCTTGGCCGTCGGGCGCGGCATCGGAAGGACCAGCGCGCATCCCCGCGCACGAATTCCACTATGCGAGCTTGGAAAACCTCGATCCATCCTTACACTTCGCATACAAGGTTCTGCGCGGCGCCGGCATCGCGCGCGGTCAGGATGGTATCGTGCTCGGCAACCTCCTTGCGAATTTCAGCCATTTGCGCACAACCGCGAACAATCCTTGGGTGGATCGCTTCGTACACTTTGTCCGCGCGCGGCGCAGCGGCTCCCGACAGGCCGCATAATCGTGAGAGCGGCGTTACGCCGCGGCGAATCAAAATTCGCGCTACGACCGAGTAATGGCGGCAGCCCTGAAAGCGCTTGAGACGGTCACGGAGAAACCGCCCCCTCAGCGATATTTTCGCAAATAGGTGGCCTCGAACGCACGTTTGGCCCAGTGCCACACGATCGACGGAGGCAAGACCCTCGCCCGGCGCTCGTTCCGCGTCACCAGCATTCCCTTATCGAGCGAGTCCACGATGCAAACGATTTCAGCCTTGAATTGCGCGGTAACCGGCCGGCCGCGAAGCCCGGCGAGCAAGTTTTCCGAAGCTGCGTCTGCTTGCAGATCCGCCATATGCGCTTGCTTGGGCATCCAGTCCGGCCCCGGATAGCTGCCGGCATCGCCCGCCACATAGACGTGCTCCATGCCTTCGACACGGCAATGCCGGTCCGCCCGGATCAGCCCGCCCGGCGAGCGCGGCAACTCCGTATTGTCGAACCAGAGGTTGCCCGTCATGCCGGGCATGAACAGGATCAGATCCGCGTCGAACTCGCCGCCTTCAGTGGTCACTTTGCTGTCGCTGAAGCTCTTCAGCTTGTGCCCCAGATGCGTTTCGATGCCGCGCTTGGCCATTTCCTTAAGGAGGCCCTCGACCGCGCGCGGCCCGAGCCTGGCTCCCGGCTGGGCGGCAGGGCTGAAAAAGGTGAGCTTGAAGCGGTCGCGGCGGCCTTCGCGGCGCAGCTGCTTGTCGATGCCGAAGAGGAATTCGAACATCGGCCCGCCTCTCATGGCGGTTTGCTCATTCGGATTGGAGGCGAACCCGATTGCGATGGCGCCGCCCGTCATGGAAGCGAGGCGGTCCCGGATTTTCTCGGCGGCTGCGATCCCCTCGCAAGGCGTGATGGAATGCTCGATGCCGGGCAGCTTTTTGATAAAGCGTCCGCCGGACGCGATGATGAGACCATCGTTCGCAACTTCGCCGGCATCGGTTTCGACGATGCGGCCGCCATTCTTGAGACCGGTTGCGTTGGCTTGGTGAAAGGTCACGTTCATCCGCCGGAAGAAATTGCCGAGCGGGACGATGAGATCCTCGCGCTTGCGCAGGCCGGACGGAATCCAAATGGTGCCGGGCAGGTAATGCAGCTCGGCCTTCGGAGCGATCAGGGTAATGCGCGCGCCGCGGCCGAGCTTGCGCACGCGGCGGACAGCCGACAGTGCCGCGAAACCTGCGCCGATGATGGCGATGCTGGGCGAAGTCATCACGCGCGGCTTCCGCAAGTGAAGGCGGAGAGAGCGAAACCTGTCATGCAATTTCTCCTTCGAGATAGGGGGATCGGCGGCTCACCGGCGGCGTGATAATAAATCTGCCAGAACCATAGCAGAAGATAAGACATGGCGTCATCCGGCAGGATACCCGGGGACATTTCACCGCACGCTAAGGGGCGAATAACGGTAGATATCGAACAGCGATATGTCGTGCCGCGATAACACGCAAAAAATGCTGACCGGCTTTGCGTGCTGTGCTGCATCTTGGGCATTGGCGCCCGCAGCGAGGGATACAGGAAGTGAAATCACTGCGCCGGTTCAGTTCCTTTTGCCGCAGAATAGCCCTCTATAAGATCCGCGCCCACCGGAATTTCAACCGACGCTCCCTTAAGATCCGATGGCGCGATCGGCACCGAGCGTCCGCCGAGGCATTTGGCAAAGAATGATTCCGCTACCGCCGCGAATGAGATGCTATTTTCCGGCTCGCCAAAACCATGGCCTTCCCCGCGATAAAGGAGATAGGTCACCGGAATGTGCTTGGCGCGCAGCATCTCCACAATCCGGTCGGACTGCTCCTTTTTCACGCGCGGATCGTTCTCGCCTTGCGCGATCAGGAGCGGTTTTTTGATCTTGTCCGCCTGGTAAAGCGGTGAGCGCCCCTTCAGCAGCGCGCGCCCTTCCTCCGTCTCCGGATTGCCGATCGCTTTCACGAACTTAGGCCGGCCGGATGTCCAATAGCGCGGCAAATCTTTGATCAGAAGCTCGAGTTCCGAGGGACCGACGAAATCGACGCCGCAGGCGTAACGGTCTGGATTGCGGGTCATGCTCGCAAGGGTCGCGTAGCCCCCGTAGCTCGCTCCCATGATGCCAATGCGTTGCGGATCGGCGATCTTTCCATCGATGGCCCATTGGACGGCGTCCAGAAGATCGTTGTCCATCTTGCGGCCCCATTCTCTGTTCCCGGCGTTCAAGAATGCCTTGCCGAACCCCGCCGAACCTCGGAAATTCACGCTCAGGACGGCGTAGCCACGGTTTGCTAGCCATTGGTGCCGGGCGTGATAGCCAAAAACGTCGCGCGACCACGGTCCGCCATGCACGAGAAGCACCAGGGGAAGCGGTTCATCGGGACGGCCCTCGTGGCCATCTTCCGACCCTTTCGGCAGGGTGAGATAAGAAACGAGATCGAGGCCATCCCTCGATTTTATAATCACGCCGTGCATCGGGGCCAATGGAGCGCCAATGAGCTTTGGCCGTCCATCGAAGAGCCTCAGCAAGGATTTATCGTCCCGCTTGTAAAGATAGGACACCGCGGGACGCACATCGCTGCTCACCGAAACGGTCCAAAGCCGATTGTCTTCCGTCCGTGAGTTGACAGACCACTCACTGCCGAATTTTTGTGTAAGAAAGTCGAAGTCCGGTTTCAACTTAGGACTGAGAGCTCTGTGCTCGGTGCGCTGGTAAGTAACCGTGTATGCCATCGGCTCCCTTGTATTCCAGTCGGCCAGCTCGGCGCCGATATCCGCCCGCGGGTCCTCCGCGATGACCCATTCCTCGCCGGTGTACGGATCGATCCGGGTAAGCGCCGCCGTGTTCCGGCCCCGGCTATCCAGCATCAAAAAAGTGCCGTCTGCGCCCAATCCCTGAAGTTTTGTATTCGCTGCATCCTCCGGCCGGATCTCGAGCCAAGGCCTGAAGCCGCGACCGTCCGCAAGCAAGATCTCGGCTCCGCCTTCGGGAGTGGCTTTCCACGCGAGCCGCGGAGCGAACGCGGCATCCGCCACAATGCGTGAATATCCCAGGTTCTTTGCGACGAGCCTCAACTCTCCGCTTTCGAGACTGGCCCGGTAAAGGTCTGGGTATTGCCGGTCGCGCTTGTTGAGACTGATAAGGATTTCGTTGCGGATTTTGTGGCTCCGGCCCGCAGTCGCTGCCCGGACCCCCGGAAATGGGGTCAAGTCTTTGGTGGTGCGCTCCGCCACATTGGCCGCGTAGACGTGCCAGTTTTCGTCGCCACCTTCATCTTGCTGATAAACGAGATGAACCCCGTCGTAAGCCCAGTGATAGCTGCGGATGCCGCGCTTTTTCTCGGCGGTAATTGGAAAAGCCTTCCCTGGATCGCGAACCGGAGCGGCAAACACATTCAGCACACCATCCACCGGCGCGAGCCATGCAAGCCACTTTCCGTCGGAACTTATTTCAAGGTGCGTTTTTTCTGGGTTCCCGAATAAGTCTTGGCGAGGAATAAGGGGAAAATCGTTCCTGGTTTCTGTCTGTGCCGCCGATGAGGAGAGGACGGTGCAAAAGGCCAAGGTCGAGATAAGACACGCGGTGCGGAGTTTCATGCTCATCCTCTTGCTTCAGCTTGTAAGCCAGAAGCCTATGAATTCAAAAGTTAATCTAATGGAAACTACAAATTGCCTCAGATTTGAAGTAAGAAGGGAGGGTGATTCTCGCGAGGGAAAGAAATATGCGCATTTTTCGCACGCTCGCCGGCCTTCTCATCTTGCTGTGCCTCCTGCCCCCCTTGGTCCTTCTGGCGGCAAGTCTTATTGCCCGCTGGGCTGGCTGCCAGCTCGACCCCGACGTCGAGGTCGCATGCCAAGTTCTTGGCGGCAATTACGGAGATATCCTTTACGCCATGACGCATTTCGGCTGGCACGCTGTTGAGACCGTTCCGATCCTTGCTGTTCTGCTTGCTGGATGGCTGCTCATAGAGGTCGTGCGGGCGATGGGCAAGCCGCGCAAGCCGGCAGCACGTCAAACGCCTGCCAGCTCCCGGAACCGCGAGCGGGGATCCTGAGGATGTTTCTGCATCCACTCGTGCATGAAGCGCTCTAAATCGCTGTCGATGTGAGCCGGGAGGACGATTTTCAAAGTGATAAGCTGGTCTCCGTGCGCGCTGGAGCGGCTGTTCTTGATCCCCTTCCCGCGCAGGCGCAAAACTTGCCCGCTGGATGCACCTTTCGGTACGGCGACCGTCACGCGGCCGCCGATGGTGGGCACTTCCACCCTCGCGCCGAGTACGGCCTCGTTCAGAGACACCGGCACTTCGAGGGTAATATTGTCGCCTTCACGGCCGAAGAGAGGGTGCGGTTGAACCCTGAGCTCGATCAGCGCGTCACCCTGCTCGCCCCGGCCGGCTCCAGGCCCGCCCTTATGCTTGAGCCTGAGCGTCTGGCCGCTTTCAACGCCCGAAGGGACCGCAATATCGAGCGTCTCGTTATCGGGGAACTGCACGCGCTTCTTGGTACCGTTAACCGCTTCCAGGAAGCTGATTTCGAGGTTGTAGCGGTAGTCCATGCCACGCATGGTGAAGGCGCCACCCGGACCGCGCTTTCCGAAAAGATCGCCGAAAAGATCGGAAAAGTCGCCCGCTCCGCCGTGGACGCCTTCAAAACCGGCGCCTTGGTGGCCTCCGCGCGTGCCTGCATCGCCCGCACCATAGTCGCGATAGAATTGATTTGCCCGCTCGTTGCCCATGGCGTCGATTTCGCCGGCATCGTAACGCTTACGCTTCTCCGGATTGCCAAGCACGGCAAAAGCTGCCGAAACCCGCTTGAATTTTTCTTCGGCCTTTTGATCGTTTTTGTTCTGATCGGGATGCAGATCCTTGGCGAGCTTACGATAGGCGCGGCGAACCTCATCGTTCGTCGCTGTGCGTTTCACGCCGAGAATTGCGTAAAGATCCTGGTTCATGGAGCCTGAAATTGTTGCGCGCTTTGCGAAAACTATGACGCAAATCCAGCACTACAGATAGGTGGCAAGCTTAACTTTTCCCACAATCCTATGCGTTTTTGCCTCACGACCCCAAGAGACCGCCCAGGAATGACGGTTTTGGGGGATCGAGTTCCGGCGAGATTTGCACATCCGGGACGAATCCCAATTCGCGCGCCACGATGCGCAAGCGGCGCCTGAGTGGATCGCCATCCAGCGCCTGCAACTGCTGCGAGATACGCAAAACGAGTTTCCCCTCCGCATAGGTCAGCTCCGTCTGCGGCAAAATGCCCTCCATGCCGGCAGAGAGAGTATGGGCGAGGCGAACCGATTGCCCAACGATCAATGCGCGCTTGCGCTCCTGGCGCGGGAGAAGCTCGGAGAGCTTCGGGAGAAGCTCGCCCGAGAGCCTACGCTCGTAACGGTGGTATACGCACAGCGCGAGGAAGGCCCGTCCTGGATGATCCACGCCCACCAGCGCCGATTGAGCCACCAGCACGGCGCTTTGCTCTCCCCGGTAGTCTGGGTGAGCGCGCCAGGCCATGTCCGAAAGCAGGCAAGCGGCATGCCGCAAACGGCGCTCCTCGAACGTCTCGCCCGGGCCCGGGCTCTCGAACAGAGCATCCGTCCAGCGTATCAGCTCTCTGGCGTGCTCCCGCGATCTCGACCGCAGCCGCGCGACTTCCTCGCAAGCTGACAAGAGAGGGTCCTTCGCGCGCTCACTCTCGCTCAAGAGCTGGAAGAGCGTACCTTCGCGCACGCCGAACGCCGAAAAAATCACTTCGGAGGGCTGCATCTGCCGGATGATCGCATTCAGCAAGAGCGCGCCGTAGGGAAGCGTCTCGTCGCGGCCGGTGGCCATGCCTTCCATACGCCTTAGCGCTGTGGGCGAACTATTGGCGAAACGCGCCGTGACCTGCAAAGCTTTCCGCGTGTCGAGCGCGTAGCCGTGCACGGCCGTAAGAGGGTAGCCGGATTGTCCCATATAGAGCTTTGCGAGCGTCCGCCAGGTTCCTCCGACCGCATAGAACGGCTCCCCGCGCGCCTCGGGCAACCAGGCGAGCGGCGCCAGCGCCGCGGCAATGATCGGAAGCGATGCGGCTTTCTCGCCCTTGGTTTTGTCCAACAGAGCGAGGCCGCCGAGCGGAAGCGAAAGGGTTTCCTCAAAACTTTTGCCGCGCAGCCGGATCAGCTCCAGGCTACCGCCTCCCAAATCGCCTACGACGCCGGAGGGATGCAAAAAGCCAGCCTGGATGCCGGTCGCGGCGAGCTGGGCCTCTTCGGCGTTTCCGATAACCTTGATCGAAACGCCGCAGGCCTCCTCCGCTAGGGCCAGGAAGCCGGCTCCATCCTCCGCCCAGCGGACGGCCGCCGTCGCAAACGGATGAAGGTCGCGCTCCTTGACACCGCAAATTTCGGCGAGCTTGGCGAACCGGGCCAGCGAAGCAAGCGCATAGGGGATCGTCTCTTCGTTCAGGCGCCCGGTGGAATTGAGGTAACGGCCGAGCCCGCACATCGCCTTTTCCTGGAAAAGCGGGGTCGGCGAGCGCGCGAGGCCCTCATAAACGACGAGGCGGATTGAGTTCGAGCCGATGTCGATCACGGCAACAGGCTTCCGGTCCTGCAGCCGGCCTTGCGTCGAATGGTCCACGAGCCACCTTACGCGTGCGGAGCCGAGGCCGCCGCGAAACGGCGGGGGAAGTTCTTTTGGAGCGCAACGCCGCGCCCCGAGAGACTAGGATTGGTCATGAAATACTCGTGCGCGCTGAAGGGTTCCTCGCCGGGACTAAGATGGATCCGCTCCCATGAACCATCGCTGTCCAATCTCCAGCTTTGCAAATTATCTTTCAGATTGGCGATCATGATCTGGTCGAGAATCTGCTCGTGGACAGTGCGGTTCGTTATCGCGGCCATGGCTTCCACGCGCCGCTCGAGATTTCGCGGCATCATGTCGGCAGAGCTGATATACACATGAGCCTCCTCGGATGGCAACCCGTGCCCTGCGCCAAAACAATAAATCCGCGAGTGCTCAAGAAAGCGCCCGATGATACTCTTTGCCCGGATGTTTTCTGAAAGTCCGGGAATGCCAGGCTTGAGGCAGCAAACGCCGCGAATGACAAGATCGACGGGAACGCCCGAGAGGCTCGCTTCGTACAGCGCGTCGATTACATCGGTATCGACGAGAGCGTTCAGTTTCATCCAAATGTTGGCCGGCCGTCCTGCTTTTCTGTGGCCGATCTCGGCATAAATCTCTTCGATGATCCGGTCCTTGATGCCATTCGGCGAAATGAACGTGCGCTCCAAATCTTTCGGGCGGCTGTAGGTGGTGACGTAGTTGAAGATTTTGGTGACGTCGCGTCCGATTGCGGGGTCGGCGGTGAAGTACGAAAGGTCGGTGTATATCTTAGCTGTTGCGGTGTGATAGTTTCCGGTTCCGATATGGCAGTAGGTTCTAAGCTCGCCGCTCTCCCGCCGAACTACTTGGCCAAGCTTCGCGTGCGTCTTCAGATCGAGTTGGGTTAGGCCATAGACGACGTGCACACCGCACTCTTCTAGCTGCTTGGCCCATTCGAGATTGGCGAGTTCATCGAAGCGTGCGGTCACCTCGATCATCACGGTGACGCTTTTGCCGGCCTCACGCGCCTGCCGCAACGCCTCCACGACAGGCGATTTCTGCGAGGTGCGGTAAAGTGTCCATTTTATTGCGACCACGGCTGGGTCGGAGGCGGCTTGCCGCAGGTATTGTAGAACAATGTCGAAGGATTCATAAGGGTGATGGACCACGATATCCTTCGAGGAAATTGCCGCAAAACAGTCGTTGCCATATTCCACGATTCGTTCGGGAAAACGGATTTCAAACGGTTTGTAAAGCAGATCCGGCCGGTCGCCCACGATGAGATGGCGGATGTCGGCGAGCGCGAAGAGCCCGTCGACGACTACGACGTCATCGCGCTCGATTTTTAATCCTTCGACGATCAGCTGCCTTGCGCTTTCCGGTAACGACGCGCTGATTTCGAGCCGGATAACTTCGCCCAGTTGCCGCTGCACGAGCGCTCTGCGCAGCACCTTTTGCAGGTCTTCGCTCTTCTCCTGGAACTCGATCTCGCTATTGCGCAACGGGCGGATCAGTCCAGCATCCTTCACCTTAAAGCCGGGAAGAAGCGAGTGAGCGAAAAGCGAAATCACCGTTTCGACGGCGACGAAACGGGCGCCTGTTTTTTTCCCGTCACGCCCGGATTGCGGCAGCCTGATGAAGCGGTCGAGCCCGTTCGGAATCACCACGAAAGCGAACATCGATCGTGGCTGGCCCTCGTCCTGGCGATCGCAGTCGAGCACAAGTGCGAGTTCTTGGCTTTGGACGTGAGGAAATGGATGCGCCGCATCGACCGCAACCGCGACCAAGGCCGCAAAGATTTTGCGCATGAAATAAATATGCAGCCAATCCCTGTCGGCATCGGTGAGCATGTTTGCGGCGAGCAGCGCAATCGACTCCCTCGCTAGCTCGTTCCTGAGTGCGGTCCATTGGGCCTGCTGCCGTTCGGCAAGGGTAAGTACGGCAGAGTTGATTTTCTGCACCTGCTGCTTGGGCGTCAGACCGTCGGGCGAAACTTCCAAGATCCGCATTGCCGCTTGCTCGTGAAGGCCGGCCACACGCACGCGATAGAACTCATCGAGGTTCGATCCGGAAATCGCCAGGAACCTGACACGCTCCAAAAGCGGGTTGCGCTCGTTGCCGGCCTCTTCGAGCACGCGCTTATTGAACTCAAGCCACGATAGCTCGCGGTTGAAGAAACGCTCCGGGCCAAAGGCTTCGATTCTGTCCCGGTAGCTCGGGTCAGGCTCTACTTTGGCGAGTGACATTGCGTTATCTCCAGTGAAAAAAATGCGCGTATGCGCCTGTCTTTTTGGGCGCTGCCCGATCGCGCGCTTATCGATAATCGATCCAGCTTCCGCCAGGCTTGGACTGGCATAATAGAAAGCGCAAGCCTTGCCTTAGTTTGCCGGTGTTTGCCACAAAGGATGACCCTCCCGCCGGCACCGTGCAAGCGCTACTTTAAACCTCGCCGTGCCCATCCTCGCCCACGCTCAGCTCCTTGAACACCTTCGCAGCGAACGCGCGGGTAACCTTGCGGCGCTCCGAAAGTGCCAGCTTGTCGATATGAGCGGTGAGCTGTTGTGCTGCCGCCATGGAGCGCTCCATCCTCGCAATAAGATACGAGATGACGTCGGGCGCAACCTCGATCTGCCGGTCGCTGAAATGCTTGATGAGGAGCGCCGCCAAGTGCTCCTCATCGGGCGGTTGAATCCCCTCGGCGGGATAGGACCGGATGCGCGAGCGAAGATCGGGAAGCGCGATGGTCCACTGGCCGGGCGGCGTTTGGGCGGTGAGCAGGATCGCGGACCCGTGCTCGCGGGCTAGGTTCAAATGATGAAAAAGCGCGGTCTCGCAAAAAGCAGAAGTGTCGATATCCTCGACGATCAGCGGCGTGAAGGGTTTGGACCAGACATGCGCGCCAAGCCCGGACGCCTCGATAAGCTGGGCTTTCGACCGGCTTTGCCAGATTTTGGCAAGATAGGTTTTGCCCGATTGGGGCGGACCGTAAACGATCGCCGCGGGAGAATGCCACTCGGGCCATGCGGTGACGAGGCGCAGGGCTCGCTCGTTCCGGGAGGTTACGAAGAATTCCGCTTCGTCCCAGTTCTCGCGAAGCGGAAGGTCCAAGACAAGTTGAGCCCTCTTCACGCGGGCCGCCCCTGGTTACGGATTGCCGGCTTTGGCTTTCTGCTCACAATCGCCCTCATCGTTGTACATGGGGCTTTCATAATACTTGCCGATCGCGTAGCGCACCAGTACGCCGATGGCGGCAGCGAGCGGAACCGATATGAGAAGTCCGGTGAAGCCCATCAGATAACCGGATGCGATCAAGGCGAAAAGCAGCCAGACGGGATGCAACCGGACCCGGTTGCCGACGATATTCGGCGTCAGCACGTTGCCTTCCACAAGTTGCCCGAAGACGAATACGCCGCAAACGAGCGCGACTTTTGTGTAGTCCGGCCAATATTGATAGAACGCAACACCCCCCGATATCAAAAACCCGCTTGTCGAGCCAAGATAGGGCACGAAGCTAATGAGCCCCGCGCAAAGCCCGATCAAGAGCCCGTAATTGAGGCCGATCACGCCGAGGGAAACCATGTAAAAAGCGGATACAATTAAAAGCACGATCAGCTCGCCTCTGAGATATCCGGCGATCGTCTGGTCGATTTCCCGGGCAAGCTTCGCGACAATGGGCTCCTGTTTTCTGGGGAAAAACTCTCCGATGCTGGCAATCATTTTATCCCAATCGCGCAGCAAAAAGAACGTGACCACAGGCGTCAGGAAAAGCAGCGCCAGCGAATTGAACAGATCGAGGCCGCCTTGGAGCAAGCCTTGAAGTTGCGCGATGAGCCAGGGCGTGACGTGCTGAGAGATCTGCTGCTCGACCGGCGCCGGCGTTCCGGCTTGCTCAGGCCCGCCCATGTGCTGAAGATAATGTCCATAATTTTGTGCGAGATAGTGGCGGCCACGCTCGTACCAGCCGGGCAGGTCTTGAATGAGCCGGCTGAGCTGGTCGAAAAGAGGCGGAACGATCAGCGCTAGAATGGCGCCGATTCCCACGATGAGCGCGGTGACGATGACAAAGGCGGCTGCGCCGCGCGGCACACCGGCCCGGCGCATGCGGCTGGCAATCGGATTAAACAAATAGGCCAAAACGAAGCCGGCCACGAACGGCAGGAGAATTGCCGAGAAGAGCAGCAGCGCCACGAAAACCAGTGCGAAGAGGACAACCCAGAACGTGGCGCCGGGCGAAAGACGGAAAGTGTCATTGCTCATGATAATGCCGCCAACGGTAATGCGCCGCGCGCGGTGCCGGTATTCTTTTGCGAACGCCCGGCCGCCCTCAAGCACAATATCCAAAGCGCAAGCTCCGCGCCGTCGTCGCTTCCGCGCGCCGTACCGAGCCACGCCCGGATGGCGTTCACTGCCTCTTCCGTCATCGTCCTGACCCCGCTCTTATACCGGTATAATTCCCACTTGCCCGGCTCCGGGTTCCAAAACAAACAAGGCGGCCCCGTGGCAGAGCCCGCCTTTCCGGAAAAAAGAAATACTATGGTGCCGCGCTGCCCAGAGTCCATCCAGCGATCTCCGCACCGCTGAATTGGCTCTAAGATGTTGTTCTGGCGTGTATTACAGGCAAAGAACCCAACACACCGATCGGAAGAAGGGCGGCGTCCGCTCTTCTTCCTGCGGATTGTAATCCAGGGGTGTGGAACTATTTCGAGCTGCTCATGCGGTTGAAGCTGGGCGCCGAACGAAGGTCTTGCTCCGTCATATTGAGCGTGATCCGATTCGGCGTAATGCCGCCGTTCTTTTCGATATAATTGTAGTCGACGGCAACGTTTTTCTCGCCGAGGCCCAAGAATCCGCCGACGCCAACGACTAGGGCTTGGACCCTGCCGTCGGGGCCGATCAGAACGTCCTTCAAATCGCCGATGGCCTTTCCTTGCGCATTGTAAACGCTCCTATTCCAGAGGTTTCCGACAAGCCACTGGTTCGAAGCTTCCTTGGTCATGAACCGGTTCGCGTCCGCCCCGGCCGTGGTGGTAGCAGGCTGGGTGGCATGCGATGCGGTGCTATCGCTTCCCGGTGCCGTTTGAGCCAGGGTTGGCGTTGCCAACAAAAGTGCAATGACTGCCGCACTTAAACCTTTCATGGTGTTTCCTCCGAAGTTGAAATGCAGTCACTTCAACCAAACCAGCATAGGGCGCAATGTTCCAGGTTAAGGCTTGAAACTTCGCGGCCCCGCTTGCGTTGATGACTGGAACACAGCTATTCGAAGGCTTAACACCGGCCGTATACTGCTTTGCGCGATCCGGTATTATACTGTTGGTCTAATATTGCCGCGTCTGTCTGCGCGATGTAGCTGGAACTTTACTGCACTGAGTGCCTGCGCGTCTGACTCCGCAAGCTCCGGAAGATCGCGGCGCCACCGAGCCCGGCGAGCCCGGCGGACAGCAGAACGCTGTAGCCGGCAAGCGAAATTCCGAAAACGCGCAGTGCGGCCTCGTCGCAGGGTACTGCGGTATTGTGCATGAGACGCTTGGCGAGCGAGCTTCCAGCTTTAAGCTCATCGCCCATGCAGGTGGAAGGGCCAGGCCAGAATTTCCATTCCGCGCCCGCGTGATAGACGCCGAGCCCGGCATTATAGACCAATCCCAAGCAGATGGCGGCCAGAACCAGGGCGGCGAGCTTCGGTGCCTTGACACTGAGGTAGGCCGCGATCGTGCCGCCGGGCACGGCCACGTAATACGGGATGCGCTCCTCCAGGCAGAGCGGGCATGGCTTCCAACCCGCAAGTTCGATTGTCCATGCGCCTGCGAGCGAGGCAAGGCTCAACCCCGCGACGATAAACGCAGCGTTCTCGACAGTAAGCAGCTCCAGCCAGCGGGAGCGGGTCATTGGCGGTCTAGACAACATATCTCACTATCACGAAGCCTGAGATGATAATCGCCACCGTCGCGAGCGCGATGGCCTCCAGCCGCCGTTCGACAAATCCGCGGATCGGCTCGCCATAATAGCTAACCAGCCCCGCGACCACAAAGAAGCGGATTCCCCGCGTAATGACTGACAGAATCACGAACAGGCCGAAATTATAGCCGGCGAATCCGCTCGTGATTGTGACAAGCTTATACGGAATCGGGGTCATCCCCTTCAACAAGATGATCCACATGCCCCATTGGGCATATCTGTCGCGAAACTCCTGCATCCCGCTGTCGAGGCCGTAGACGCTGACGATCCACTTGCCGACGCTGTCGAAGAG
Source organism: Rhodomicrobium sp. (assembly GCA_052148445.1). Classification (GTDB taxonomy): domain Bacteria; phylum Pseudomonadota; class Alphaproteobacteria; order Rhizobiales; family Rhodomicrobiaceae; genus Rhodomicrobium. The sequence continues at coordinate 76,416 of JBKQIH010000102.1, forward strand.
CACCGAGCCGATGGCATAGCCCGCCATGCCGCCAACGACCGATGCCGCCGTGCACCAAAGCGCGAGCACCATTGCGCGCTGGCGCTGCGCCAGTGCCATGGGCACGAGCAGCGTATCGGGCGGAATCGGAAAGAACGAGCTTTCCGCGAACGAAACCGCCACAAGCGCAAGCAGCGCGTGCGGGCCTTCGGCGCGGCGCATCGTCCAAGCATAAAGGCGCCGGATCATGTGTTCACCTCTGAATCTACCGCGCGGTGATAGCCCGGCACGGCGCGAATGTCCATGGACGG
>JBKQIH010000103.1:0-3568 GCA_052148445.1 Rhodomicrobium sp.
GTTCCAAAACACGAAACCCTATCGGCCGAAGCGTTCCTCGAATGGGCCGAGGCCCAGGAGAGCGGGCGCTATCAGCTCATCGGCGGCGAGATCGTGGCCATTGCCCCGGAGCGCGCCGAGCATGCGCATGTCAAGTTTCAAGCCGCCAAAGCGCTTGAAGCGGCAATCGCCGAAGCAAAGCTGCCGTGCCGCGCCTTCGTTGACAGTCTGGGTGTCAAGATCGACAGCTCAACCGTCTTCGAGCCCGATGCGCTGGTGAATTGCGGCGCACCTATTCCTCGAGGCAGCTTGATCGCGCCCGACCCGGTCATTGTGGTGGAAGTCATCTCGCCAACCAGCACAAGGCGCGACTTGGCGGTGAAATTCACGAATTATTTTCGCCATCCGGGCGTGCAGCATTACCTCGTCATCGTCTTGGAAAACCGGACCGTCATCCAGCACAGCCGCGCGGAGGGCGATTTGCTCAAAACCCGGATCGCAGGGCTAGGCGATCGCCTGACCTTCGAGCCGCCGGGGATCGCGGTCGCCGTTGCCGATCTGTTCGGCGATCTCGATAGCGGCTTTGCCGATTAGCGGGTGGGAGAGCGCCCACGCGCCCTCGCTTGCGCTTTTAATCCATCTCTGCACTATGAACGAACGCACAAAGGGCATCACCGGGCAAGCGCTGGCATTGCCGCGCGACGAGCAGGAAGGGCTGTATCGCGCCCTGGCGGAGAGCCTTAGCAAGCCCGATGGCACCACCGGCGAAGCTTGGCTCGATGAAGTCGAGGACCGGCTTGCGACTTCCGCCCGGGATGAGATCGCTTCGGTCACGCTGGACCAGATGATTGCGGCGCGGAAGAAGCGATGAAAGCGCGGTGAGCCTGCGGCGTGTTCACCCGCCCCCTGGAAAATGCAGGCTTCTATTCCGATGTCAGCGCTCTGGCGGCGCGCAGGCGCATTTGCGAGCGCGAGAGCTGTTATTTGCCGTAAAGCCAGTTTATCGATGGATGGGATGTGCAACACGCTCGTGGGACCCAAAATGAAGCATAGCATTGCCTCGACGATTAGGATTTTCTCCAGCGCGAGCGTGTCTTCGATCCTGCTGCTGCAGCCCACCGTGGCGCAGGGAACTCCCGCCCAGGATCTCGCGCACCCGCCGGTCGCAGGTAGCCAAGCGCCCGCTCAAAGCGCCGGTTCGCTCGCTCCGCACCGCGCTGTTTATGAGCTAACGCTCGGCGATACGAACGCCGGCTCCAATGTGACGGACATCCGCGGGCAGCTTGTGTACGATTTCCAAGGCTCGCTCTGCCAAGGCTACACGCTGAATACGCGCCTCGTGACGGAGGTTTTCGACCGCGACGGCAAACCGGTCACCAACGATATCAGGACGGAAAGCTGGGAAGATGCGGAGGGCAAGCGTTTCCGGTTTTCAACCTCGCAATATTCCAACAATAAGCTGAGCGATAGTACAAAGGGCTCGGCCCGGCGGGCCGCTCGCCGGCCGGACACTGTCTATGTCGATCTCGAAAAGCCCAAAAAGGCCTCCTTTGCCCTTTCAGGAAATATCCTTTTTCCCACTCAGCATTCGCTTCGCTTGCTAAAAGCGGCCGTGGCGGGGCAGACACGCTTGCAGGCCGATATCTACGACGGTTCGGAGAAAGGCACGAAAGTCTACGAAACCACGAGCGTGATCGGCGCCCCGCTCGAACTAAGCGCCAACTCGCAGCTTCCTTCCATTCCGAACGCCGGGCCGCTCGACACCATTCCGTCATGGCCGGTTGTCGTCAGCTATTACGATCAGACGGCGAATAAGGATGGGCTTCCCTCTTACGAGATTTCGTTCCGGATGTACGCCAATGGCGTGAGCCGCAAACTGAAGCTCGATTACGGCACATTCTCTCTCGATGGAGAATTATCCAGCATAGAATTTCACGAGATAAAACAGTGTCCTTAGCCGGAACCGCGCTGCGCTATGGCAATTTATTAAGGAAGAGGTTAGACTTTATTAACGTATCGGGGAGAATATGGCAGCGCGAATGCTTTTCTATGTAATGGCCCATGCGCTTTCATCCTTTTCCAAAACGGACGGCACCGCGAAGCTTCAAGGCAGACGCCCCGCGTCCTAGCCCCCGGCCAAAGGCGAGCAAATCTGGCATGGTTAACACGATTTTGATCGTCGAGGATAACGAGCTGAATATGAAGCTCTTTCACGATCTTTTGGAGGCGCACGGTTACAAGACGTTGCAAACTCGCAATGGCATCGAAGCCATAGCGCTTGCGCGAAGGCATCGGCCGGATCTCATCGTCATGGATATCCAGCTTCCGGAGGTTTCCGGTCTGGATGTAACAAAATGGCTAAAGGAAGACGACAGCCTGCGGCATATTCCGATTGTAGCCGTTACCGCTTTCGCCATGAAGGGGGATGAGGAGCGCATAAGGGAAGGCGGCTGTGAAGCCTATGTCTCGAAACCGATTTCGGTCTCGCGATTCCTGGATACGATCCGGCAGCTCGTCCCCGCTCCCTCGTCCTAGGCTTGGGGATAACGGGGAAAACTCCGCAGACGCCAGCCTGCATCACCAAAATGAGCCGCTAAGCAGCGATTGTTTACGATAAAAGCGAAATGCGTCTCATAAACAATAGGTTGGGGTTTGACTCCGCTTGAGTTCGCTGCAAAACTTTAAGGGTGCCATTTGGCAAATGTTAAGGAGGACCGGCGCAAAAGCTGATAAGTGAGGCAGAAAAATGTCGATCTGCACTTGCCAACAGGCCATAGGTTCTCATAAATATATTATGTGAAATACCCTGCGGAGTGCTCAGGTCCGCCGCATCTCCTGGGTCCGTAGGGCATGCACCGAAACCTCTATGTCGTCGCAAGCTGGAGGTTTCGGAATGAGCCGTTGGGTCACGCCCTCTTGATCCAATGGTGTAAAGATCAGCTCCGTGTCATCAATCGGACTTACCCCGCTGCCGATAGACGCGGAGCTGATCATCTCTTCAGTCAGCAAGGATATTGGAGAGCTGCTCGTGCGCAGGCGCGAGGGTAGGTGCCTATTTAATTTTCGACTCTTTGAAATCGACGTGCTTCTTGACCACTGGGTCATATTTCTTAAGCGCGAGCTTTTCGGTCAAATTCCGCGGGTTCTTTTTCGTCACGTAATAGTAACCGGTTCCGGCGGAGCTCACCAATTTGATTTTCTGTGTTACAGGCTTAGCCATGATAGTTTCCGCGTAGCTCCAAAGCAGGGTGAAAGTGGCCCAAGTTTAGGGGGGAAGTCAAGGGGAAGGGCACCATAATTCACTCCGGTTGAAAAGTCACGATGCAATATGGCATCTATCCAATTTTATATTGACAGCCTAACTTTCACCGCCCTCGTCGAGCCTCGCGGCTCCGGCCCGTTCGAACCCATGCATTCTATGCGCCCATTGCAGCCCGACAATAGCGCCTTTCACGCGCGGCAAGAGCGCGAGGCTTAAGAAGGCCGTGAGCGGTAGCCAGATGAGAAGGTGCACCCACAGGGGTGGCCGATAAATAAGCTCCACTGCCATCAGCGAGGGCACCACAATGTGGCCGACAATGACGATGGT
>JBKQIH010000104.1:0-15078 GCA_052148445.1 Rhodomicrobium sp.
ATTCATCCGGCGCATGGAAGCCATGGAAGCCGGCGCGAAAGCGAGCGGCCGTGAGCTGAAGGACATGACCCTCGACGAGATGCAGGTATTTTGGGACTTGGCGAAAGCAGCGGAGCGCGAGGGCGGCTAACGCGCGTGGCCGCTTTGAAAAGAAAGCTCACCTTTTCACTATTCTACGGCCCTCAACCGCCAAGCTTCCCTTAGGTGCCATTTGGTTATAAATCTTTTTGGGTTTTTCGACACGCGAGGGGCACATGGCGGGTGAGAGTTCAGGCAAAATCTTCATCAATTACCGCCGTGGCGACGATCCGGGCTTCACCGTCGCACTTTACCAACGGCTTGAGGAAGAATTCGGTACGAGCCGTCTTTTCATGGATGTCGAAGGCCACATAAAGCCCGGCGACGATTTCGTAGAGGTGTTGCGCGCGCAGGTGGCGCTGTGCGATGTGCTGCTCGTTGTTATCGGGCCACGCTGGGCGGAGTTGATGGCAGCGCGCGCGGGCGACCCGGAAGATTTCGTCGCTATCGAGATCAAGGCTGCGCTGGAAGAGGGAAAACGGGTGATTCCGGTGCTCGTTGGCGGCGCGGGTTTTCCGTCCGCGGAGGTCTTACCCGAATCGATCCGCGCCCTCGCACGCAAGAACGCCGTTGCTCTTCGCCCGGATCGGTTTAGGTCCGATTGCCTCGGCTTAAGCGGTGCACTGAAGGAGGCATTCGTTACGGCGAAAGCTGAGCACGCGGCGAAGACGGAGGCGGAACGCCGGGCGTCGGAAGAGGCGGGGAAGAGATTCAACGCGGAGGAGGATGAAGCGCGGGCGGCAGAGGGGGGCAAGCGGGCGACTGGCGCTCCAGCTGGACCGATCCCGGAAGAAACTGGTAAAGCCAAGGCTTCTGCCGGTCGGAATTTCGTTAACGCCGGAGCGGATCCCGAGACGCCAAAGAACGATCATAAGCAGAGGCATGGGTGCTTAACTGCCTACCTCATTTTTATAATCGTTACCAATTCCGCAATCGCCCTCGCCTATACGCTAGGAAAAACGGCAATTCAGGAAAAGCTGCCGGACTTGCCCGAATGGGCGTTTTGGGTGCTGCCGGCCGCCGGTATTTTCAATCTCGCCTGCGCCGCCGCCCTGTTCCGATGGAAGAAATGGGGATTTTATGGGTTCGTCTTATCGGGTTTGGTGGCATTCGGCGTTAACATAACGCTAGGGCAAAGCCCCACCCAATCGTTCATCGGGCTCTTGGGGGTGAGCATTCTCTACGGTGTTCTGCACATCGGCAGCAAGAACAAGGGATGGCCGCAGTTGGAGTAGCGGCTCCCGAGCTGCTTGGGTGCTTCATCGCTCGTCATTGTCATCGCCTGCGCGGGGCAGCGCGAAGCGGTGCGTTGCAGACACGGGATGTTAAAAAGCGGTTGCGTGCGCGAAGAACCCGGACAGCCGCGAGCGGCTTCCGGGATGACAAGAAAGCGCAGACGCCGCCGGAGACAGCGCAAGTCCTTTAGGCCACCGGCCGGCGCAAATGCCGGTCGAGATCGCCTTCCCGCTCCTGCGCGACGCGCACTTCGAAATGCAAGTTTCCGTCGTGATAATCTTGGCGGCCGAGGATTTCGGTGTTCTCGTAGAGCCAATGGATGAGCGGGCCGTCGGCCCCGTCCACGACCACACTGCGCGTGCAGGTCTGCTTCTGGAGGCGGCGGCGGATCATCGCGGCGAGGTCCGCAACGCCCTCGCCTGTCGTAGCCGACACCAGCGCGGCCGAACGCTGCTCCGCGCGCCTTAAGAACGGCTCGTGCTCGCCGGCGGGCAAAAGATCCGCCTTGTTCCAGACTTCGATAACGCGCTTGGCCTGCTCTTGAGGATCGATGCCGATATCGCATAAGACGCGCGCAACCTCGGCGCGCTGCGCTTCGGAGGCCGCGCATGCGATATCGCGCACGTGTAATATCAAATCGGCTTCCAGAATTTCCTCAAGCGTGGAGTGAAAGGCCGCGATCAGCTGAGTTGGCAGCTCCGAAACGAAGCCGACCGTGTCGGAGAGGATGAAGGCGCCGCCTTCGGGGAATTTCACGCGGCGCAGCGTCGGATCGAGGGTGGCGAACAGCATATCTTGCGCCAGCACACCGGCTCCCGACAGCGCGTTGAACAGCGAGGACTTTCCCGCGTTCGTATAGCCCACGAGAGAAACGGTCTGCTGCTGCGTCTGCTTTCTGCGCTTTCGGTGCAGGCGGCGCGTGCGCTCGACCACGGCGAGATCGCTTTTAATGGCATCGATGCGCTCGCCGATGGCGCGCCGGTCCGCCTCGATCTGCGTCTCGCCCGGACCGCCGAGAAAACCGAAGCCGCCACGCTGCCGTTCGAGATGGGTCCAGGAGCGCACGAGCCGGCTTTTTTGATAAGTCAGCCGCGCGAGTTCCACTTGCAAGCGGCCCGCCTTGCTGTGTGCCCGGTCCGCGAAGATTTCCAGGATGAGCCCGGTTCTATCCAGAACTTTTGCGTTCCACGCCTTCTCAAGGTTGCGCTGCTGGATCGGTGTGACCGCATGATCGACGATGACGACCGCGGCGTCCTCCGCCTTCACGATTGCGCCGAGTTCCTCGACCTTTCCCGAGCCGAATAGCGTTGCGGGCCTCATCTGGGGCAGCGGAACGATGCCGGCGAAACAGACATCGAGCCCAATAGCTCCGGCGAGGCCCGTAGCCTCCGCCAAGCGCTCGGCGGGGGTCAAATAGCTTACCGCCGGGTCCTGTGCCGGCTGCTCCATTGTCTTGCGGATGGGCACTGCCACAAGGGCGCGCGTTCCCCCCGCCGGCAAGGAGGGAGGCGGTGTGCCCGGGTTGCCTTGGCTGCTATGCGTGGCACGCTCGCGTGCATTCAGCTTTTTCAACGGTACTAACGCTCTGCGTCCTGATCCCCATCCAGAAACGAGATGGGCCCGCCCGGCATGATTGTCGAGATTGCGTGCTTATAGACGAGCTGCGAGTGCCCGTCGCGCCGGAGCAGCACGCAGAAATTATCGAACCAGGTAACGATGCCCTGCAGTTTCACACCGTTGACGAGGAAAATCGTGAGGGGCGTCTTCTGCTTGCGAACGTGATTGAGAAATGCGTCTTGTAAGTTTTGTTGTTTTTCCGCAGCCATGTCCTATCCGTTCTTTTAGCGCGGCACTTCCGGCCGCTTGCACGAAACATTGGTTGTTGTTGCTTGATTTGCCCCAGATTTTGCCGGCGGCAATCCTTAGGCCGCCCGCATAGGACGGCACATCGCATGCGTTCTTAACACAGCTTTGTACCAATCATGTTACAAGCCTGCCGGGCGGCGAGATTTCGGCAACGCTGTGATACGCACGCCTTAATCCAGCCGCAACCGCGCCCGGTTTTCCCGTGCCAACAGGCTCGCCGTCGATCCTTACAACCGGCATTACTAGCCCTCCCGCCGACGTCTGGAATGCCTCGCGTGCCGCTTTCGCTTCGTTAACCGTGAAAGGCCGCTCCTCGTATCGTAGACCGCTCCGGGTTGCGGTTTCCATCGCCACCTCCCGCGTGATACCGCGCAGAATACCAAAATCCGCCGGCCTCGTCACCAAAAGCCCCGTGTCCGTTACGATCCAGGCGTTGCAAGAGGCGCCCTCGGTTACGAACCCATTCTCATCGACCATCCACGCCTCACTCGCGCTAGCGTCCAGCGCCTGCTGGCGGGCAAGAGACTGAGCGAGGAGCCCGGTCGTTTTGATATCGACGCGCGTCCAGCGGATGTCCGGAACGGTTATGACAGCTATGCCCGCGGCGGCTTTCATGTCCCCTTTCGTCCGCGACAGCGAGCGGGCCAAACAGACGACGCCGGGCGCCGTGCCGGCGGGGGGGAAGGCGAAATCGCGGTGCGCGACGCCGCGCGTTACCTGGAGATAGACGATGCCGTCTCTGACGCGGTTCCGCCGCACCGTCTCCCTGAGGATCACGCCGATAGCCTTAAGGTCCATCGGCGGGGCCATGCCCAGCTCGGACAGCGACCGCTGGAGACGCAGCATGTGCCGGCGCTCGTCGATAAGGCAGCCGTCCCGCACTTCGCAAACTTCATAGACGCCGTCGGCGAATTGGAAGCCCCGGTCCTCGACATGCACGGCCGCGTCCGCGTACGGCACATAGGCCCCGTTCACATAAACAACCCGTGGCATTCTCTCTCCGTTGCGGGCGCCGTTCGTAGCGTCCACGCGCTGCCAATTTGCCCGAAACGCCGGCCGGCGCCAAGACAAGAGATCGTCCCTAATCCGGAATCGCCGTCATTGCGAGCAAAGCGAAGCAATCCAGGCTTAAGTCACTGACGCTGACTGGATCGCCACGGTGGCCAAGGCCGCCTCGCGATGACGGCTGTTTCCGATTAAGCGCAGGATGTTCTAATGGCGGAGATCGCCGGTCCTTTCGTTCGAATTCACGCCAAGAGCCCTAAGTTTGCGGTGCAGCGCGGAGCGCTCCATGCCAACGAACTCCGCTGTGCGGGAAATGTTGCCTCCGAAACGGTTGATCTGCGCCATGAGGTATTCCCGCTCGAAAATCTCACGTGCGTCGCGGAGGGGGAGCGACATGAGATGCTCACCCCCCGAGCCGTTTGACGATAAAGGGACGTTTGCACCGATGTCGTCGGGAAGCATATCGGCGGTGATGATGCTGTCAGGCTCGCCGTTGGACATGATCATGACCCGCTCGACGATATTGCGCAGCTGACGGACGTTGCCGGGCCACTCATGAGATTGCAAAACTGCCATGGCATCGTCGCCGATGATCCGTGGCGGCAGGCCGGAGGATTGCGCGATCTGCTTTACGAAGTGCTCGACAAGCTCGGGGATATCCTCGCGCCGCTCGACGAGCGAAGGCACCTTGAGCGGCACGACGTTCAGCCGGTGGAACAGGTCTTGCCGGAACCGGCCTGCCGTCATCTCGCGTTCGAGATCGCGGCTGGTGGAGGAGACGATGCGCACATCCACCGCCACCTTCGGGCCTCCGCCGACGCGCTGGAATTTTTGCTCGACGAGCACGCGCAGGAGCTTGCCTTGGGTATCCAAGGGCATGTCCGCGACCTCGTCGATGTAGAGCGTGCCATTATGGGCTTCCTCGAGCGCGCCAACCTTCCGCACCGTCTGGCCGGTCTCCTCGACACCGAAGAACTCGTTTTCGACCCGGTCCGGCGCCATGGAGGCAGCGTTCACCGCGACGAAGGGGCCATTGACGCGGAGCGAGGTCGCATGGAGAGAGCGCGCCGCGAGCTCCTTGCCTGAGCCTTGCGGGCCCGTGATCATTACACGGCTGTTGGTCGGCGCCACCTTTTGAATGTTTTGCCTGAGGTGGTTCATGACCGCCGATTTGCCGATAAGTTCGGAGCTGTAATAGCTCTTCTCCTTCAGCTCTTTGTTCTCCCGGCGCAGCTTCGAGGCCTCGAGCGCTCGCGCGGTGACAAGAACGAGCCGGTCGGCTTTGAAGGGCTTTTCGATATATTCGTAAGCGCCCCGTTTGATCGCCGTGACCGCGGTCTCGATATTGCCGTGGCCGCTAATGATGACGACGGGCAGCTCCGGATGCGCCTTTTTTATGCGCGCAAGAACCTCGAGGCCGTCGAGCTTGGAGCCCTGCAGCCAAATGTCCAGGATGACGAGCGATGGGCGTCTCTCCTCGATGGTGCGAAGCGCCTCGTCGCTATCCTTGGCGAGCCGTGTCTTGTGGCCTTCGTCTTCGAGGATGCCCGAGACGATCTCCCGTATATCCGCTTCGTCGTCGACAATGAGAATGTCAGACGCCATGGCCTACTCCCTCTTTCCCGCGCTGGAGCGACGCTCCGGACACGCTTTCCCGCTCCTTGCCATTCGGTTTCATCTCGTCCTTTTCCCCTTCCGGCCCGTCCGCTGCGAGCGATATCGGGATTGACATTCTGATCCAGGCGCCGTGCGTATAGCCTTCGTCCGCCGGGGCGTCCTCAAGCTCAAGCACGCCGCCATGCTGCTCTGTGATCCTCTGTACAATGGCAAGACCTAGCCCTGTCCCTTTTTGGCGCGTCGTCACATAGGGCTCAACCAGCCGGTGCCGGTTCTCCTTCGGCAACCCGCAGCCATTATCGATCACGCCGATCACAAAGCGATGATCGTTTGCACGCAGGCGGATTACGATCCGCCCCTTTTCCGGCTCATGCCCGTTGGCGTGCTGATAGGCATCCACCGCTTCGCTGGCGTTCTTGACGAGGTTCGTCACCGCCTGCGTTAGAAGCCTGCGGTCGCAAAGTGCGGGAAGCGGCTCGCTCAAAGTGTCGATTTTGTATTCGATTTCCGGGCGGCTCATCTGGAACAGGATGACCGCCTCGCGGACGATCTCGCGGATATCCTGCTCCTCGAACACCGCCTGGGGCATGCGCGCAAAGGAGGAGAACTCATCCACCATGCGGCCGATGTCTCCCACATGCCGGATGATGGTATCGGTGCATTTGTCGAAGATTTCGCGGTCTGTCTTGATGGAATCGCCGTATTTCCGTCGAATGCGCTCAGCCGAAAGCTGGATCGGCGTCAGCGGGTTCTTGATCTCGTGCGCAATGCGCCGCGCGACGTCCGCCCAGGCCGAGGTCCGCTGCGCCACCGTGAGTTCGGTTACGTCGTCGAAAGTGACCACCACGCCGTAGCCGGGATTGTCCTCTTCCTCGCGCGTCACCTGCACGGCGAAATTGCGCTCGCCGCTTTCGCGCACGATGGTAATTTGACTTTGCACCGGTTTGGAGCGGCTCTGCTTGCGCGACTTGTCCATGACCTCCGCGAATTCAGGGACCGCGATCTTGAGCGGCTTGCCGATGAGCTTCGCTTCCTTCAAGCGCAGAAGCTCCCGCGCAGACCTGTTGATGAGGGTAACGCAACCTTGCGAATCGAGCCCGATGACCCCAGCGGTAACGCCCGAAAGCACCGCTTCGATGAAACGCCGCCGTTCGTCGAGCTGAACGTTCGCGCTCATAATGCCGGCGCGCTGCGTTTCAAGATCGACCGTCATCTTCTTGAAGGTCGCACCGAGACGGCCGAGATCGTCGCGCGCAAAGCCTTCGTCGAGCTGAACGTTGAGGTTTCCTTGACTGACCTCTTGGGCGGCTCCGATCAGTTTGCGGATCGGCGTCACAAGACGGCTGGCAAAAACGAGCCCGGTCCAGATGGCCGAAGTGAGCAGCGTTAGCGCCAGCAGCACATACATCATGGCGAAGACGAACTGATATTGTGCGCGGGCCTGCTCAAGCTGCGCGAATTGCAGAATATTGTATTGCGTGCGCTGCAAAAGCCGGATGACGTTCGGATTGACCGGGCGGACCGCGTAAAGATACGCGTCGTCGAAACCCTTCAACTTCTTCAAGGCTGCAATGCCGTTCACGTCCCAGCTCAGCAACATGATCCGGCCCTCCGCCGCGCGGGCGATATCGGGGGCCGCTGGGGCCCGGAATACCGCGTGCTCCCCGGCAGCCGAGGACAGCAGAGCTCCCTTGGCGTTGATCACGAAGGCCGAAGGCACGGCACGGAGCGAAACGGTGGCTGAAAAAAGCCGGTCGAAGGCCGACTTGTCCTCGTGGTATAGTGCCGCGTTTTCCTCGATCTCGCGCGCAATTCCGGCCATATCGGAGCGGATCGCCTGCCCGCTTTCCTGCATATAGGATTGGGCAACCTCGACGGAGTTGCCGACAATGTTCTTGACGCGGTTCGAGAACAGCGCATCGAAGTTGCGCTCGATGGAAACGGTTGCAAAAATTGCGAGAAGCACGGCGGGAAACAGCGCGACGAGGCTGAAGACGCCGGCGATTTTGAAGTGGAGGCCCGCGCCCGCCGCCTGCCGCTTGCGTGCCTTAAGCAGCTTGACGATCTGAAAGCCGATAATCCCAATAATTGCGAGCACGAACGCGGCACTGATACCCAGCGTACCGAGTACCACGTCGTTCGAGGGGAAGAGGAAGGTCAGGTTGTTGATGATAAGAAAGGTTGCGACGCTCGAAAGAAGCGCGGCGATAACTACGGCAAGGCTGATCCAGAACCGCGGCTCTTTACGGAAAGAGCGCAGAGGCGCGCTCTGTGCCGCGGCAGCGGCGAGCGAATGGAAACGGCCTCCGGCAGGGGCTGCGCTTGCCCGGGCCAGCAATTCAGCGGTGACGCGGCAAGCGAATGCATGCGCAAAAACCGCCGCCTGCCTTGCACCGGCGGCGTGCGCTGCTAATCGCTTTGTCAGACTAATCCTGACTTGCTTATCGGAAGTGTTCAAGCAAGCGCCTCACCCCTGTTGCCGGACAGCATCAGTGTCCGGCGAGTTTGGGTAAATTGTGGCATAAGCAACACATTTATTGTGCGAGCTGTGTCAAAACGGCTGCGCTACGCCAGTTTGCGGGGGGCGGATTGAAAACAAAAGCATTTCCATTGACGGAACCTGGACGTTATCCCCTTTCAACAAAAGGGGGACTCCAGCTCATGCTCTGGCGAATCAAATCGTACTGCGGACGACCCGGATCTTCTGCTCCCGGACTTTCTTGCGCAGCGTATTGCGGTTAAGACCGAGCAGTTCCGCCGCCTTGATTTGATTTCCCCTCGTAGCCGTCAGTGCGGCCGTGATAAGTGGCGCCTCAACGTCGCGCAAAATGCGGTCGTACAGGCCCGGGGGCGGCAACCGGTCGCCATAGGAGCCGAAATAATCGGATAGGTAGGCTTCCATCCATTCGTTCAGCTTCGCCTTCCCTGGCTCCGGGGGCTCCGGGACGGTGCCAGAGCTGGACGATAGCTCGTTGTCGACGATATCTGCGGAGATCGTTTCCTGGGAATAGAGCGCACTCAAGCGGCGGACGAGGTTTTCCAGCTCGCGCACATTGCCGGGCCACGTATGGCGCTTCAGCCGGTCGAACGCCTCCTGGGTGAGCGTTTTCGAAGCCAGCCCGCTTTTTTCGGCGAGCTTGAGAAAATGACGGACAAGGTCCGGCACATCGTCGAGGCGCTCACGCAACGGGGGCATGCGCAACGGAACGACGTTCAGCCGGTAATAAAGGTCCTCGCGGAACAGGCCGAGCGAGATCTGATTTTCCAGGCTTTTGTTCGTCGCGGCGACGATGCGCACGTCCGTCTTGATCGGAACCCGCCCGCCGACGGTCATATACTCGCCCTCCTGCAGCACGCGGAGCAGGCGCGTTTGCGCTTCCATCGGCATATCGCCGATCTCATCCAGGAATAGCGTACCGCTGTCGGCCTGTTCGAAGCGGCCGATGGAGCGCGCGGCAGCACCGGTGAACGCTCCCTTCTCATGACCGAACAGCTCCGATTCGATCAGCTCGCGCGGGATCGCCGCCATGTTGATGGCAATGAACGGTCCCTTGCGCCGCTGCCCGTAATCGTGCAGCGCCCGTGCCACGAGTTCCTTGCCGGTGCCGGATTCGCCCGTAATCAGTACTGTGAGGTCGGTGTGCATCAGCCGGGCCATGACCCGGTAGACATCCTGCATCGATGCAGAGCGGCCGATCAGCGGCAGGTTCTCGTTTTCGTTTTCGGCCGGCAGGGAGGATTTCGCGTTCTTGGGCTCCCTCAAGGCGCGCCCAACCACCGCAACCAGCTCCTTGAGGTCGAACGGCTTGGGCAAATACTCGTATGCGCCGCGCTCTGCCGCGGTGATCGCGGTCATGAACGTGTTCTGCGCGCTCATCACGATGATCGGCAGTTCCGGCCTGATTTTCTTGATGCGCGGAATGAGATCGAACGCATTTTCGTCAGGCATGATGACGTCGGTGATGACGACATCGCCGTCGCCTTGGGACACCCAATTCCAAAGCGTTGCCGCGTTGCTCGTCGCCCTTGCGCTATAGCCGGCCCGGGCAAGAGCCTGATTTACAACGGTGCGGATCGCTGCGTCGTCGTCGGCTATGAGAACGTTTCCGCGGCCCATGTCACATTGCTCCCGTCTTGCGCGCAGATGGCTGGTACATCGGCAAAAGCGTCCGGAAGGTCGTATGCCGGGCGCGCGACTCGCATTCGATCACCCCGCCATGATCTCCGATGATTTTCGCAACCAAGGCAAGCCCGAGCCCGGCCCCCTTCACCTTGGAGGTCACGAACGGCTCGAACAAGTGCTCCTTCATCGCGTCGGGCACGCCGTCTCCGTTGTCGGACACGCAAATTTCCAGCGGTAGCCCCACGCTCGATTCGGAGTTCGCGGGACGCAGGCGCAAACCCGGACGGAACGCGGTCGATAGCGTGATTTGCCCGTCCGGCCTGTCGCCGATGGCCTCGGCGCTGTTCTTCACGAGATTGAGAAAGGCCTGGATCAGCTTATCGCGATTCCCCGGCACGTCGGGCAGGCTTGGATCGTAAACTTGGGCGATTGCTATGTTCCTGCCGAAGCCCGCATGGGCAATCCTTCTTACATGATCGAGAACTGTGTGAATATTGACGGGCTCGCGGTTCAGCGGCCTCTCGTCGCCGAACACCTCCATGCGATCCACAAGATCGCGGATCCGGTCCGTCTCATCGGTGATGAGCCGGGCGAGGGGCCGGTCGTCCTCGGTGGCGCCGGCTTCCAAAAGCTGGGCCGCGCCCCTTATGCCCGAGAGCGGGTTCTTGATCTCATGGGCGAGCACACCGGCCATGGCCGAGACCGAACGCGCGGCGCCCCTGTGCGAAAGCTGCCGCTCGATCATATTCGCCATGCTGCGCTGCTGCAGCATCAGCAAAACCAAGTCCTCCTCCTGGGAAACGAGCGAGGCAAAAACGTCCACGGCGCGTTTCGGCTGATCTTGCATGGAAAGATCGAGTTCGTATTCGTTCACCGTGCCCCGCATCTGCCGTACCTGATCGGCGAGCGCCGTGAGGGGATGGGCGAATGCTAGCAACGAGTGCAATGCACGTTTTTTGAGCACAGACTCGCTGAGCCCGAAAAAAAATTCAGCGGCGAGATTGGCGTAAACGATCCGGTTGCCAGCATCGACAATGAGCAAGGCATGTGGAAGCCCTTGCAGAAGCGCCTCGAAATTCAGCGCGCCCGGCCGGGGGGCTGGCTTCTTTTTGTTTTTGTCGCGAACAATCATGGGTGAAACGGCTTTAAACGGCGGAATTCGCGGTTTAGAGTAAAGCCCCGCAGTTACCTCTGCCCAAAACATAGGCATTGGCGCAGGGCGGTTAATTTCGAGGCATTGTAGCAAATTCGTTTCCCCTGTCAGCAAGTAAATTGCTGCTTTTGCGAAAGCGCTTGGAGCTTGCCAAGTCGCCCTATAAGGTTCGGGCCGTTATTGGGGGCTTGCGGCCTTCACCCGTGCAAAAGCGGTTTGCAGAAGCGGAATGCAAAAACAGGACCAAAATCAGAGCCATAATGCCGCGCTAATCGTGGCCGGCGGAAGCGGCGTGCGCGCGGGTGTGCAGCAAGGGCGCCCGAAGCAATACTGTTCCGTGGGCGGCGAGGCCGTGCTGCGGCGCACCGTTCGTGCTTTTCTTGAGCACCCCGCCATTCGGCGCGTCATCGTAGTGCTTAGGGCTGGGGACGAGGCCTTATACGCGGAAGCTTTAGCGGGACTTGCTACGGAAAAGCTCATGGCGCCTGTGCCGGGCGGTGCCACACGGCAGCTTTCGGTGCTCGCCGGTCTTGAAGCGCTGGCGCCGTTCGCTCCCGATGCCGTGCTGATCCACGATGCGGCACGCCCGTTCGTCTCAGCGGACTGCATCGCCGGAACCGTCGCCGCGCTGGAGCTGTTCGATGGCGCCATCGCTGCCGCGCCCGTGACCGACACGCTGAAGCGCGGCGAGGGCGGCCGGTGCGCGGGAACGGTGTCGCGCGAAGGCTTATGGCGCGCGCAGACGCCGCAGAGTTTCCGCTTCGGCAAGATCCTCAAGGCGCATCGCGAAGTGGCAGAGGCAGCCCGGACCGATTTCACCGATGACGCCTCGATTGCGGAATGGGCGGGGCTTGAGGTTGCACTTGTCGAGAATGCGGCGGAAAATATGAAGATCACCACAGCGGGAGATTTGGCGATGGCCGATTTGATCGCATCGGGCAAGCGCGGCGCGCCTGACGTGCGGTGCGGGACGGGCTACGACGTGCACGCTTTCGAAGAGGGCGATCACGTTACGCTGTGCGGCATCGAGGTTCCGCACAGCCAAGGGTTTAAGGCTCATTCCGACGGGGACGCGGGGCTGCATGCGCTCACCGACGCGCTGCTCGGCACCATCGGCGCGGGCGATATCGGCGATCATTTCCCGCCCTCCGATCCGCAATGGGCCGGCGCGCCTTCCGCGATTTTCTTGTCGCACGCGGTGAAGCTTGTCGCCGGGCGCGGCGGGCGCATCACCAACGCCGATGTCACGCTGATCTGCGAGCGGCCCAAGATCGGCCCGCACCGCGAGGCGATGCGCGCGCGGATGGCGGAACTGCTCGGCATGGAGCTGGAGCGGGTGAGCGTGAAGGCAACCACGAGCGAGGGGCTCGGCTTCACCGGCCGGCGCGAAGGCATCGCCGCGCTCGCGACGGCGACAGTGGTTTTCGGGGGGTAGTCCCCCTCACCCTGTCTCTCTCCCCGCTGGGGTGAGGAGGGTCTTAATCCATCGATGGAGGTTGGAATTCGCCCATGTCCACCGCGTTTGAAAGTCTCGCCGAAGAGGTTCTCCAGAAGGCGCGCGGCATGGGCCTCAAGATCGCCACCGCCGAATCCTGCACCGGCGGGCTCGTTGCAGCCGAGCTCACATCTATCGCAGGCTCGTCCGGCGTGTTCGAGCGCGGCTTCGTGACCTATTCGGACGAAGCCAAGGCCGAAATGCTCGGCGTCGATCCTGCCTCGATCGCGGCGCATGGCGCGGTCTCGCGCGAGGTCGCCATCGCCATGGCGGCTTGCGCGCTGCGCCAATCGCGCGCGCAGCTCTCCGTCGCCGTCACCGGCATCGCTGGGCCAGGCGGCGGGAGCACGGAGAAACCGGTGGGCCTCGTCCATTTCGCCGCCGCGAAGGCGGTCTCGCGGGAAAGCGGCGAACTCAACTGCCGGGCGCTCCACCAGGAGGAACGCTTCGGCGAAATCGGCCGCGCCGAAGTCCGCGCGAAATCCGTCGAAACCGCGCTACGCCTCCTCCTCCGCGCCGCCGCCCTCGATTGAGGTTCCAGCCCTGCCCTGCTAGAATGCCGCCCATGATAAAAGCTCTCGAAATCGCAATCGAAAAACTCAAAAGCCTCCGGAAGACAAGCAGGCCTATTTGGCCGAACTCATCGAAGAGATCGCCGCCGATGACGGCGAGGTGTTCCGCATCCCAGACGAACATTTGCCCGGCGTGCTGGAGGGCCTGGCGCAGGCTGACCGCGGCAAATTCGCCAGCGAGGAAGAAATCGAGCGCGCGCTGCGCCGGCCATGGCGCTGAGAATCCGCTTCGCCGTCCGGGCCAACGCCGATCTCGCAGAGAACCTAATGCCGCGCCAATCGGCATCGATTTCTTGCGGCAGCGGCGTTAACGCGCGCCCCTCACCTGCCGCTGAACATACTCCCGCAGGGCCAGATTGATGTCGCTCTGGTAGCCCTTGCCTTGCGCGGCGCGCGCTTTAAACCAAGCCAGCACATCGGCATCGATGCGCAACGTGATTTGCTGTTTGTTAGGCCGGTAAAACAGCCCGCGCTTGGCCCCTGTCCAATCGCGAACCTCCGGCACATCCTGGGTATCGATTCGATCGTCAGGGAGTGACACCAATGCTTCAAGCTCAGACTTTTGCCGCTCGCTGAGGATGTCAGAACTCGCCTTCTTCATACGCTCTTCTTTCATGCGCCGTCGCCTTTCGCGCGCTGACGATACGGCCTGCTTCCTCGCCATTTTCCGAATTGGGTTCGGGCGATGTGTGGATCACAAGCACCGTTACCGGGCCAATCGCCCCGACGGTTTGCCAGCGTTCCTCGTCAGGAAACGGATCGGGCCGTGAAAGCGCCAGAGGGTCACCGAACACCAATTGCGCTACCTCGAAGCTGACGCGATGCTTGCGTTGATTGGCGCGGCTTTTGGCCTCGTCCCATACCCAACGCAATGCATCGCCCCCTGTAGCTACAATAATGTAGCTACGTTACGGGCGCGCGTCAATCTTCCAGCGGCGGCTACAGCGTCCTGCCAAAGGTCCTCGCATCATTCCCAGACATAGCCGTAGACCTGATCGAGCCCCCAGGGGTTCGGCTGAAACGGCTTCACAGGAACCGCGCTTTCCAACCATTTGTCCTTTCGGGCCGCCGCCAAACGTGAAATTGCGGTTATAGTTCGCGTATTTTGCGCGCGAGCGCCGTTGCGATCTCGATATGCACGAAGCCGTTTGGGTCGTCGTTCCGCCGCCGCCCGTTCTCATCCAGCAGCGCGAGCCATTGCAGCCCGATCACCACCACCATGATCTCGCAGGCCGAAACTTGCGCTTCCAGCACCTCGACGAAATCGTCGCCGGGCTCGATGCGGCCCTCCACATCCATGAACAGGCGCTCGCGCGGGATGGACGGCACCAGCAAATTGTAGAGGCTGAAAGCCGGCCTGCGGGAGCCGTCCCGCCTGTAGTTCAAGAAAATCTTACCGGACATGGAAACCCCGCGCCGCCACAACGCTTATATGTAATTGAACCGGCGCGGGCGGCGCACGCGAAAGAGTGCCGCCCCGGGCCTTAACGATGATGCGGCGCGAGACGATGGAACGGCACGAACACGACCCGGATAGACCTCCGCCTCATGAGTTGGGCTCCCCCTATATTGGCTTGTACCTGGGGCAGGCCGACGCCCTCGAAGCGGAACGGCAGCGCCTCTTGGACTGGCGCCATAAGTTGAGCGGTGGGAGGAAGCGATTTCCCTTACGGCTTGCGGTTCTGGTGCTTATGGCCGTAGCCGCCGGGCTTTATCTGATTGGATCTCTCGTGTGATGCCGAATCGGATATATGACGGCGCAAGACCCCCTCACCCCAACCCTCTCCCAGCAAGCTCGCCTTGGTGAGCTTGCAACCCAACGTGACCGCATCCGCTAGCGGATGGGGAGAGGGAGAAAAAGCTGCGGCCCTTTTCGCAAAAAGGCGGCGGTTCAGGCTTCCTCTCTGCCCTCGGGGAGAGAGACAGAGTGAGG
>JBKQIH010000105.1:0-2520 GCA_052148445.1 Rhodomicrobium sp.
TATCCCAATGAAATGCGCCGCTTCATTTCCTCCAACCCCGGGCTGTCGAGTCGCTTTTGCAAGAACATTGAGTTCCCGCCGTATCAACCGCCCGAGCTCTGCGAGATCTTCAAAGGGATGGCAAAGCAACAGAACTTCAAATTTCCCGACAGCATCGACAGCAAGCTGCGGCCTTGGGTCGAAAGGTGCGCCAAGCAGGAAGACTGGGGCAACGCGCGTGAAATGCGCACGCTTCTGGAAAAGGCGCGTGAGACGCAAGCGATGCGCATCTCCTCCGATCCGTCCGCCGACCTCACCACGCTGGAAACAGCGGATATCCTACAGGCGATGAAGGCCATTCGCCCAGCTGCCCAAGGCGATGACGACACCGCAGATGATGATGCGGATGCTTTTAACGTCGCCGATTTGCGCTTATTGAAGGTTCCCGAGCCAAAGGACGTAGCCCCGGGTCGCACCGCGGAAGATGCGCTCAAAGACCTCGATTCGATGATCGGCTTGGCGCCGGTAAAAGACGAGGTCAATAAATTGATCGCTCGCCTGCAAGTCGAAACAAAACGCCGTGCGCAGAATCTGCCGGTCACCCCCATGAGCTTGCACATGGTGTTCACCGGTCCGCCCGGCGTCGGCAAGACACAAGTCGCGCGCTCGCTCGGCGAAATCTATCGCTTCCTGCACGTGCTGCGGAAAGGACATCTGGTGGAGACCGACCGCGCGGGTCTGGTTGCAGGCTACATCGGGCAGACGGCGCCAAAGACGCTGGACAAATGCAAGGAGGCGCTGGACGGCATCCTGTTCATCGACGAGGCTTACACGCTCGCCGGCCCGCCGGGCGCGACTTATGGCGACACCGGCCGCGAGGCGATCGACACGTTGCTCAAGTTCATGGAGGACAACCGCGACCGTATTGTCGTGATTGTCGCAGGCTATCCCAACGAGATGCGGCGCTTCATTGATTCCAATCCGGGCCTCGCCAGCCGCTTTACCAAAACTATCGAGTTTCCGGCCTATCAGCCGCAGGAGCTGTGCGACATCATCAAAGGGATGGCGAAGCAACAGAACTTCCAGTTCCCCGAGGACTTCGAAACCAAGTTGCGCCCGTGGGTCGAGGAGAATGCGAGGCGGGACAATTGGGGCAACGCACGCGAAATGCGTACGCTTCTCGAAAAGGCGCGGGAGGCGCAGGCCATGCGCGTCTCCGCCGATCCATCCGCCGATCTGACGATGCTGCAAATTGCAGATCTTGAAAAAGCGATGGGAGCCGTCAATTGAGCGCGGCGGCGGGCGCGCTTCAGCGTCATGCCGGGTTATGGCAGAGCGATGCGTGGTATCGCCTGGCCTGGGTGGTCTGGCCGCAAGTCGCTTGCCTGCTCATTGCCGGCTGGCTTTTGTCCAGCCCCTCGAACGTTCGCGAGGCCGCCGCGCGATGGGCGAAGCCGATAATTCCGGTCATGACCGCCGCGCAGTTCGATGCCTTGCGCAATCAAGCGGAGATCGACCCGCAAGCATTGGACCGCCTTCGACAGATGGCCAACAGCGGCAACGCTGGGGCGCAATTCTCTCTTGGGACGCTGTACGATCCGGACTTCAAAGTCCCCGCGAAGCTCGTTGCGAACGATATGAACACTGCCATCGGCTGGTATGAAAAAGCCGCCGAGCATGGCCATTCCATCGCACAGCAGAACCTCGCGGCGAAATACTATGAGGGCCGCTGGGTTCCCACCGATTACTCCAAGGCAAATTTCTGGGCGCGAAAAGCGGCCGATCAGGGCAATCCTGCGGGCGAGAGAATGCTGGGGTGGGCGAATCAAGCGGGTCTGGGCAGCCCCGCCAATAAAACTTACGCCCTGCAATGGTTCAAGCGCGCTGCCGATCATGGCGATTCCTTCAGCGAAGCGCAGGTCGCTGATGCCTATCGGTCGGGCGACGGCTTTGCCCTCAATCAGACGGAGGCGCTGAATTGGTACCGCAAAGCAGCGGCGCAAAAGAATGCCTACGCGCAGATGCGGATCGGCGAAGCTTATCTCAACGGCACGGGCGTAGAGCGCAATCTCGATCAAGCCTTCAGCTATTTCCAACAAGGCGCGAACGGCGGAAACGCGGCGGCCGAATTTTATCTCGGCGCCATGTATGACCAGGGATTAGCTACCCCGGTCGATCCGACGCACGCCTTCCAGTGGTTCAAGAAGGCGGCCGATAGCGGCAATGCCGATGCTCAGAATGCGCTTGGTTTGGCGTACGGCCAGGGCCGCGGCGTCGCCCGCGATACGGCCGCTGCCCGCAGCTGGCTCGAGAAAGCGCAGCAGAACGGTAATGCGGCGGCGGGGCAAAATCTTCGCATGCTGCAGTAAAGGCGCGGTGTGCGGTCGACGCCACGCTCATCGCCGGGCCGGACCACTGCCGCGTCTTGTGCGCCGACTACGCGGAAGCGGCCCGTGTCAGAAATCCAGGACGATGGCGCCAAGTGTAACCTTTGCCGCGCTTGGCGCAGCCGCAAAGTTTGACTCCAGACCGTCAAACGCG
>JBKQIH010000106.1:0-4154 GCA_052148445.1 Rhodomicrobium sp.
CCGAAGTCTTCTGTCGTAACGATCTGGTTAAATCTTGAGCAATATAGAGTGCTTCCATGAAAGTAGAGCGGGCGGACGCCGTTGCAAGTGTACCTGAAACTCATCGCTTATCTCTATCGCAGCGCCATGAAGCTTGCTAATGCTTAGTCCTCTCGGCCACTATCCAAAGCCGCTTAGCTTTAGCGCGGCCGGAACGCCGCGCAACTCGCGATTGAGCTTTCCCGTTAAGGCTAGTCAACTATATGAGAAGCGGCAGCTCGTCAATGGGGCAATCCGGCAGCCGGGGGCGCGGCGAACGCCTCCAATGGGCGCCAGCGCGCGCGCCTATTTGATCTTGAATTGGTTGCGCAGCGCGAGCAGGAACAGAAACAGCAGCGCCGCGCTCACCGCCGTCTGCCCGATGCCCCAGAGCACCACCGCGTCGGGCACTGCCAGCGCCGGCTTCACATTGGCGTCGAAGCCGTAAAGGCAGGCGTAGATCTGCGTGCTCTTCGTCGAATCGAACGCGCCGAACACCGAGCTTTGCCGGACCGCGAGCAGCGCGGCGGCGGCGTTTGCGTCTGCAAAGCCGGTACATGGGCTTGAACGCGATCCGGCAGATAAGCCAACAGCCGAGCCTCGATGTGCGCGCGCGGCGAGACATCCGCCTGCACGCCCTGACCGAGATAGAACCAGCTCGGAGTATAGTTAAAGTGGAGATGGTAAATGCGGGCCGGTCCGGATAATTACCCGCCGCGAAAGTCGCGATTTTTCGCGTTTTCGTGTGCAAAAGCTGCATCGAAAAAGTCCGTTAAATATAGCCGCAGTTCGCGATTAACCATGAATCGGCGCATCCGCTTCTTCGAAGCTGCCTGCGGTAACTTGAAATAGCACATGTATATCAGCGCGTTAGCTTGCGCTTAAAGCTTCAGCAAGGCGCTTTGTCTATGATCGCAGATGAGAGGCAAGCGCCACCGCCCGCGAAAAATTGCGAAAAGCGCGAGGCGCTGAGGTTAACAGGGGCTTAATGTCCGCTCAATTTGGGAAACACCCAATCGCGTGTATAGTGACGCAAAGCTGGAAGGAGTTCGATCGCATGACGGTCCAAGAGTTGGAAGAGGCCATCACCAAACTTTCGCCGGAGGAGCTGGCGGAGTTCCGCGCTTGGTTTTACGAACATGACATGGACGAGTGGGATCGCCAGATCGCGCAGGATAGCGAGTCGGGCAAGCTGGACAGACTGATCGATCAGGCGAAGCGCGATTACGCCGAGGGGAACGGCCGGGAGTTGTGAGACATTTCGCAGCGGCCAGCTTCTGGCAATGTTATGACGCGCTTCCGGAGGCGCATAAGCGTTTGGCGGACAAGAGTTTCGAGCGGCTACGCTTAAACCCGCGGCATCCATCGCTTCAATTCAAGAAGATCGGAGCGCTTTGGTCCGCCCGCGCCGGACTTGATTATCGCGCTTTGGCTACCGAAGAAGCCGATGGTTACTCTTGGTTTTGGATTGGCACTCACGCCGAGTATGACCGGCTGCTGCGGCAGAACTAACTAATGTCGCTTTTTACGCATGAAGGGAAATCTGTGCACCGTATTGTCCCGCGCGCCAAGTTGGGTCTATAACAGCGGCTCATTGTTCCAGGCCCCTTTCCATGGAGACAAACGGTTGCGCGGAGAGGCACTAAGCCCCCGGCCGGGCGTGCTCGCGGTCGAGCCCTACATTCCGGGGCGCTCGAAGATCGCGGGCGCCGGCCCGGTCATTAAACTGTCGTCGAACGAGACGCCGCTCGGGCCATCCCCGCGCGCGGTCGAGGCTTACCGGGCGGCTGCGGGCCATCTCGACCGCTATCCCGATGGCAGCAGCACCGCCCTGCGTGAAGCGCTTGGCGCGGCGCATGGGCTCGACCCGGCGCGGATCGTGTGCGGCAACGGCTCAGACGAGCTGTTTCACGTGCTGGCGCAGGCTTATCTCGGGCCCGGCGACGAGGCGATCTATACCGAGCACGGATTTCTGGTGTACCGCATCGCGATCCTCGCGGCCGGCGCCACGCCGGTGATCGCGCCCGAGCGAAACCTCACCGCCGATGTGGATGCGATCCTGAAGCGCGTAACCCCATGTACACGCGCCGTTTTTATCGCCAACCCGAACAATCCGACGGGCACCTATCTCAGCGCGGACGAGGTGCGGCTGTTGCGCCATGCCTTGCCGGACAATGTGCTGCTGGTCCTCGACGGCGCTTACGCCGAATATGCGGGCGATGAGGATTACGAAGCCGGACTCGAACTCGCCAGCACCACGCCCAACACGATCATGACCCGCACCTTCTCCAAGATTTACGGGCTGGCGGCGGCGCGCGCCGGCTGGGGCTATATGGCCGCGGAGATTGCGGATTCGATGAACCGGATCAGGAGCCCGTTCAATTTGGCCGGGCCGTCGCAGGCGGCGGCGATTGCGGCGCTGGAGGACAGAGCGCATATCGAGCGGGCGCAGGCGCACAACAAGTTGTGGCGCGCGAACGTCACGCGCGAGCTGCGCGAGATGGGCTACGATGTGCCTGAAAGTGCTGCGAATTTTGTGCTGATCCCGTTCGGCACGGAGCCCGGCCGCACCGCGCAGGATGCCGACGATTTTCTGATCTCCAAACGCATCATCGCCCGCCAGCTCGCCGCCTACAAGCTGCCGAACGCACTGCGCCTGACCATCGGCCTCGAACAGGAAAACCGCGCCGCGCTCGATGCGCTGCGCGAATTCAAGAACCGATGACCACGCTGCGTCATTCCCCGGAGCACACTCGGGTGTCACGGCCCGGCTCGACCCGGCCATCCAGATTGCTTCTGAAATGTCGCGCTTTTTTTCTGGTCGAGCCGCGCCATGACAGTGGGGGCCGGGATCGATTTATGCGCGCACTCGAAAGCGGGAAGCCATTTCTGACGTGAATACAACCACTTATGCGGGTCCCCGCCATCGCGGGGACGGCGGCCGGACTCTCGAACGATGACAAAACCCATGTTCAACAAAGTTGCGCTGATCGGCATAGGCCTGATCGGCTCCTCGCTCTCCCACGCGATGCGGCGGGCGAATCTCGCCGGCACGATTGCGGCCAGCGCCCGCACCGAGGCGACGCGCGCCACCGTGCGCACGCTAGGCCTCGCCGATGAGGTCTTCGAGCACGCGGCCGATGCGGTTCGCGGCGCCGGTCTCGTCGTCCTCTGCACGCCGGTCGGCACGTTCGGGGCGCTGGCTGCTGAAATCGCGCCGCATCTCGAAGCGGGCGCCATCCTCACCGACGCCGGCTCGGTGAAGACTGCCGTCGTGCGCGACATTGGCCCCCATGTGCCGGAAGGCGTTCACTTTATTCCAGGCCACCCCATCGCCGGCACCGAGTTCTCCGGCCCGGAATCGGGCTTTGCCGAGCTGTTCGACGGCCGATGGACCATCCTAACACCGCTGCCGGGTGCGGATGAAAGCGCGGTGGCTAAGCTGCAAGCGTTCTGGCAGGCCTGCGGCGCACAGGTCGAGATCATGGACCCCGCGCATCACGATTTGGTGCTAGCCGTCACCTCGCACGTCCCGCATCTCATCGCTTACAACATCGTGGGCACCGTCCACGATCTGGAGCGCGTCACCGAGAAGGAGGTCATCAAATTCTCGGCCTCGGGCTTCCGCGATTTCACGCGCATCGCGGCTTCCGACCCGACCATGTGGCGCGACATCTTCATGAACAACAAGGAGGCGGTGCTCGAAATCCTGGGCCGCTTCACCGAAGATCTGGCCAGCCTGCAAAAAGCCATCCGCTGGGGCGACGGCGACACGCTGTTTAACCTTTTCACCCACACGCGCGCGATCCGGCGCGGCATTATCGATGCGGGGCAGGACACGCCCGCCCCCGATTTCGGCCGCAAGATTCCAGCAGAAAAGAAGACGGCTTAAGCACGTGGGGCTCTGGGTATTCGCTTACGGCTCGCTGATGTGGCAGCCGAATTTTCATTACGAGGAAGCCGCGCACGCACTGATGGAGGGCGCGCACCGGGCGCTTTGCGTGTACTCGGTGGTGCATCGCGGCGTCCACACCGCGCCGGGGCTCGTGCTTGGACTGGACAAAGGCGGGCGCTGC
The DNA here is from genome assembly GCA_052148445.1 of Rhodomicrobium sp. Lineage (GTDB taxonomy): Bacteria > Pseudomonadota > Alphaproteobacteria > Rhizobiales > Rhodomicrobiaceae > Rhodomicrobium. The sequence continues at coordinate 4,095 of JBKQIH010000106.1, forward strand.
GAAGGCATGGCCTTCCGGGTGCCGGCGCAGCTTGTGCAGGATACGCGCGCTTATTTGCAC
>JBKQIH010000107.1:0-5874 GCA_052148445.1 Rhodomicrobium sp.
GCGATCTCATAAACCGCGATATTCTTAGCCCAGCCGAAATGCGCGTCCACGCGCTTCAAGTCCTGGGTGGCAAAAGCGACCTTCATGCTGCCGGCCCTTTCTGTTGCTTTGTCTTCACCGTCCGTTCCTTTCCAAGGCGTGCTAATGAGCCGTAAGTGCCGCGCCATCATGGCCCTCACCGCGTGTTAGCCGCCAGTCATCGGGCGAGGGCTCGTGCACCTGCGCCATGAACATGTTTCCGATTTCGAAAATGAGATCGCGCGTGCCGCGATAGCCAATTGAGAGCCGGTGCGCGGAGCCCAGGCGGTCGAAGATCGGCAGTCCGTAACGGAATAGCGGGATGCCCAGACGCGCGGACATTTGCCGGCCATGGGCGTGGGTGACGATCAGATCGCAGTCCGTGGCGCCATTTTCGAGGTCTTCCAGATCGCCGATCAGAACCTCGTCCGCAGGCACTTTTTCGAGGATCGGCGATTGCGTCGTCGTGACCGCGGCGGAAATGGTGCAGCCCATCTCGGCGAGCCAGCTCGTCACGGCGAAGAGCAGATCGGGCTCCGCTCCCACCGCGATCTTCTTGTTGCCGAAGGAGAAATGCCCGTCGAGCATGGCGTCGAGGAGCTGGCTTCTCTGGCGGCGGTACTTGTTGGGCACCGGCTTGCCGCTGATTTTGGCCAGAAACGCGAGGAATGCGTCGTTCGGCGTGAGCCCAGTGAGGCGGTCGAAAAGCCGGAACGGTACGCCCGTTTTCTTCTCCAGCGCCTCGGCCGCATCGCGCATCTGCTCGCCGATGGCGATGGTCCAGGAGGCGCGGCCCATGCCGGCGATCTCCTCGACGGAGATGCCGCCGATGGTGGTTGGCGTGAAATCGTCCGGGATGTGCCCATCGAGCGAACCGGAAAGATCGGGCAGGAACGACGGGACAAGGCCGAACGCCTCGACAATGTCGCGAAGCTCCTCCAAATCGCCCGGGGTCAGATGGCAGCCGGGCAGAATGTTGACGCGGTTCGGATCGCGAACCGCGTTCGCCGCCGGCGTTTCAACCAAGACTTCCGCCATGCGCTTCACGGCGCCGGCCCAGCCATCCTGAAACGCGCCCTTGAAATCGGGCGTCGTGACATAGACAAGGGGCAGATGGTTAAGTTCGGGCCGGTTCTGACGGATCAGCTTGATATACCCGTCCACATCGTCGCCTTTGATCTCGGTGACGCCTGTGGAGCAAATGCCGATCATCGCGGGCTTCGCGCGATTGGCGATGGTGACGACTGCCTGTTCGACATTTTCGTAGCCGCCGAGCACGGTGGCGACCTCGCTCATGGCTGTGGTCTGCATCGGGATCGCTTCGCGGAAATGGCGCACGAACAGCACGAGCCCGAAGGAGGTGCAGCCCTGGCTGCCATGCAGCAGCGGCATGCAGCCCTTGACGCCCATGAAGGCGAGCGCGCCGCCGATAGGCTGGCTCATCTTCAGCGGATTGACCGTGCAGGCTTTTTTCGAAACTGAGACTTTTGCCATGTCCGCCTCACGCTGCCTGTGATGCTGGGATGGCTGCGCCCGCTTCATTCGCGGGAAGCAGCGCCGCGGCAGGTATTTCTTTGGCGTTGATGCGGGCCAGCATTCCGGCGATGCGTTCGGAGCAGCTGCCGCAGCCGCCGGCCGCGTGAGTGCGCGCCGTCACCTCCTCAACGCTTGTGAGGTTTTCCGCGCGGATCGCGTCCTCGATTGTGCCGGCATCGATGCTATTGCACTTGCAAATGAGCTTGGCCCGTCCGGCTGCCAGGGCGGCTTCGGGATCGGCGGCGAGCGCGGCTGCCTCTTCGGCGTTGGCCTTCTCGGCGCGTTCTTCCCAGCTCACCTCGTCCCAAGGCGCCGGCAGGCGCACCTGCTCCCAGACCGGGTTCGACAATGCCTTGTCGATTTCGCGGACGAGATCGACCATGCCTTCATAGCCGGCGTAGGCGTAGTGCCGCTCTTGATTGATATCGAGCCAGGGCATCTTGGCCTTGAGCGCGATGAATTGCGAGCGGCCGCCAGAGAGCATGATGTCGGCCTTCGCGTCCTTTAAGAGCTTGTACATCTCGCGCGGGGCCATATCGTCGATCATGTGCGCGTCCTCGCCCATGATCTCCTTGATCTTTTCTTTATCCTCTTTGGTGGATTTCTTGACGCTCGTGCCGTGGATGACCATGCCGCCTTCTTGCAGGGCGGCAACGACGGACCAGGACTTCACGCCGCCAGTGATGAGGAGGACTTTCTTGCCGGCCAAGCGTTCGCGGTAAGCGGCGATCCGCTCCCAGGCGCGCTTTTCCTCGCGCTCTATGACCGCTTCGGTGCGCGCGAGGAGATCGTCCGGCGCGCCACGCTCTACAAGAAGGCGCGCGATCTCACGCAGAGTATCGCTCATGTCGCCGATGCCATAGAACGAGCCTTCGAAGAAGGGAATGCCGTAGCGTTCCTCCATTTTGCGGGCGACGTTGATCATGGCCTTGGAACAGACCATCATCGCGGCGCGGGCTCGGTGGGATTGAGCCACCTCATGGTATTTGGCGTCGCCGGAGATGCAGGCGAGGATGCGGATGCCGAGCTCGTCGAGGAGCGGCTTCACCTGCCAAAGCTCGCCCGAGAGATTGTATTCGCCGATGATGTTAATGTCGTAGGGCGTGGTATATTCGGGTTCTTGCGTTCCGATGACGTAATCGAGCAGCGCCTCCCCGCCGAGCTTGTTGCCAAGGTTTTTTGCGCCCACAAACCCAGGCGCTTGGATCGGGATGCAGGGCTTGCCGAATTTTTCGGCCGCCTTTTTGCAAACCGCGTTGATGTCGTCGCCGGTCATGGCCGGCACGCAGGTCTGGTACACGAAGACCGCTGGCGGATCGTATTTCTCGATGATTTCCTTGATGGAGCGGTAGAGCCGTTTCTCGCCGCCGAAAACGATGTCGTTCTCGTTCATGTCGGTGGTGAAGCTGGTACGGTAGAGCTGCGAGCCCGAGGATTTGGCGCTGCGATTGTCCCAGGAATTGCCCTCGCAGGCGATGGGGCCGTGCACGAGATGGGCGACGTCGGTGATGGGCTGCAAGGCGATCTTCGCGCCGTCGAAAGCGCAGCCGCCGGCCGCTCCGCCAGGCTGTAGCTGCTTGGTGCAGCCTTTCTTGCGCTCTTTCTCGGATTTGCCTTGATTCTTGCCGCAGCCAGGCTCGTTGAAGACATCCTGGATTTTATTGGCCAGCGTGCTCATTCACCTCTCCTGGACGGGTGCGGTGTTATGGCCGGTCAAGCCCGGCCATAACAGTTGTGTTTTCCCTAACGGATGATGTCGAAGCTGTAGTCGGTCTTCGAAGCGACGTTGGTGTGCTTATCCATCTCGTCGAAGATCTTATCGAGCAGCGTGATCAGCACGTTCATGCCGCCCTGATAGCCCCAGACTGGCCGGCGATGGTGGTGATGCCTGTCGAAGATGGGGAAGCCCATGCGGATCAACGGCGTGCCGGTGTCGCGTTCCAGATACTTGCCGTAGGTGTTTCCGATCAGGAAATCCACCGGGGCGGTGAAAAGCAGCGAACGCATGTGCCACAGATCCTTGCCGGCATAGACTTTGCAGTCCTTGCCGAAGGGCGAGCTGGCGAGAAGCTCTTCGGTCTTCGCCGCCCAAGCCTTGCCGCCATTCGTGGAAAGGATCGTGGTGGGCTCGCCGCCAAGCTCCATCAGAAACGCCGCCATGCCGAGGCAGAAATCCGGATCGCCGTAGATCGCGAACTTCTTGCCGTGAATATGCGCGTTCGAGTCTGCGATCGCATCAACAAGACGGCCGCGCTCCTTCTTCAGAGCCTCGGGGATCGGCTTACCGGTGATCCGGGAGACCTCCATGAGGAACTTGTCCGTACCGGCAACGCCAACCGGATGGTTAAGGGCGACGGTCTCTTGGCCCCAGCCTTGGATATAGGGCAAGGTTTTCTCGGTGCAGAATTGCTGCATCGAAATCGTTGCCTTCGCGTGGACCGCGTTCGCCGCGTCCTCAAGCGTGGTGCCGCCATCGTACATGCGGAACTCGCCATCGGTGGGCGTATCCCACACATCGCTATTGTCGCCGAGAATGGTGTATTCGACGCCCATCATCTCGAAGAGGCGCTTGATTTCACGCATGTTTCCAACGGTGTAGCCGTCAAAGCCGCCGATGAAATTGATCTTTCCGTTCGGCTGGCGCTCAAGCTTCGGCACGGTACCGGCCTTGCCGCCCCAGAAGTGCTCGACCACGCCCTTCATGACATTGTCGTAGCCCGTGATGTGGCTGCCGACGAAGGCGGGCGTATGAGCGAAGGGGACATCAAAGTCAGCGGGAACAGAGCCCTTCTCTTTGGAGGTCTTGATGAAGGCGTTGAGGTCGTCGCCGATCACTTCAGCCATGCAGGTGGTGGAGACGGCGATCATCTTGGGCTTGTACATATTATAGCTGTTGGCAAGCCCGTCGATCATATTGTTCAGGCCGCCGAACACCGCAGCGTCCTCGGTCATCGACGAGGAGACGCAAGAGGTCGGCTCCTTGAAGTGGCGCGAGAAATGGCTTCGATAGTACGCAACGCAGCCTTGCGAACCGTGCACGAAGGGCAGCGTGCCCTCGAAGCCCACGGCGGCGAAAACGGCGCCGAGCGGCTGGCAGGCCTTGGCGGGGTTGACCACAAGAGCTTCGCGGGCGAAGTTCTTCTCTTGATACTCAGGCGTCTTCAGCCACTCGCGGACACGGTCGACTTCCGGATCGCCTACGTGGTTTTCGAACTGTTCTTTCTTGTTCTTGAACATCTCCTTGTATTCCGGCCCGCGGAATAGATTGAAATGGTCTAGAACTTCTTCTGCATTCTGCGTCATGATGACATCCTTAAGCTTTGAGGGCTACCCCCGTCCTCCGCGGGAAGAACGGGAGCGCCGCAATGGGTGTTAGAAAGGCGCCTTTGCGAGACCCCAGACGGGCGAATTGATCGCCATATCCATGTCGCGGGCGAAGATGGCAAAGCCGTCATAGCCGTGATAGGGGCCTGAATAGTCCCAGGAGTGCATCTGACGGAAGGGCACGCCCATCTTTTGGAAGACGTACTTCTCCTTGATGCCGGAGCCGACGAGGTCGGGCTTGACCTTCTCAACGAACTTCTCGAACTCGTAACCCGTCACGTCGTCATAGATCAGCGTGCCGTCCTTAATGTAATGGGTCGTACGCTGATAGTCGTCGTTGTGGCCGAACTCGTAGCCCGTGCCGACGACTTCCATGCCGAGATCCTCATAGGCGCCGATCACGTGACGCGGGCGGAGGCCACCGACGAACAGCATGACCTTTTTGCCTTTAAGGCGCGGACCGAACTTCGCGATCACCGCCTCCATCAGCGGCTTATATTTCGCGATAACCCGCTCGGCGCCTTCCTTGATCTTGTCGTCGAAATGGCTGGCGATCTTGCGCAGCGACTCTTCGATCTTGGTGGGGCCAAAGAAGTTATATTCTGCCCACGGGATACCGTACTTCTCTTCCATGTGCCGCGAGATGTAGTTCATCGAGCGGTAGCAATGGATCAAATTGAGCTTGGCCTTGGGTGTATTTTCCAGCTCGGCGATGGTGCCGTCGCCGGACCATTGCGCGATGACCCGGAGGCCCATCTCTTCGAGCAATATACGCGAGGACCAAGCGTCGCCGCCGATATTGTAGTCGCCGATGATGGTCACGTCATAGGGCGTGCTTTCGAACATCGCCGGCTTATCGCCCATTTTGTCGAACACCCAGTCGCGAACGGCGTCGTTGGCGATGTGATGGCCCAGCGATTGCGACACGCCGCGGAAACCTTCGCAGCGGACGGGCACGATAGTCTTGCCGCCATATTCTTTCGACTTCACCTTGGA
>JBKQIH010000108.1:0-7232 GCA_052148445.1 Rhodomicrobium sp.
ACCAAACGCCCGAGCCTTTACAAAGTGCTGCTCTTGAACGACGATTACACTCCGATGGAGTTCGTGGTTTACGTTCTCGAACGTTTCTTCAATAAGCACCGGGAGGAAGCAACCCGTATCATGCTTCACGTCCATCAAAAAGGCGTCGGTGTGTGCGGCGTCTATACTTACGAGGTTGCCGAGACGAAGGTGACGCAAGTGATGAACTTTGCCCGGCAACATCAGCATCCTCTGCAGTGTACTATGGAAAAGGAGTAGGTGCGGCAGTGCCATCATTCTCGAACAGCCTGGAAGAGTCTCTCCATCGCGCGATCGAATATGCCAACGACCGTCATCATGAGTACGCGACGCTGGAACACCTGCTTTTATCGCTTGTGGACGACCGCGACGCGGCATCGGTGATGCGGGCCTGCAATGTCGATCTGGACCGGCTCCGGGCCAAATTGACTGATTTCATCGATAAAGAACTCTCCAATCTCGTTCTCGACCAAGACGGCGAAGCCCAGCCTACCGCGAGCTTCCAGCGCGTCATCCATCGCGCTGTGGTGCATGTGCAGTCCTCCGGGCGTGAGGAGGTTACCGGCGCCAATGTGCTTGTTGCCGTCTTTGCCGAGCGTGAGAGCAATGCCGCTTTCTTCCTGACCGAGCAGGACATGACCCGTTTCGACGCGGTCAATTTCATCTCCCACGGCATTTCGAAGCGCGCCGGCATGTCCGAGCCGCGCGGCATTCGCGGGGTGGAAGACGATTCGACAACCGTCGACGGAGACGACGGCAAGAAGCGCAGCACCGACGCGCTTGAGGCCTACTGCGTTAATTTGAACCAGAAGGCGAAGGACGGCCGGATCGATCCGCTCATCGGGCGCGACAAGGAGATCGAGCGCACCATTCAGGTGCTTTGCCGCCGGTCGAAGAATAACCCGCTTTATGTCGGCGATCCGGGCGTCGGCAAGACCGCGATTGCCGAAGGGCTCGCGCGCAAGATCGTGCGCGGTGAAGTGCCACAAGTGCTGGCCAATGCTACCGTTTTCTCGCTCGACATGGGAACGCTGCTCGCGGGAACGCGCTACCGCGGCGACTTCGAGGAACGGCTGAAGGCCGTCATGAAGGAGATCGAAGCCTATCCGGGCGCGATCCTTTTCATCGACGAGATCCACACCGTGATCGGCGCGGGGGCGACCTCCGGCGGCGCGATGGACGCATCGAACCTGTTGAAGCCGGCGTTGCAATCGGGCGTGCTGCGCTGCATCGGCTCGACGACTTACAAGGAATACCGCCAGCATTTCGAGAAGGACCGGGCGCTCGTCCGCCGGTTCCAGAAGATCGACGTGGCCGAACCGACCGTCGAAGACGCCATCGAGATCATGAAAGGCCTGAAGCCCTATTTCGAGGACTTCCACAACATCAAATACACGAACCAGGCCATCAAGGCCGCGGTCGAGCTTTCGGCGAAATACATTCACGACCGCAAGCTTCCCGACAAGGCCATCGATGTGATCGACGAGACGGGCGCCTCGCAAATGCTGCTGCCGCCTGCCAAGCGCAAGCGGACCATCGGCGTGAAAGAGGTCGAAGCCACCGTCGCAACAATGGCGCGTATCCCGCCAAAGACGGTATCGAAATCCGATACCGAGCTTCTGCGCAACCTGGAGAACGATCTCAAACGCGTCGTCTTCGGTCAGGATCAGGCGATCCACGCGCTTTCCGCGGCGATCAAGCTCGCCCGCGCGGGTCTTCGCGATCCAGAGAAGCCCATCGGCAGCTACCTCTTCTCCGGCCCGACCGGCGTCGGCAAGACCGAAGTGGCGCGCCAGCTCGCAAGCCTGCTCGGCGTACAGATCCTGCGCTTCGACATGTCGGAATACATGGAGCGCCATACCGTATCGCGGCTGATTGGCGCGCCTCCCGGCTATGTCGGCTTCGATCAAGGCGGCCTCTTGACCGACGGGGTGGATCAGAACCCGCATTGCGTGCTGCTGCTCGATGAGATCGAGAAGGCGCATCCGGACCTCTTCAACGTCCTCTTGCAGGTGATGGATCACGGAAAGCTGACCGATCACAACGGCAAACAGGTCGATTTCCGCAATGTAATCTTGATCATGACCACGAATGCGGGCGCAGCGGAGATGGCGAAGTCCGCAATCGGGTTCGGCGGGACGCAGCGGTTCGGCGAGGACGAAGAGGCGATCAAGCGCATGTTCACGCCCGAGTTCCGCAACCGGCTCGACGCGGTGATTGCGTTCTCAAGGCTCTCGCGCGCCATGATCAGCAAGGTCGTCGAGAAGTTCGTCTTCCAGCTCGAGGCGCAGCTCGCCGACCGCAACGTGATGATCGAACTCTCGCCCGAGGCGATGGAATGGGTTGCTGACCACGGCTACGATGAGCTTTACGGTGCCCGGCCGCTGGCCCGCGTCATCCAAGAGCACATCAAAAAGCCGCTGGCGGAGGAGCTCTTGTTCGGCAAGCTCGAAGGCGGCGGTACGGTGCGCGTTGTCGTGGCCGAAAAGGACGGTGCGAAGGTGCTGTCGTTCGAGGTTATCGAGAGCAAGCCGCTCGTCAAGGCAGAGGACGGTGGCGAAGGCGGCGCGGAAGGCGAGGGTGGCGATCGCACGCCGACCGCGCTCATTCCAAAGGTGCCGTTAAGCCGTTAAGGGCACTGCGCGTTAGCATACGGCAGACTCCACGGGCAGTTCCCCTCACCCCAGCCCTCTCCCGATGGGAGAGGGAGTCCGGCTGCGGCCTCTGCAACAGCGTTGCCTCTCCCGGCGGGAGAGGGACAGGGTGAGGGGTAAGACGGCATTCATGACGCGAGCCAAAGCCGGCCTCATTAAAGCGTTCCGCGAAGCGCCCCTTGCGCCCGCCTCTGTGCTCGGCCTTTCTTTTGTGGGGTTCGGAGTGCTGTGCCACGGAACGCATTTCGGCTTGGCGCCCGCGCTCTACACCACGATCTTTATCTTTGCGCTTCCGGCGCAGGTGATTCTCGTAGATCAGATCGCGCGGCACGTTCCCTTTTGGACGGTTGCGCTTGCGGTTGCGTTCACCGGCGTGCGGCTGCTCCCGATGACGGTGACGCTGCTGCCGCATTTGCGGGCGGGACGCCGCCCGCGCTGGCTCGATTATTTCGCCTCGCATTTCATCGCGGTCACGATGTGGATCGTCTCCATGCGCAGCATCCCGTTCCTGCCGCCGGCCATTAGGCTGCCTTACTATTTCGGCTTGGCATTCATCCTCGTTGGCGTCAGTTTCGCGGGCACGATTGCGGGCTATCTTATTGCCGATAGCCTTCCGCGTACCGTAGCCGCTGGGTTGATCTTCCTCACCCCGATTTACTTCCTTTTGGGGCTTACAGGCAATGCGCGAAGAGCGGCCGATTTCGCGCCCGTGCTGCTTGGCGTCTGCAGCGCGCCGGTGTTCATGAAACTCGTGCCAAGTTTCGACCTCGTCGCGACCGGCCTGGTGGCCGGGACCGCGTCGTTTCTCCTATTCCGGCGCCGCCGGCGGGGCGCTCTTCACGCGCCAAACCCTCCCGGCGCCAGCGGGGAGACTGCCGATGTCCGCTAATTCAGGATGGCTCTGGCTGACGCTCGCCATCGCCGGCACAGCCGCAAACGGGGTTTGGCGGATCGCGGGCGTCTGGCTTTCGCGCGGTGTCGATCCCGAGGGGCCCGTCATGCTTTGGGTGAAGGACGTCTCGACCGCGCTTGTTGCCGGCCTCATTGCGCGCATGCTGCTCGTGCCGACTGGCGAGCTGGCATCCATCGGTGCCACGGTCCGCTTTTTGGCGTTTGGAACAGGTTTTGTAGCCTATTTGTTAAGCGGCAGGCATCTTGCTGTCGGGCTCGCTTGCGCCGAAGCTATGTTTTTCGCTGCAAATTGGGCGCTGCCGCCAGGGCTGTGATAAGGTAGCCAGGCGCAGGCCGGGGAGAGAACGTCATGGCAATCGAAGGAATGATCACCATTGCCAGCCATTTCAGTTCGAGGGAAACGCTCGAAAGGCTGAAGGCCGCAATCGCATCGAACGGGCTCGATTTATTCGCCGAGATCGATCATGCCAAAAATGCCCAAGAAGTGGGGATCTCGCTTCGCCCCGAAACGGTGCTGGTGTTCGGCAGTGCCAAAGCGGGCACGCCGTTGATGCAGGCCAATCAGGCGGCTGGGTTGGACTTGCCGTTAAAGGCCCTGGTCTGGGAGGATGCCGGACGCGCGACCTGGATTTCGTACAACGACCCGGTTTGGATTGCGCACCGTTACGGGCTCCCAGCGAGTGCCATCGAGATCGCTGCAAAAATGCGCGAGGGGATCGCAGCGCTTGCCGGCGCGGCAGCGGGATAATTCCGCGCATGCCTTGCGGGGCCGCCGGAAGCGGTGCTCCGCGCTCTGCCGTCATCCCGGAACCGGTATCGCCGGTATCCGCGATCGTTCGGGCGCCAGCATTCTTTACGATCCCGTGTTTGCGCAGCGGCGACATACCAACGGCGCAACGCCCCCGCTCCGCAATGGGATCATGTTGCAGTGCAACATAAATGGTGTTATGTTAAACGCTCACATGAATAAATAAGGCGAGGACCCGGGGATGTTCTTCTTCTTTCCTTTTGCTGCGGAGCCAGCGTCTGCGCCTGCTTCCCGCGAAGTGCCTCAGGTCAGGTCGCTGCCCACGCTGAGTGCATTGCCCGGCTCGCGCAACGAAGCGCGTCCAAAGACGGGCAACGGCGTTAACGTATTTTCAGACGCCGTGCAAGCGGCTGTGGACCTGCTGCGGCGTGCGATCGGCTCACTGACCGCGTCCTTTACCGCGCTCGGCAGCCGCACCAGCGCTTTATTTGCTCAGCTATCGGCCAACTTCGCCTTCGACCGCGCCGCGCGCGACATGGCCTCGTCATTCGGTCTGAGCTGGCCCGGTTTTGGCCTGCAAAATCCGCTGTCCGGCTTCGAACGAAACCTGTGGTCCGCGCCCGCCCAAAACCCGGCTTCTCCCTTTGGCTTTCCAGCTTTGGCAATGATCCCGTTGGCTGGAAATCCGTTTTCGGTTTTCACCGAAGCGGTCGATATGTGGACAAACCTATGGATGCCAGCGGCAACGCCTAAGCGTCCGGCAGTCCCCGCTCCGGCAACGGCGACCGTTGCATTTCCAGGCGGCTCTTGGAGCTTCACATGGGGTTAGCGGCGCAGAAAGACGGGCCGGGCGCTATCGCGATTTCGCAGCAATAGCGCCCAGTACGGCCGCGGATCGGCTTTGGTTACTTTGCCTTCTTTGTCTTTGAACACTTGCCGGGCTTCGAAGGATCCGTGGCAGGGGTCCAAGTGCATTTGGGAGCTGCACAGTCGGCCTCAGTCGTCTTTTTGCTGCACTTCACTTTAGCTGGCTTAGCCTGAGCCGGAGCCGTGGCTGGAGCCTCCGCTGGAGCCTGTGCATAAGCCGCGAGAGAACCTGCCGTGAAGAACGCGGCGACGATCGCTGCAGATAGAATGCGCATGAAAAACCTCCTGAAATAAGCTCGCGATCCTTTAGGATCCTGCCTAGACTAGACAAGTTTTAAGAGGTTGCAAGCGGAGCAATCAACTTATCTCCCGCCCCATGCAAGAGCCTGTTCCAGCCTGTCGTCGCCCCAAAACTGCTCGCCGGATCCGGTTGTGAAACTTGGCGCACCGAAAATGCCGGCAGCTTGTGCGTCTTCGGTGTTTGCCCGCAGTTTGGCTTTTATTTCCGGGGTGCCGGCGCGAGCGAAAGCAGCTTCAACATCCGCGCCTGCGCTCTGCAGCCCGGCGGCAAGCGTGTCCCGGCTGGCGATGTTGCGCCCCTGCGCGAACTCTGCATTATACACACCTTCGATGAAGGCAGGGCCCCAACCTTGCTCCAGCCCCACGAGCGCAAGCCGCGCTGCGGCTAGGCCGTTCTGAGGGAACGGATCCGGCAGGCGGAAGGTCAGGGCGCGCATTCCCGCGATCCGCTCGATGTCGCGCACCATATATCTGCCCTTCGCGGGATAGAGATCGAACGGCGAAGTGTCCCAGCCTTGGGCTTTGAAGATCGGGCCGAGCAGGAACGGCTTCCACTCGATCTCAACGCCGGCGCGCCCCGCCATCTCCTCGATGCGCATCGCGGAGAGGTAGCTGTAGGTGGACGCGAATTCGAACCAGAATGTAAGTTTTTGCATAGTCTACACTTTACAACCCGTAACCGGAGCGCCTGCTATCGCCTCAGATTTTAACGCCGGCCGGGCAGGCGCGCGAGCCATTCGATATCGAACTAATTTAGCGGATGCGCTTTGACGAATCGTTAAATGCTGCGCCTTCGGTGCAAGGCATTGCATTAACATAGAAAAATACGCAGCGATTCCCGTCCGGCCTGGAGACGCAAGCCCTCGTGATTGGTTAATTGGGAAGCTGCGCGTATATTTAACGGACTTTTAGAATCACAGAATTCGACCTGAATCGGCAAAAATTTCGCAAAATGCGGCGGGCAGAAAATATCGCGCCGCGCCGTTTACCACGCCGTGCTTAACCATGACCGGGCCTTACGCAAAATGAACGAAACGTTAAGGTCTTCGACCTAAGCCACCGCCGCGCTTGGCGACTTGCACCAGCTTTAGCGCGGCTGCCTGCATGCGCCCAGCAGCGCCTATTTCGCCGGCAGCGTGCGCACGAAGGCGAGCGCGGCATCCAGCAGTTTGACCCGCAGCGCGTCATCGCCGAACGCCTCCGGCCCCGCGCGAACCCATCCTTGCATCCGCCGCCCCTGCATGATCATCGGAACGATGCTGGGCCGCGCCAGCGCCCAGCCGTCGTTGCCCTTGCCGAGTCTAACCAGCATGCCCGCATCGCGGGCACCGCACAGAAGGTTGCCGTGGAGCAGCCAGGCCCGGCCGCCGAACATCGCCTTCTCCGTGAGGCCCGGCTCGGCCGCGAGGTCCTCCCGCAATAGCTCTTCAAGACCCTCGTCGCGCCATGTCAGCCTTTCTTTTTCGTTAGCGAGTGGTCAAAATCTAACGCTTGGTCCCTGGTTCCGAAAGGTCGTGAAGGGTCGAATGCGGCCGAGCGGGCTTTATCCCGATCCCATACACGCCAAGGCAGCTTCGGGAGCCTAATGCGGTTTTCTCGGAAAAGTCCGAAACAATCCCGCCCCTGACCCCTTTGCCTACATGGCCGGACCGGCCCCAGAATCCTCATATACAGCGACGGATCGGAAGGTTTATTGCCAGAAGATTGTCAGCGTGTTAGCGGTTTTTTAGCCA
>JBKQIH010000109.1:0-3827 GCA_052148445.1 Rhodomicrobium sp.
TTGGCGGTCTTGTGAACCCAGCAGCGCCGTTCGCGCGTGGACGGCCAGACCTCGCCGAGGGCCTTCCAGAATCCCAAGGCTCCATCGGCGACGGTCAGTTCCGGTGCGACGGAAAAGGCCGCGGCGCGTTAAATCGAGCAGCAGCTCGCGCCAGTCGTGGGCGCTCTCGCGCGCCCCATCCGTGAAGCCAACCAGCTCCTTCTTGCCCCCGGGCGTCGCGCCAATAATGACAAGGATGCACTGCTTCCCGGCCTCGAGCCGCGCCTCCAGATGGATGCCGTCTGCCCGGACATAGACATAACGCCTGGCGGAGAGGTCCCGTTTCTGCCAGCGTTCGCGCTCCCCGGCCCAGCTCTCCTTGAGCCGCCCGACGCCGGTAGACCCTCTTTGCCAAGCAAGGCTGCAAGGGCCTCTTCGAAGGTGCCGGTCGAGACGCCCTTCAAGTAAAGGATCGGGAGCAACGTATCGAGGCTTTTCGAGCGCCGCGCATAAGGCGGTAGGATCGCGGGCGTGAAATCGTCAGCTCCCGCCTCGCAGTCACGGACACGCGGCTGGCGGACGGCAACAGGACCGATGCCTGTAACGGGCAGATGACCGTGGCGCACGACGCGCTGGTGGCCATCTCCAGTTTTGAGATCGCCATGCTTGGCAAGAAAGTCCGCCACCTCCGCCTCGACGGCCAGAGCGAGCAACGCCTGCGCCCCGTTGCGTAAAATCTCGGTGAGCGGGTCGCTGACGGCCCCTGGTTGAATCAGTTTGACGATGTTATCGTTCGGCACGGCGTATCACTCCTTCATTGAAGACGTGGAGGCTTGAATCACCACCACGATACCCCGCCTTCATCCCTTCAGGCCGTGACCAACTTTCGGCCATAGCTCGGAATGGCTGAGCAAGAAAGCCTTGGGCTTCGCTTAACGCGAACCTCTTCAATCTCAACGTCCGGGCGGACTTGTCATTCCCCGCTGGGATAATACTTTTCTTCGATAATTGCGGAAGCAAAGAGCTGGTTGATCTCACGCTTAAGCTCGGCACGCTTGTCGTTCTCCTTGTATACGCTTCGTGCCAGTTCCACGAAAGCCGGTCCAAAATCGCCAGCACGCTCGCATTTTCGGAGGGTATCCTCGATGTTCCACAAAGAAAGGTTCGCTTGCTTGAGACTGGCGGCGAGAGTATCGGCGCGAGCGGCGAAGAATCCGTGCCGCTTTTTTAGGTTTTGCAGAAGCGTCAGCTCGCGCATCACATTGGCAAGTTTTCCAGCATCTGGAATTCGTTCGCTTTTGATCTCGAGAATGGAGATCTTATCGAAAAGTTCTCCAACGGCCGCCGAGATCTGAAGCGGCTCATCCGCTACTGCATGGGTTCCAGGCAGTAGTTCCTGCACCGCCTTTGCAATCGCGCTGAAGACGCCGCTCCAGTCGCCTCTGGTTTGTTGCCGGAAAAGGCGCATCGTTGGATACCAAGGCGAATCGCCGCGCCCCAGCAACCAGCGCCACTCCGGAACGTGTTTCAGGGCGACAAAAACGGGCCGACCCAATGCCCCAGCGAGATGGGCGACCGAGGTGTCAACACAAACGACAAGATCGAGATGCGCCATGACGGCGGCAGTATCGAGAAAGGCATGCGGTCCGCTATCAAAATCAGGCCCCAGCGTTTCCACCTTTAGTCCGGCGCTTTCGATCTGGTCTGCGCCAAATCCCACTTGGAGGCTGATGAATCGCACACCAGGAAGTTGAAAGAGAGGCGCGAAAGCAGAAAGCGGGGCGGCGCGAGCCATATCGATCTTGGGGTTTGGATTGCCCTGCCATGCGATGCCGATCTTGAATCCTTGAGATCCAAGGCGCGCGGCCCATTTCGCGGTTAGCTCGGCGTCTGGCTCTATATAAGGAACCTTGGCCGGGATCGTTTCAAGGCGAGTCCTGAGGGCGCGCGGTAGGCTGAAAAGATGCACTTGATAATCAAAGTGCGCGTCCGCCTCCACCTTCGTAATCAATCTGACGCCGGCAACCTTCCTCAACACAGCAATCATCCGCGGGTTGCATTCAAACGTCACTTCCACCCCCATGCGCGCGAGCACCGAAAAATAGCGGGCGAGCATGAACGCATCGCCGTACGCTGCCTCGTTAAGGACGAGAAGTTTTTTGCCGGCGATTTCCTCGCCGTTCCAGACTGGCCAAAGCTCACTTGCGGCGGTCTTGGGCACGCCGCCGCGCAGCTTGCGGTATTCGTATCCTTCCCAGCCCCTTTCGAAATCGCCAAGAAAGAGATATAAAGCACCGAGATTGGAATGGCCCTCCGCGAGCTTGGGCTCTGAGGAGAGCGAGTGCTCGAAGTCCGAAAGCGCTTCGCCGAATCGGCCGAGTTCCTGAAGTGCCAGCCCCCGCCCACAGAAGGCGGTGGCCGAACTGGGATCAGCCCTAACAGCGGCCTCGAACGCCTCAAGCGCTTCCTCAACGCGGGCACTTTTGAATGCGACGATGCCCCGGCCCAGCAGCGCCTCCACGCATCGCGGATTACAAGCGAGCGCCGCGTCGAACATCGCGGCAGCCTCGGCGAGGCGTCCAAGCTCGCGAAGCGCTGCGCCCCGGTTGGACAACGCGCCGACATGGCTAGGATTGACGGCAAGCGCTTTATCAAATGCGGCCAGCGCTTCTACAATGCGCAGTTGTGCGTAAAAAATGTTGCCGCGCAAAAACCAGGCGTCAAAATCGAAGGGGGTTTGGGTTAGCAGCTTGTCGCAAAAACCCATCGCCTCTTCGAGGCGGCCGAGCTTTTGTAAGGCGGTTGCAGCGCCGTAGAGTGCCATGCCGTAACCAGGATCGCGATCCAAAGCTTCCTTGAAATGGATGTAGGCGGCAGCGGCATCGCCCCGTGAGGCCAAGAGCGCCCCCCAATTGTAGCGGATCTTGGGGTCACTGGGCTCTATTGCGGCCAGCCTTTCATAGACCGCAAGGGCTTCGTCCTTGCGGTCCAGCGCGTGCAGGAGTTCCGCCCTTTTCCGCAAGGCAGGTTCGAACCCTGGAGCTGTTTCAAGGCAGCGACCGTACCATTCAAGCGCTTCGACATTCCGTCCCGCACTTTCGAGAGCCATCCCAAGACCGTGGAGGGCAGTTGCGCTTGCGGGAACCGTACGGATCAGTGTTTCGAAAGCCTCAGTTGCCTCTCCGAGGCGGTTTGCGCGTAGCAATATGCGCGCGCGGCCCTCAAGCACCTCGGTATAGGCGGGCTGTAACTCGAGTGCGCGCTCGTGATACGGAAGGGCAGCCTCGTCCTGTCCCATTGTAACGTAAATAAGCCCGGTTAAATAACAGGCGAATGCATGATCATATACCAAATTGGGATATGCCGAAAGACAAGCTAGCGCTCGGTCTGGTGTATTCGTGTGTATATAGCTAAGCGCCTCCTTCAGCACGGCGTTTATGCTCCTCTTCTCTATTTTGCCGGGCAGGCTTGGCAAGACGAGGCTCATGCTCCCTCCAGAGTGCACTTTTCTAGCTCCAACTAAAGCGCAGGAGGCTCGCTTGGAGCTTGCCTGGTGATTAAGTTTATGCCGAGAGCTAAGGTGTAGCCTCAATCCTCTGAACCCAGTCCGAAAGGCAGCTATGACTCGCGCCGCCGGAGCCCGGGCGCAGGCCCGCATCGAAGAGCTTTGGCCGAAAGTTGGTGGCGCCCACGACTGGCGCGAGCTGCTGCTCGATTTAAAGCGCCGCGGCCTTTTCCGTCGCACCGGAACTGACCGTCGCCGATGGAGCCTTGGGATTCTGGAAGGCCCTCGGCGAGGTCTGGCCGTCCACGCGCGAACGGCGCTGCTGGGTTCACAAGACCGCCAA
>JBKQIH010000110.1:0-6652 GCA_052148445.1 Rhodomicrobium sp.
ATGGTGCAGACCAGCATGCGCGAGGCGCTGCGCGACGCCATGGCCGAGGAGATGCGCCGCGACGAGAGCGTCTTCGTCATGGGCGAGGAGGTCGCCGAATATCAGGGCGCGTATAAAGTCACCCAAGGGCTGCTCGACGAGTTCGGCCCGAGCCGGGTGATCGACACGCCCATCACCGAGGCAGGCTTTGCCGGGCTCGGCGCCGGTGCCGCCTTCGCGGGGCTCCGGCCTATCGTCGAGTTCATGACCTTCAACTTCGCGATGCAGGCAATCGACCACATCGTCAACTCCGCCGCCAAGACCCTCTACATGTCCGGCGGCCAGATGGGCTGCCCGATTGTGTTCCGGGGGCCGAACGGGGCTGCCTCGCGCGTCGGCGCCCAGCACAGCCAGGAATATTCGGCCTGGTACGCGCATGTGCCGGGGCTGAAGGTGATCGCGCCATCGACCGCCGCCGACGCGAAGGGCCTGCTCAAGGCCGCCATCCGCGATCCGAACCCGGTCGTGTTCCTGGAGAACGAAATGCTCTACGGCGTGAGCGGGCCGGTGCCGAAGCTGGACGATTTCGTAGTGCCCATCGGCAAGGCCAAGATCGCGCGGCCCGGCAAGGACGTAACCATCGTGTCGTGGTCGCGCGGGATGGTCTACGCGCTCGACGCCGCCAAACAACTTGAGGCCGAAGGCATCGACGCGGAGGTGATCGACCTGCGCACGCTGCGCCCGCTCGACATGGAAACCGTGCTGACTTCGGTGAGGAAAACCAACCGGATCGTGACCGTGGAGGAAGCGTGGCCCGTCTGCTCGCTCGGCTCCGAAATCTGCGCGCGCGTGACAGCCGAGGCGTTCGATTATCTCGACGCGCCGCCCACCAAAGTCTCGGGCGAGGATGTGCCCATGCCATACGCCGCCAACCTCGAAAAGCTGGCGCTGCCGGACGCCGCCAAGGTGGTGAAAGCCGTCAAAGCCGTCTGCTACCGGAGCTAGAATGCGCAGGGCCTGCCCATGCAAAAGCTATCGCCTTGGAAACGTTATGCCGACGGTCATGCCGCCAGCTTCGAGAGCGGCGGCAAGGAGTATTTCGTGATCGTGACGGACGGTTATATCAATACCCGCTACGGCCTTGCGGAAGAGGAGGTTGTGGACCGGCATAGCCTGATCGAAGAAATCGAGGATGAGATCCGGCATATGTCGGCAGAGAAGGTGCGCCGGGGGATCGGTTCACGGCCAGTGCGCGGCGAGGTTTTGGAAATCTTCTTCGATACGCAAGATGCCAAACCTGTATAGGCTGTGGGCTGGGTGCTCGTGTACCTTGCGCTTGCTTATTTAACCTTTCTTTATCGCTGGCCTCCGGCGCGTTCTCAGATGCTGTAAGGATAGACCATGCCGACACCGATCCTGATGCCCGCACTGTCGCCCACCATGGAGCAGGGCAAGCTTCTGAAATGGCTAAAGAAAGAGGGCGACAGAGTTTCGTCCGGCGATGCCATTGCGGAGATCGAAACCGACAAGGCGACCATGGAGGTCGAGGCCGTGGACGAGGGCACCATCGGCAAGATCATGATCGCGGAGGGCACCGAAGGCGTGCCCGTGAATACGCCCATCGCCATTTTGCTGGGCGAAGGGGAGGATGCGTCGGCAATGGCAGGGGAGAAGGCCCCCTCACCCCAACCCTCTCCCCTAGGGGAGAGGGGGAGCGCTGCGGCCCTGTCCTCGCGGAGTGAGACCGGTTCAGGCGTCCCCTCGCCCCAGCGGGGAGAGGGACAGGGGGAGGGGGGACTAGCTAACGGCCATGATCGCGTCTTCGCCTCGCCGCTGGCGCGCCGCCTTGCGGCTCAAGCGGGGATCGAGCTTTCCGCCGTCAAAGGCTCCGGCCCTCGCGGGCGCATCGTCAAGCACGACATCGACGAGGCGGCCCGCTCGGGCGTGCAGAAGGCGCCGGCCGCAGCGCCCGCGCCCGCGCAAAACGGCTTGCAAGCGCTGGTGCCGTCGCGCGCCTTTCCCGTGGCGATGCCGGACGATCAGATCCTCGCGCTCTACGAGAAGGGCACTTACGAAATCCGCCCGCTCGACAACATGCGCAAGACCATCGCGCTGCGCCTCACCCAGGCCGCGGCGAGCATTCCGCATTTCCGCCTCAGCGTCGATTGCGAGATCGACACGCTGCTCGACGCACGCGAGCGCCTCAACGCCCGCTCGCCGAAGGAGGGGCCGGGCGCGTTTAAACTCTCCGTGAACGACTTCATCATCAAGGCGATGGGGCTGGCGCTGCAGCGCGTGCCCGACGCCAATGCCACCTTCACCGAGCGCGGCATCCTCGTCCATAAGAGCTGCGACGTCGGCGTCGCGGTCGCGGTCGATGGCGGGCTGTTCACGCCCGTCATCCGCGGCGTCGAGCACAAAACGCTGGCGCAAATCTCGAACGAGATGAAGGGCCTCGCCGAACGCGCGCGCCGCCGCCGCCTCGCTCCGCACGAATATCAGGGCGGGACCACCGCAATCTCGAATCTCGGTATGTTCGGTATCGACAGTTTCGATGCGGTCATCAACCCGCCGCACGCGACCATCCTCGCGGTAGGGCGCGGCGAGAAGCGCGCCATCGTGAAGGGCGGCCAGATCGTGGCGGCGACGATGATGAACTGCACGCTCTCCTGCGATCATCGCGTTGTCGACGGGGCGCTCGGTGCGAAACTCCTATCCGCATTCAAGGGTTTCATCGACGAACCCGTCACCATGCTGATTTGACGGCTCCGGAGTCGCCCATGCTGGCCGGTCATCTCGCCTTGGTTATCGCCGCGCTATTCACCGGCGCCGCGCTCTATGTCAGCGTTGCCGAGCAGCCCGCACGGCTGAAGCTCGACGATAAGGCGCTTCTGACCCAATGGAAGCCCTCCTATAAGCGCGGTTTCGCGATGCAGGCCACGCTTGCGGTCTTGGGTTTCCTCTATGGCGTCTTCGCCTGGTATCAGACGGATCGTAACGGTTTCCTCGTGGGGGCGGTTTTGCTTGTGGCGAATTGGCCTTGGACACTCATTGCCATCATGCCCACGAATAAGAAGCTGATGAGGATGGCGCCGGCGGACGCCAGCCCGGAGGCAAGGGCGCTCATGCAAAAATGGGGCGATCTTCACGCGGTGCGCATCGTGCTGGGCATCTTGGCCACAATCGTGTTTATGTTCGCCTGCCTCCCAAGCTAGCTCCTGGGCTTATTTGTTACTTTCCAATAAAATCGAGGGACCGGTATGGCCGAAGCATTCGATGTCGCGGTGATTGGAGCGGGGCCCGGCGGCTATGTCGCGGCGATCCGCGCGGCGCAGCTCGGGCTGAAGACCGCAGTCATCGAGCGGGAGCATTTGGGCGGGATTTGCCTCAACTGGGGCTGCATTCCGACCAAAGCGCTGCTGCGCACAGCCGAAGTGCTGACGCTGTTCCGCCACGCGGACGAATTCGGACTGAAGGCGAAGGATATCGGCTTCGATCTCGCCAAGGTGGTAAGCCGGTCGCGAAAGGTCGCGGAAAAGCTTTCGAGCGGTGTCGCCTATCTGCTCAAGAAGCATAAGGTCGCCGTGATTTCAGGGTCCGCGCGGCTGAAGGGCAAGGGCGTGATCGCGGTCACCGGCAAGGACGGCAAGCCGCTTGCCGATCTCGAAGCCAAGCACATCATTATCGCGACGGGCGCGCGCGCGCGGTCGCTGCCGGGCCTCGAACCCGACGGCCGGCTGATCTGGACCTATAAGGAAGCGATGGTGCCGTCCGAGACGCCGCAATCGCTGCTGGTTGTCGGCTCCGGCGCCATCGGCATCGAGTTCGCAAGCTTCTACAACGCGCTCGGCGTGAAGGTGACCGTGGTCGAGATCATGGACCGCATCTTGCCCGTCGAGGATGAGGAGGTCTCGGCCTTCGCCAAGAAATCCTTCGAGAAGCAGGGCATCAAAATCTATACCGGTGCCAAGGTCGAAAAGCTTGAGAGAGGCGCCCACAGCGTCAACGCCACCATCGCGCTGAAAGACGGCCAGCGGGACAGCCAAGAGTTCAGCCGCGTCATCCTAGCGGTTGGCATTGTTGGCAACGTCGAACTTCTCGGCCTGGAAGAGCAGGGCGTTACCATCGAGAAATCGCACATCGTCATCGACGAATTTTGCCGCACGTCCGCGCCTGGCATTTACGCCATCGGCGATGTGGCCGGCCCACCTTGGCTCGCGCATAAAGCTAGCCACGAGGGCATCGTCTGCGTCGAGAAGATTGCGGGCAAGAACGATGTGCATCCGGTGAAGGTGACGAATATTCCGGGCTGCACCTATTCGCATCCGCAGGTCGCGTCGATCGGCCTGACGGAGGCCCTAGCGAAATCGAACGGGCGCGAGATCAAGGTCGGCCGTTTCCCCTATCAGGGCAACGGTAAGGCCATCGCGCTCGGCGAGCCCGAGGGCTTCGTCAAGACGATCTTCGATGCCAAGACCGGCGAGCTGCTCGGCGCGCATATGATCGGCGCGGAAGTGACCGAGCTGATCCAGGGCTTCGGCATCGCCAAGACGCTGGAGACCACCGAAGCCGAGCTGATGGCCGCAATCTTCCCGCACCCGACGCTGTCGGAGATGATGGGCGAGAGCGTGCTCGACGCTTACGGGCGGGTTATCCACATTTAGCCAATATGCTTACTTATATATATTGGCGCCTTCGGGTTTGGTTGCGATACGATCACATTTGCCTCACCCCCGAGATGAAGGCCCGAATGAAGAGTGTAAGCCTGGGGTTCAGGATTGCCTCGTGGGTTGGGGTTGGTCTCATTTGCTTCGGCGGCTTCATCTATGTCCGGGAGGAGGTGCGTGAACGGTATGCACAGCGTGCGCCCGGCAAAATTGTTCGCGTTGAAGAGAAAGAAAGCGAAAAGCCTATTCTTGAGTATCAGCTAGTTTATCAATATAGGTTACCGGGCGGAAAGATGTATCAAGGAAGCCCAGGTTACTGGTCTTCATCGTTTGCCTATCGCGCCGGAGATGACGTAACGGTGTTGTACTGGGAAACCAAGCCCGAGGATGGAACGATTGAGGGCATTAGCTTCAAGCTCGCGGCCACTTTGGCCTTAAGCGGATTGATGTTTGCTATCGGCTTCCGCATTACTTCTAAATTGGCAATGAACGAAACATTGGCCCGCATCCAATGGTGCTTGCTGTTGAAGCTGCCGTGACCTCCGCATTTGACGCTATTGTCTCCGGGACTTTCGCCTCGTCATCCCGTGCGCGCTCTGGGACGTGGTCCCGCTGTGCAGACACGGGATCCTTACCGAATGCCGGCGCCCTTTACGATCCCGTGTCGGCAACGCACCGCTCCGCGCTGCGCCGCGCACGGGATGACGCCAGTGCGCGGTGAAGCGATCAAACGCATCCGGTATAATTCCCGGAGCGTGCAAAACGCGCCCTCTTCCCTCGCGGAAGATGGCTAGGGTGACAGGAAATGTTGGCTCTAGGCCTTGAAAGCCGCGGCTTGAAATTCCATCGGCGAGCCGGTGCCGGCGTCTCTGGCGCGGCCAGGCCACGGCCCATTGTGCCGTGAGTTCTCCGCCGCTTTCCAAGCCTCGACCTTTTTGCGGGTTTCCTCCGCCTCGCGGTTGCGGAGAGCGACCCGCGCCTCGTCGTAGATTTCGCTGCCCTCGCGCTTTTCGGAAAACCGCGATTTGCGGGCACGGGCGATCTTATCGGCTTCGCTTTCCACCCAGGTCTTGAGGAATTCCAGGATTATAACAGCCCGCAGTTCGCTTGCGTTTTCGTCCTTCTCCAGCTTCGCCGCCAAATGTGCGGCCAAGGCGTTGCTGGCCACGTGCTCGCGGACCAGCAGGGTTTCGGTGAAGCATTCGCCGAGGAAGCGCACCATCGCGGCTTGAGCGGCATCGGCTGCCTTCTTGTAAGTCTGGATAAGCTCATTTTCAGTCGGCATCGCGGACTCTCTGGTGATGAGCTGGGAACTTCAACGCAACTCGAACGGTCCCAATCCCGGGGTTAGGGCCACCGCAGAGTGCCCGGCTCTGGTGCCATGATTTATGGGAGCCTTTCGAACCTTGCGTGAGCCTTGCGTCCGAGCCCTTTTTAGCCGATGGCCTCCAGTTTTCCTCGCAATCCTATGAAGAGAATCGGATTTTTAGCGCATCGCCAGCCGCGATTGCCACAAGCAGAGCAGCGGCGTGACGACGAGCTCCATGCCCAGCCCGAAGACCATCGGAGCGCCTGGCAGGCCATGGATGATGACCCCGTAAAGCCGCGCGATGCCGCCGATGAAAACGATGGCGGTAAGAAGTTGGAACATCCGGCCTTTGCGTTCGATGCCGGGAATGGTGCTCCAGAAGGCGAGCCCGATCCCGAGCAGCAAGCCGGAAAGGTAGCGGAAATGGCTGTCGAGGTCGGCGCCGGGGCTGGTTGCGCCCGCCATCGAAGGGCCGAGGATGATTCCGGTTAGGCCTGCGGAGACGGGAACGATGCCGCCCGCCGCAACGGCGATCTGTAACGCACGCTTCATGGTGTCCCCCGGCTTGGGCGCAAGAGAGATCTCTTTGCAAATTGGCGCCAGGACAATATGTTTGCAGAGAACCCAACAGATGGCGAGCGCGGATGGCAACTCTTCTCGACAAACGCGAAGGCGGCGCGCCGCGCCACCCCGAAAA
>JBKQIH010000111.1:0-18594 GCA_052148445.1 Rhodomicrobium sp.
AAATACCCCCCCTGTTCACATCTGGACATCTACTGGTTGGGGAGGACGCCATATGGCATTCCATGACGGCCTCTTCCAATTGGGGATGGACTTGGATCGAGGTTCAAGCACCGCCCAAACGGAAGAAGAGCATTTTCTCGCAGTCACGCATTCGGACGGCGAGGATCGGAAGGATTACTTCTGCGAGCGCAACGGCGTTAAATTCGCCGGGACGCACCTGCTTGTCGACGTGCTGAACGGCACGCGGCTTGACGACATCGGCCACATCGAACGAACCTTCAGAGAGTGCATCGAGGTATCGGGGGCGACGCTCCTGCATATTCATTTGCATCATTTCACGCCGAATGGCGGAGTCTCTGGGGTGGCGGTGCTGTCGGAATCGCATATTTCGATTCATAGCTGGCCCGAGTACGGCTACGCCGCCATCGATATATTCATGTGCGGACATGCCAAACCCCATCTAGCAATCGAAGTGATCCGGCAAGCGTTCGAACCCGAAGAGATCATCGTCAAGGAAGAGCTACGCGGTCAGGAAGCGGCTGTACAGCTGAAGCTCGCCGCCTAGGCAGAGCGCAAAACCAAGGGCGATCCGTTCAGGGCGCCCTACCCCTGCCTCAACTCCGGAATTGGCACAAAATTGTGAACAAGGCCGCGATGTCTTGCTCCAAGGCCTTTGCCGCGCCTAATTGTTCCAAGAGTTGGAACTTCGTTCTCTTTCCAACCCACAATTGCGGCCGGGCAAGGAGAAAGCCAATGGCTAAGGAGCTACTGTATCTTGAGGATCTGGCACCAGGGATGATCTTCAAGGCCGGACCGGAGAAGATCGGCGAGGCGGACATCATCGCTTTTGCGGAACAGTTCGATCCGCAAGCCTTCCACACCGACCCGGAGGCCGCAAAAGCCACGCTTTTCAAGGGCTTGGCGGCCAGCGGCTGGCATACGGCGGGGCTCACCATGCGCATGCTCGCAAATGGGGGCATGCCGTTTGCGGGCGGCTCCATCGGCTTGGGAGTAGAACTTTCCTGGCCGAGGCCCGTGCGTCCCGGCGACGAACTTTCAGTCGAGTGCGAGATCCTCGATATCACTCCATCCCGATCCAAGCCGAACCAAGCCATCGCCACGCTGAAAACGACGACCAAAAATCAATATGGCGAAACGGTTCAGATTATGACTTCCAAGAATTTGGCCTTCAAGCGCGGCTCGGTGCCGGGAGAGATCGCATGACACGCTGGGTTGACGAAACGCTGCATCCGCATTTTCGCTGCTCGATGATCGCGGACCGCGTTCTTTACGAGAACCGCACGGAGCATCAGCACCTCATCATCTTCGATAACGCAACCTTCGGGCGCGTGATGATGCTCGACGGGGTCGTGCAACTCACCACCAAGGACGAGTTCATCTATCACGAGATGATGGCGCATGTGCCGATGTTCTCGCTCGGCGCGGAGCGTGCCAAGCGTGTGCTCGTGATCGGCGGCGGCGATGGCGGCGTTATGCGCGAGGTTCTGAAGCACAAAAGCGTCGAGCGGCTGGTGTTGTGCGAGATCGACCGCACTGTGCTGGAACTGTCGAAGGAGCATTTGCCCGAGATCAGCCAGGGCGCATTCGACGATCCCCGCGTCGAGGTGATTATCGCCGACGGCGTACGCTATGTCGCGGAAACTTCAGAGCGATTCGATGCGATTATCGTCGACTCAACCGAGCCTGTCGGCCCGGCCGCGGTGCTATTCACGCGCGAATTCTTTGAGGGTTGCGCGGGCTGCCTGAACAAACCGGGCGTGCTCATCACGCAAAATGGCCTGCCGTTCCTCCATCCCGATCACCTGAAGGGGACGATGGAGCTATTCGCCTCGATTTTCGCGGATCGTGCGACCTACCTCGTGGACCAGCCCACCTATTTCGGCGGACCATTCGCGCTCGCCTGGGCCGCCACCGATCAGGGCTTGCGCGCCGCGCCGCTTGCGGCAATCGAGGACCGGTTCAATGCTGCCGGGATCGCCACGCGTTATTACACGCCGGAGGTGCACAAGGCCGCGTTCGCTCTTCCGGGCTACATCGCCAAGCTCGAAGGCTGAGGCGCATTCCGGCGCGCATTTACGCAACATAAGGCTTGCCCGGTAACCGGTCCACAATCGAGCGTACCGCCCCTCATCCTGTCCTTCTCCCTCTGGGAGAAGGGACGGTGCTCCACCGTACAGGCTCGAAATGCTGGCGCAGACCGTGCAACAGCGTTTCCTCTCCCAATGCTGAGGGGTGGTACGCTCGATTGTGGCCGGACCTCACAGCTGGCAGGTCTCGAGATAGCGCACATCCGCCTTCGCGAGGACAAGCCTTATCGCAAAACCGGTGGCCACTTTTGCGGATCATGCTCTAGGCAGACCGCGCACCGGGCCGCGAAAGGCCTCAAGGGCACCCGCCGTAAGCTCGGCGTAGAGAAGCCGCGCAGGCTCCACCGGGCCCGGCATGAGGATCCGGCCGGAGGGCGCGACGGCAAATCCAGCCCGGGCGTAATAGGGCAAATCGCCGACGAGAATGACGAACTTATACCCAAGCTCGCGCGCGCGGGCCATGCCCTCCAGCATCATCCGCAATCCATAACCTCGATTATTATGGGCTTTCTCTATGATGAGCGGGCCGAGCAGCAAGGCGCCCTCCTGCCCGCCGATGGCGATGGGCGTGAACTGAACCGCGCCAATGATCGCGCCGTCACGCACTGCGCACAGGTTCAGTGCCGGCTCCTCGGCCGCCCCCTCGCGCACCCGGAACGCCGTGCGCGCAAAACGCCCCGGCCCGAAGGTCGCCTCGTTCAATTGCTTTAATGCGGGGAAGTCGTCTGCCGTTTGCAGCCTGATTTCAACAGCGGAAGCTGTCATCGCGCGAACCTTATGCCTCGATGGACGGGAATGAAAGGCGGCTCGCGAAGGCGAGATCAACACGCGTGCGGAGCCGTCACCGATGGCGGTCGCATCGTCGGCTCAAGAAAGGCTTGGCGGATTGGCTTGCAAATCTGCACATGCCCTGCCCATAGCACGGAAGGGCGGGCTCGTAAATAAGCACCGGCCGGCTGCGGCGCTAATGCGCAATTTCTAGGATAGCGCTGCTTCCCTATGCGGCGTGTAGCGCTGGGCGGCACGCTTTCTGCGTTCGTACCGGCTGCGGATTTTCCTGATTTGCTCGCAGCCCTTGCGGCTGGCAAGCCAACTGGCGGCATCTTCCTTAGTGTGGAAGCAGTAAGGAAGGACGTGAACGGCCCCGGTGGCCGACGGAACCAAGAGTTCGAAGGTTCCGTCGCCAGCGGCGCGCAGAAATGGTTCGAATGACATCGTGAACACCTCAGGTTCGCAGTTTATTCCGCTGCGTAAAAACCGCTTCGCTTACGACAACGTAATTCAATTCATTTTTGTTCCAGCTAAGTAATATAGAACTCAAAACTTGGCACCAAGACGACATGCGATGCTCAAAGAGATTTGCCTGCGCGCTCATGCGCCGGGGCTGCCAAATGCGCGGCAAGCCCCGCCTCGGTGAGAATGGCAACGCTTTCGTCCCAATCTTCTGCGGCGATCAGCACCCGGCGCGGGAAGGCCCCTATCGAGCCCTCGATAACGCTTACATGCATATCCGCAACCATGGATGGGATGCCCGCGTCGCTCAACAATGAGTTGACATATGTCAGAAGAACAATATCGGTCGTGCGGAGCAATTCTGCCATCGGGCGAGCCTTTCGATTGAATACGGCATCTTGGACATTAAGCCACGCGGTTTGTCCGGCAAAGCGGTGTTTCACCGATTGACGCGCTAAGTGCGCCCGGACCATAGTGGTCCCCCAAGATCGCAAGGGGAGGAAATATGAACTTGGTCATGCAAGCCGGGGAGCGCCGCGACCCATCGGCTGCACTGGAGCCTCTCCTTAAGCTCGTGGCTGCCGACATGGACGAGGTGAACGCGATCATCCTCGCACAGGCCCGATCCGATGTCGATCTCATCCCCGAGCTTGCCCGGCATTTGATCAACTCAGGCGGCAAGCGGCTGAGGCCCATGCTGACTATTGCCGCGGCGAAGCTGTGCGGCTACCGGGGCGATTCGCATATCCGGCTGGCGGCGGCTGTCGAATTCATGCACACCGCAACGCTCCTTCACGACGACGTGGTCGATGAAAGCGACATGCGGCGGGGCAAGAAAAGCGCTCGCATTCTGTGGGGCAATCAGGCGAGCGTACTCGTCGGCGACTTCCTTTTGGGACAGGCCTTCCGCATGATGGTGGAAGTGGGCTCGCTGCCGGCCCTGAAAATCCTGTCCGAAGCTTCAGCCGTAATCGCCGAAGGCGAAGTCATGCAGCTTGCGGCTTCGAAGGACATGGCGACCACCGAGGAGGAGTATCTCGCAGTCATCTTCTCGAAGACGGCGGCGCTGTTTTCCGCTGCCTCGGAGATCGGCGGGGTGATCGCAGGCCGCAGCGCCGCAGAGCAGACGGCGCTGCGCGTCTATGGCGAGAATATTGGCCTCGCTTTCCAGCTGATCGACGATGCGCTCGATTATTCCGGCGAGGCCGCCATGCTGGGCAAGCGCGTGGGCGACGATTTCCGCGAAGGCAAGATCACCTTGCCCGTCGTGCTGTCGAACCGCCGGGGCAGCGCCGAGGAGCAGGCCTTTTGGCAACGCACGCTGCAAGACGGCGATATTCGCGAGGACGATTTGGCAAGCGCGATCGCGCTGATGCGACGGCATAACGCCCTCGAGGAGACGATTGAGCGCGCTCGCATCTATGGGCGCGAGGCGCAAAAAGCGCTCGACGCGTTTCCGAAGAGCGAGGCCAAGGCAGCGCTTCTCGACGCGGTGGATTTCAGCGTTTACCGTGCCCATTGATACCGGATCCGGTTGAACGTTCCCGAGGTTCCTTTCTGTCTTCCCGCGCGCAGACACGGCAGCGTAATGGGCGGCGGCGGCAGTAAAAATCCCGGGATGACGAAGGGGAGCGCGAGCGGCCACCGGGATCCCAGCGGCGGAGGGGGACGATGAGTCTAGTGGTCAAAAGCTAACGCTTGGCCCCCCCGATTCCTAAATGTCGTGGGGGGTCGGGAGCGGCCCTCCCGTTGTTCTCGCAATCCCATGCACGCTATGTCGGCTAACGGATCTTAATGCTGTCCTCTTGGGCCCCGATCCAGCCCTTGACCCAGAGGCGAGCTTCCGCTTGGTGACGCTCTATTCGAAGAAAGGTTCTGCTCCCTCACTCATTATAAGCTCGGGTGTGTGTAAAAGTTCAGCTACAATACAGTCGGCAAAAAGTTATTGGGTGTGAGTGCAATTTTATATATAATACATCAGACAAAAACTTCTGCATGTTCTCATCTGTAGTCAGGAAGCATGCCGCCTCGATTTTTTCCGTAATATCTTGACCCATGAGAAACGCGCCAATTCTATAAGCGGCTTCGGTATGATCGCGCTCAAGGCAAGGCGAGCACAGATAGGGGCCTCGTCCGTCGTCCGCAAGGTCATAGCGCAGGCTTGCCGCGTGGGTAGCGGCGGCGGGATATTCCGCCGCATTCCAGGCAGCGAGAATGCGGTTGAGGTCGCCACCTGCGGTGATCGCTAGTGTCAGAACGGCTTTGAAGTCAAATGCAAGCTGCCACCAGCCCGAAGGCGTTTGCTCGAGATCCAGCCTTTGCAGGCACGCCAGCGCAAAATGATCGAAGAAGCGATCCAGGACATCAACCTCGGCCGGGGGCCATTTTTCACGCCATTGCGTCTGGCCAAGCCGGCGAAGGCAGATGTCCAACCCCAAATTGTCCGGCGGGTCATTCGCGGCAATAAGCTCCAGGTAGCGCGGCAGAAAATAGCGCACCTCGCGCGCCACCGGACCATCATTCCAATTGTGAGCCGAGTTCGTATAGTCGGAAAGGAGGCTGCTTGAAATTTGCCGGAGGGGCGTCTTGAGGAGTTCATGCTCGACCTCGACCGTCATACAGGAAGGGCAGTGGCAAACCGTAAGCGAATGCCGGACCTCGTAGTGCGCGAATATGCGGTAGGCGTCGCCGATCGTTGCTTCCAGTTTTGGGTTCATGGCGAAGCCTCCGATTCACAGGCAGCCGAAAATGCAAAAATCCGCAAGATTCGTAGCATTTTTCCACGACGTTTGCGGTCATTTTCATGATGCGATAGCCCGCTTGTGGCCCACCCTTTCCGTCTGAGGCTCAATCCATTGTAGTCTGCAAAACGATCAGAAAGCGGGTGTGCCGATCTAAAAAGGTTTCTTAAGCCGCTTGGTCTGTTATCGGCCTTGACGGGTCATGGCTAGCGCTTGACATACGATCAACCTTGGCTTGCCTCCATGTGGAGACGGCAGGCCAATCATCGGGAAAAGCTGACCCCGGCGCGTACGGCTTCTACTTTGAGGAAAGCCACGGCCAGATATTATCGCGATAAACATGCATGGCGATATACATCGCAATCATGCCGCACAGAAAACCCCCGGAGAATACCAGCATTGTCTCCGCTCCGCGCGCTCCGCGATAGCCCACAATAAGCCAGCGAATTGCGGTGACGGCAGCCAGCACGATGAGGACGGCGGCGACGTAGCGCGTAAGTGTCCGTGTCTGAAACATGGCTGCCAACTCCTTGGTACGATGCAGCGGGGTCTCGAACCAGCTTTATACTACCGAAATTACTGCCCACCCGATTGTTCCGGCCGTCCCGCGCAACCTGACCATTCTCGCGCGGGGAACGGCGGTAGAGTGTTTGAAAGAGGGGATGAATCCAGAAGGATGCTTGTTACCGGTTCTGTGAGGATGCCCTTAGCGCTCTTCGCACCTTACTGGCGTCGATGCTCATAATAACGCGAGGCCGAAAACTTCCGTTGGGCAGACCAAGCCCAAAGGCTGCCTGCTCCGAATCGCGCCACTTCCGCTCGACCAGGTACAATTGATCCGGCCCGGTTATGTATTGAGCCGCAGCTCCACCTCTCCCATGGGGGGAGAGGCCGGACCGCCTGCGGTCCAGGTGAGGGGCGAGAGTTCGAAAATGCACGGGTGCTTGCAACTCAGCGTGTCCGCATCCGCCAGCGGATGCGGATGGGAGAGGGAACGCCAATCTCGACGTGTGTGCCGGGCAAAATGTGCGATATCCATCGAGATATCACGGCGCTGAATCAATAAGCGTTAGAGTTCGACCGCTAGTTCGCGCGCATCCCAGCGTTCGCGATGACGGCCGACTTTAGCGTGAAAACGCGGCTCCGGCCAAGCCGCCGCATAAGGTCGACCTCTTCCACGGGGGGCACCGAAGCGGCGCCCACAGCATCGAGAAGCTTCATGGGGATTAAAAGCCCGTTGCAGCAATCGGGAAGACGGAGGGCGCGGGCGCGGATGGCCGCGGCGGCTTCCTTAAGTCTTGGGCCGATGCCGGAGCCGGCCAGCCTGAAACGGAACGCTGCCGCGCCGGTCTCGCCCTTGGCGATGAAGGCTCGCGCCTCGGCTTCCCAGCCTTGCTCCATTGCCGCGCAAGGTTTGAGAAACAACAGCCAGGGCTTGCGCGCGGCTTGGGCGCCTGCGAGCAGCTGCTGACCGCAGCCGGCAGCGATCACGGTGGCACCCGCCTCATCGGCGATCTTCAAGGTGGCATCGGTCGAGCCGCAATCGGCTACGATCACTTCGCTCACGAGGCCTTCGATTGCGGCGTCGAGCAGTGAAAGCAGCGCGGCCGGCAGATAAGGTGCCGCATTACGCGTAGGGATCACGACGGAAATCATGGCTTCACCTAGGCGCCGAGGGACGAGCCAGAATGTTCTTTAAATGTTCTCGCGCGGATACTATTCTAGCGCTATGACCAGGAAAGAAGCAAGACGCGCGAGCGAGGATGAGCGGATTGACGCGGAGCGCAGGCGCGGCCGGGGCGCGGTGTCGAACGCGACCGGGCGGTTCGAGCCCGAGCGGCGAGAGCGATTCGACGACGGCTGGGAGAGCCTCCAGGACCTTGAGCCGTTCAAAACCGAGGTGCGCGAGGAGGCGGTGAAAACCATCATCGCCACGAACGCGTCTCCCGATGTTGGCTTCGACCGCTCGATCAATCCTTACCGGGGGTGCGAGCATGGCTGCATTTATTGCTACGCGCGGCCAAGCCATGCCTATTGGGGCCATTCGGCGGGGCTCGATTTCGAAACCAAGCTCACCGCAAAGGTAAACGCGGCGCAAGCGCTGGAAAAGGAGCTTTCCAAGCCGGGATACCGCCCCGCCACCATCATGCTCGGCGCCAATACGGATGCGTATCAGCCCATCGAGCGCGAACGGAAGATTACGCGCGCCATTTTGGAGGTGCTGGACCGTTTCAGGCATCCAACTACAATCGTGACGAAATCCGCGCTGGTTCTGCGCGACCTCGACATCCTCTCGCGGCTTGCTAGCCGCGGCCTCGTCAAGGTTTCGGTGTCTGTCACGACGCTCGACCGCACGCTTGCGCGGAAAATGGAGCCGCGGGCATCGACGCCCGGCAAGCGAATCGAGGCCATCCGTCAGCTCTCGGCGGCAGGTGTGCCCGTTGCGGTGCTGGCGGCGCCCTTGATCCCCGCGCTCAACGATCACGAGATCGAGGCCATTTTGCAGGCCTCCGCGGCAGCGGGCGCCAGCGAGGCCGGTTATGTGCTGCTTCGCCTGCCTTTGGAAATAAGCCCGCTGTTTCAGGAGTGGCTCGAAACGGCGTTCCCGGAGCGGGCCGCCAGGGTCATGTCGCTCGTGCGCTCCACGCGGGGCGGTAAGGACTATGCCGCCCGTTTTGGAGAGCGCCAGACCGGCACCGGCCCCTACGCGGCGCAAATCGCGGCGCGCTTCCAGCTCGCGTTGAAACGAAACGGCCTCGATAAGCGGCATTTAACCTTGCGCAACGATCTTTTCCAAGCGCCCGGCCCAACGCAGCTCAGCTTGTTTTAGAGCGGAGCGATGTGCCGGCGAACTGGGCGTGAGCTTGAGAAAAAGGTTGTGACTTTCGGTCTTTATCGGCTTGATTGAAACGGCGCGGCAGGTCAAGAACGGGACATGCCACCCGCTTCAAAATTCTCAAAACCTACAAGGCGCCCCGATCTGGCGCTTCAGCGCAAATATGGCGGGTTGATCGCGGGCGTCGACGAAGCCGGGCGCGGGCCCTGGGCGGGGCCTGTCATCGCCGCCGCCGTCATCTTTTTCGGCAAACCGCCCGCGGGGATCAACGATTCGAAGCAGCTAACCGCGGAGGCGCGCGAAGCCCTGTTCCCGAAGATCGAGGCTGCGGCCCATGTTGGGATCGGGATCTGCAGCGTTGAAACCATCGACGGCATAAACATCTATCAGGCGACGCATTCGGCGATGTGCGAGGCGGTCCGCAATCTCGCGTGCACGCCGTCGGCGGTGCTCGTCGACGGCAACCGCTATCCGAAATTCGACATGCCGGCCGAAGCCCTTATCGGCGGAGACGCGCTCTCGCTGTCCATCGCAGCGGCCTCGATCATCGCCAAGGTGACGCGCGACCGGATCATGCGCGAACTCGCCTGCGGCTTTCCCGTCTATGGCTGGGAGCGCAACAAAGGCTATGGCACCCGCGAGCATGCCGCCGCACTGAAGTTGCACGGGGTGACGTGCCATCATCGCCGCAGCTTCCGGCCGGTTTGGGAGCAAGCGCTGCTGCAGGAGTTGGAGCTTAGTCCGGAAAGCCTATAAAGCCGGCGAAAAAGAGCACTTCGCATTTTCGATTCCGAAGCTATGTTATGAGAAAAGTAGCGTGGCAGGCACATCCGCAGTTTCATCCGTTCCTTAATTTTTGGACCACGCAGCCTGGGGCCATCGATGCGTAAGCTTTTCGCCTGGACATTAACCTGGGGCGCCGTCGCGGGACTGCTGATCCAAGCCCCCCGTATTGCCTTCGCGCAGCAAGCGCCCATCGTGACCGTCAATGAATGCCGCGCTCTCACCGATACCGATGTCCGCGACCGCATCCGCGAGCTTGCCTCGACGAGTCTGAAGACGGAGCTTGCGTCCATAGATTATCAGGCCCTGGTAGCGAAATATTGGTTCAAGGCCGATGTCGATGCCAGGATCGACCGCGAGGTCGATGCCGCGATTGAAGCGGTGCGCGCCGACTCGAACTGGCTCGCCCGAGCGCGCTCGACCGTGGACACCTCCTGGGCCAGCCGCTACGCAAAGGCGGTTGCGGATAAAGCCTATAATTCGCCGGGGTTCAAATCGGCGATTGAAGACCTTTCCACGGGCGTTGCAAAGGATGCCGGGGCGCAAATCGAGGCGGCGGCCGCCAAGGTTTCGAACCCGATTATCGCCTGCGTTCAGACCGTGCTGCAATCGCGATATGGGGGCGCCATCGCGCAAGTCTTCGCGCAAGAGAGCCAAAGGAACCTCGAAGCCAAGGCGGAACAGCCCGCGGTTAAAATCGGGACGTCCGAACTCGTTCTTAACAATGCGGGTTCCATCTCCGGGATCGTGCTCATTGTAACCCGCCGCGTCATCGGCGCGCTGGTGGAAGGCATCGGTAGCCGGGTGGCGGGGGTGGTCGCCGCCCGGATCGTCTCGACGGTTGCCGGCTTTATCGGCCTCGCGCTCATCGCCAAGGATCTTTACGAGGCCGGCGACGGCGTGTTTCCGATTGTCGCCGAACGCATGAAGTCGGACGAAACGAAAACGCTCATTCAAACCGAAATCGGCAAGAGCATTCAAACCGATATCGGGCAGCAAACCGAACGGATCTCCCAGGAAACCTCGGAGCGGATTTATACGGTTTGGCTCGACTTCAAGCAGAAATACCAGAGGCTGCTGTCTCTCTCCGAAAAGAGCCCCGCCTTCGCGGCGTTTCTCGCGGACAGGCGCCTCGATCAGCTCGCCAAGCTCGGCCAGATCGTCGATATTCTCTACGGGACCGAAGGAGAAGACCGTGTCATCGCGCGCGTTGGCGACGGATCGCTGAACAAAGCGCTCCTCGATCTCGACGATGCCGGGCTTACCATAGCGACGGACCGCAAATCGGTTGAAGAAGCGCTGCGATGGGCGGCCGTCGCCGGCAAGGACCTGCCCCGCGTGGTGGATTACGGCATCTATCGCCTGCTTCCTCCGGATGGTTTGACGCACGATCAGCTGGAGAAGATCCTGTCGCTGAGCGACAAGGTTGTCGTGGAGCGGGTCGCCGTTCTCGATCCCGAGGCACGCAATTTCATTCTGAATCTGCCCGCCGAGCAGATGAAGAAGTTTGCGCACAGGCTGAACGGTTCGCAATTGGCCGCCTTTGTCGATTATCAGCGGCGCTTGGAGCCGGACGCGGCCAGGAGCCTGTTACGCGCGGTCGCCGAAACGCCTTCGTTGATGCAGGACTTGTCGGGCGAAGGCATGCGGCGGGCGATCTTCAACAGCCGCGATCAGCTTGCCGCGGTGAACATGGTCCTCCGCGACGAATCTGCGAGCATGCTCAGCTATGGCCGCATCGTGAAGGACGCGGAGCTGGTACGCGACGGCGCTGTCAATTATCGCGTCTTCTGGGAGCGCTACTGGTTCTCGCTGGCCATCGCGGCCTTCGCGTTGCTGACGTTCTTGTCCTGGATCCGCAGGCTTATCTTCGGCCGGCCGCAAGTGATTATCAAAGAAAAGCGAAGTTAGGGCGCATGCGCCAACTTGGTATTATCGTCATTGCGAGCGAATCGAAGCAATCAAGCCTCGAGTCACGGGGGTTGTTCCAGGATCGCCACGGCGGCAAGGCCCGTCTCGCGAAGACGGTGCGTTCGATTTTGCGTACGATGCTGTAGGAGACGGGGATGCAAATCTACACGGTTCAAAGCCTATCGGGACGCCGCATCGAGGAAGGCGAGCTGATCTACGCAAATGCGGTGCTGGCGGCAAATTTGCTGCGGGACGTGCGCGAGGCGATCACCAATGCGATTGGCGGCAATATGCGGCGCTATGAGGGGGTGCTCGACCGCGTCACGGGGCAGGCGCTCGATCTCCTCAAGACAAAGGCTGCCGCCGCGGGTTACGATGGCGTCCTCGGAGTACGCATATCGAACCCATACATGCTTCCGGGCAGCGCGGCGGTGACAGTCTATGGAACGGGTTTTAAATTCATTGCCGGGTAGGCTTGAGGATCGCGGACACGCCGCGGGTGGGAGGGCACTATGAAACTAGGCAACAACATCGCGGCCATCGTCACCGGAGGCGCTTCCGGGCTCGGCGCCGCTACCGCCGCCGCTCTTGCGAAGGCCGGCTGCAAGGTTGCGATTTTCGATATGAACCGCGAGGCCGGCGCAGCGGCGGCGAAGGAACTCGGCGCGGTCTATTGCGCATGCGATGTGACGGGAGAAGCTTCGGTTACCGAGGCGCTTGCCAAGGCGCGCGCAGCGAACGGGCCGGAGCGCATTCTCGTGAACTGCGCGGGCGTCGTGATCGGCCAGAAAACCATAAGCCGCGACAAGGCGACGGGCTTGGCGATGCCGCATGACCTCCCTGCGTTCGAGAAAGTGATCGCCGTCAATCTGGTGGGCACCTTCCACATGATTTCCCGTGCAGCCGCATCCATGGCGGCACTGGATCCCATCGGGCCGGACGGCGAGCGGGGCGTCATCGTCTGCACGTCCTCCATCGCCGCCGAGGAGGGGCAGATCGGCCAAGTAGCCTACGCCGCCTCCAAGGGCGGGGTGGCAGCCATGATCTTGCCCATCGCGCGCGATCTCTCCCGCGAAGGTATTCGCATTAACGCCATTCTGCCAGGGCTGTTCGGCACGCCGATGCTTGCGGGCCTTCCCGAAGAAGTCCGGCGCGCGCTCGAAAACACGGTGCCGTTCCCGTCGCGGCTGGGCGACCCCGCCGAATATGCCGCGCTTGTCTGCCATATTTGCGAGAACGCGATGCTGAATGGCGCGCAAATCCGCCTCGACGGCGCGTTGCGCATGGCGCCGCGATGAGGGCTAATGAGTGCCTGGGCCACCAGATCATCCGGCGGACGGCTCCAAGGGGAGCGAGAGCCGCATAGGATCGTGGTGGCGGGCGGCGGGGCCGGGGGACTTGAACTTGCGACGCGCCTTGGCGAAACGCTCGGAAAAAAGCAGCGGGCGCGCATTATTCTCGTCGAAAAATCCCGCACTCATTTGTGGAAGCCGCTGATCCATTCCATTGCGGCCGGCAGCACGGACCCCAGCGAGGAGGAGTTAAACCTCCTGGCTCAGGCGCACTGGCGCCATTTCGAGTACCGGCTCGGCGAAATGACGGGCCTCGACCGGGCGGCCAAGCAAATCCGCCTCGCCGCAACCTTCGACGGTGAAGGCCATGAAATTACGCCGGCCCGGAGCGTGCGCTATGACACCCTCATCATGGCCGTTGGCAGCGTAACCAACGATTTCGGCACCAAAGGTGTCGCGGAGTTTGCGATCCCGCTCGATACGGCGGATCAAGCTGTGCGCTTTAACCGCCGTCTTCTGAACGCCTGCCTCCGCGCGCAGACCCAAGCCGGACCCGTAAGACCCGGACAATTGCACATTGCAATTATCGGCGCGGGCGCGACGGGCACCGAGCTCTCGGCGGAGCTTCACCAGACCGCGCGCCTGCTTGTCGCCTATGGGCTCGACCGCATCGACCCGGACAGGGACATCAAAATCGTCCTCATCGAAGCCGCGCCGCGCATCCTGCCGGCGCTGCCTGAGAGGGTCTCGGCTGCCGCGCTCGATCTGTTAAAAAAGATCGGCGTCGATGTCAGGACGGGCGCGCGCGTGAGCGAAGTTAGCGCGAGCGGCGTCCGGCTGTCCGATGGCGAATTCTTACCGTCGGAGCTAGTGGTCTGGGCCGCGGGCATCAAGGCGCCGGACTTTTTGAGAAACCTCGATGGGCTGGAAACGAACGGGCTCAACCAGCTTATCGTTACGCAAACGCTGCAGACGACGCGGGACCTGGATATTTTCGCTTTTGGCGATTGCGCGGCCTGCCCGAGGCCTGGCTTTTCGGACCCGGTGCCCCCGCGCGCTCAAGCTGCGCACCAGGAGGCGGCCCATTTAGTCCGCCAGATGCGCCGGCGCCTGGAGGGCAAGCCGCTACAGCCCTTCGTCTATCGCGATTTCGGTTCGCTCGTCTCGTTCGGAGATTACTCCGCCGTTGGCAGTCTTATGGGCTTCCTCATAGGGCGGAACTTTTTTGTCGAGGGATATTTCGCGAAGCTCATGTACCGGTCGTTGCATTTGATGCACGAGGTTGCGCTCTACGGGACCGGCGTTGCCATGCTCCGGGCGCTGGCGCGGAAGCTGTCGCGGTCTTCAGGGCCGGCGGTGAAGCTGCATTGAATTCGGCGGCTGTTAAGGCGTCATCGCGAGGCGGCTCTTGCTGCCATGGCGATCCAGAGGCAATATCGGTGACTTAGAGCCTCTCCGCTTTTGATGGAATCAAAATCGGGCTCTAGGTCTTTGTTTTTTCGTGCTTCTTATCGGAAAACCGCTTCACACTTTTCCGGAAGCACTCTAGCCCTGGATAGCGTCGCTACGCTCGCTATGACGGTGATCCCAACTGCGTGCGGTGCTTTAATGCCCCGGGTGCCACTCCTCATAAGAAGCCACCCCTTGGCCGTCCGTTAGCCAGGGGACGGAATGTGCCAGCCAAATATGCTCCGCCGGACGGGCGCCGGGATCGTCGTCGAGCGTGGCAACGCGCAAAACGATGTAGGGGCGATCTTTGTATTCGGCCACGATGTGCGCGCCGCACACGGAGCAAAAGCGCCGGAGCTTTCCGGGCGAGGATTCGTAGGCGGACAGCTTGTCCTCGCCCGAAATCCAGCGGAAGCGCTCGCGCGCCACGCCTGCCGAGCTGTTGAAGGCCGCGGCGTGGCTTTTGCGGCAGCTTACGCAGTGGCAGTGCCGGATCGGGGTGTCGAGCCCGTCGATCTCATATTGCACCGCCTTGCATAGGCAGCTTCCTTTGAAGCTCATTGAGGCACTCCCAACACTCAAGCGGCGGCTTCGCCGTCCTCCCGGTATGCCATGTCGCGGGAGGGATAGCCTTCCTCCACAAGATAAGGGCCGCCGCCTTGATTGGGCCGCGAGGAAAACAGCACGAAACGGCTGACCTCGAAGGGGGCCGTGAAAAATCCGCCATAGCGCGCAAGATATTCGGCGACTGCAAACGGGCTCACATTGCGCAGCCGGGCCAGCGTGACATGCGGCACGAAATTGCGCGTTTCCGGAACAAGGCCGGCAAGACGCGCGGCGCGCTCATGGGCCTTCTGCAGAACCTCCAGCGCAGGCGAGGGTTTTACGCCCGCCCAAATCGCCCGGGGCTTATTTCCCCCAAAGCTCCCAAGCCCGGACAGCTCGATGTCGAAGCTGTCGAAGCCCACATCCAAAAGCGCATCGGCGAAATGGTTCGCCTCGGCATCGGGAATGTCGCCGGCGAAGCGCATAGTGATGTGATAATTGTCCGGATCGATCCAATGGGCGCCGGAGAGTCCGGCCCGCATTATAGACAGCCGCCCAACGATATCCTCGGGCAGCTCGATCCCGGTGAACAGTCTAGGCATAGGGCACCTCCTAGAGAGTTAGGGGGGCGATGCGGCCTCTGCCGCACCTGCCTAAAGCAATAGGTTTGTGGCGCTTCGTGTTTTATTCAAGGAGAAAATCGCAGTCTTTGCGGTCAAGGTTTGTCCACTTTTTTGCCCGCGGTGTTATCGATTTGATTCGCCGGGTTTATGTCTCGATGTGTGCTTAATGCCGCCCGCACCTTCCCGTCTAGCCGCGCGGCTTAGTGGCCCCGGACGATCTCACTGACGCGCCAGCTGACCTCTCCGCTCATGGCGATATCGTCGACCTTCCAGCCGCCGTCTTCGCGCACGAGGCTATAGTGCAGCACCGTGCGCTCCGTATCGTCATGCGACAGGAAATCGGCAACGATTTCGGCGCGCCCGGCGCTTTCCGTTTCGGTCTTCACCTTCAGGTCCCGCACGTCGGGGTCGTTGCCGGCGGTCACAGGGTCGAAATCGAGATCGGGAGCGTCGCCCTGCGGCGTGCGCTTGTCCATTTCGGCGAGCGCGGCGCGCAGGCGCTTAGAAAGGTAGAGATCGCGCGCTTCGGCAATGAAAATACTAAGCGGCTCCTCGTGATGGCCCGATGACGCGGTCTTTCCATAA
Organism: Rhodomicrobium sp.; assembly: GCA_052148445.1. Classification (GTDB taxonomy): domain Bacteria; phylum Pseudomonadota; class Alphaproteobacteria; order Rhizobiales; family Rhodomicrobiaceae; genus Rhodomicrobium. Next base: position 16,108 of record JBKQIH010000111.1, read on the forward strand.
AGACTCGCTACAAAGGCGGACGGATTACTTTCTCCAGCGAAAGCTGCTGCCAACGATGCCATGAGAAGGCAAGCGGCGAGTCCAATACGGCGTTTCATTCTGTCCCTCGTCGATACCGGCTATAGCTGTACGTTGGCGGAAGCATTCTAGCCTCTAAGCTCCGCGCCCGTCGCCTTCTTTACCTGCGCCACGACCTTGGCGGACACCGCCTCGATCTCGGCCTCGGTCAGCGTGCGGCCGGACGGGGTGAGTGTGATCTCCAGCCCAAGCGATTTTTTGCCCTCGGGCACGCCTTGACCTTCGAACACGTCGAAAATGCGCACCTGGGAGATAAGGCCTTTCTCGGCGCCCTCCGCCGCTCTCAAGACGGCGGCGGCCTCCACTTCCTTGGCGGCGAGGAAGGCGAAATCGCGCTGCACGGGCTGGAAATCGCTCGCCACAAGCGGGCCTTTCGCCGTTCCCTTCTTGCGCTGGGCGGGGAGAGCGTCGAGGAACACCTCGAACACCGCGACGGGGCCGGGGATGTCCATCGCCTTCAAGGTCTCGGGATGAAGCTCGCCGAAATGGGCAAGAACCGTCTTCGGTCCGAGCTGCAGCGTGCCCGAGCGGCCCGGATGGTACCAGGCAGGCGCATTCCGCGCGGCTTGCGCTTTGCCGCCATCGAGGCCAAGCGTTGCCAGCACCGCAAGAGCATCGGCCTTGGCGTCGAAGACATCGACGGCCTTAGCTGCAGCGTCCCAATGCCTTCCGCCGCCGGCCAGGTGCGCCGTGCCGGTGCGTATGCCACCCGCGACGTTGCTTTGATCCTCGGGCGCTTCTCCTTGAAAAACTTGGCCTACCTCGAACAGCGCACCATCCTGGAAGCCGCGATTGGCGTTGGCGCGCGCGGCGGCAATGAGGCCGGGAAGCAGGTTCGGCCGCATGTCGGTCATTTCGCTGGAGATGGGGTTGGCGAGCCGCAAACCGGGAGCGCCGCCGCCGAAGTGGCGCGCATGCGCCTCGGGCACGAACGACCAGGTCACGGCCTCGACGAGCCCGCGCGCGGCAAGGGTGCGGCGGGCGCTCAGCACGCGCTTTTGGCTGGCCGTGAGCACCGCCTTGGCGACGCCTGGATCGCGGGGCAGCGGCGTTGACGGTATCCGTTCCGCGCCGGAAAGGCGGACGGCCTCCTCGACGAGATCGGCGGCGCCATGGATGTCCGGGCGCCAGGAGGGCGGCGTAACGGTCAGCGCGGGCGCTTTGCCCTCGATCCGGAAGCCGAGCTTTTTCAGCGTGGAGACGATCTCGGTATTGGTGAATTTCGCGCCGGAAAGTTTTTGCACGCGGGCGGGATCGAAGCGGATTGCGCCCCTGCCATCCGGCTCGTGCCCGGCCACCACAGCCGTGCTCGCCTCGCCGCCGCAAAAGTCGAGGATCATCTTGGTCGCGAGATTCAGTCCCTCCATCTCCGACTGCGGATCGATGCCGCGCTCGAAGCGGTAGCGTGCGTCGGAGTTGATGCCGGTCTTGCGGCCGGTCGCGGCGGTGCGGGCCGGATCGAAATAGGCGCTTTCGATGAAAATCGAGGTCGTGGCCTTCGTGGTGCCGGTCGCCTCTCCGCCCATCACGCCGCCAAGGCCGAGCACGTGCGCCTTATCGGCGATCACGCACATGGTCTCGTCTACCTCGTAGGTCTTGCCGTCGAGCGCCGCGAAGCTTTCGCCTTTTTTGCCGAGCCGCGCCATGATCGGCGCGTGAAGCTTGTTCGCGTCGTAGACGTGGAGCGGGCGGGCGCGGTCGATGGAAACGTAGTTCGTCACGTCCACCGCCGCGTTGATCGGACGCAGCCCGATCGCGCGCAGCCGGCGCTGCATCCATTCGGGCGAGGGGCCAACGCCGGCGCCGCGGATAACCCGGCCGGCGAAAACCGGGCAGGCGCTTTCGGAGCCTTTCGGAAATTGCAGCTTGATTGGGATCGGGCAATCGAACTTGCCTTCGCCCGCATAGCCATGGCTCACCTGCTTCAGCTTGCCGAGCCCGGCCGCCGCCAGATCGCGCGCCACGCCGCGAACGCCCAGGCAATCGGGGCGGTTCGGCGTGATGGCGATGTCGATGACGGGATCGTTCAGCTCCATCGCATCCACGAAGCGCTCGCCCACGTGCGCCTTCATGCTCTGCGGCAGCTCGATGATACCGCTATGCTCGGTAGAGAGTTCCAGCTCGCGCTCGGAGCACAGCATGCCGGCCGAATCGACGCCCCGGATCGTGGCCTTGCCGAGCGTGACGTTGAGGCCCGGCACATGCACGCCCGGCGCCGCGAACACGCCGATCAGGCCCTTGCGAGCGTTCGGCGCGCCGCACACCACCTGCACCACGCCGGCGCCCGTCTCCACCTTGCAGACGCGCAGCTTATCCGCGTTCGGGTGCGGCTCGGCCTCCAGCACCCGCGCGATGGTGAAATCTTTCAGTTTCGCCGCCGGATCCTCGATGCCTTCGACTTCAAGGCCG
>JBKQIH010000112.1:0-30342 GCA_052148445.1 Rhodomicrobium sp.
TTCACACTACGGGCCAAAAGCGAACCGCCCGCAAACAAATAACGAAATACGGACTTTGCCACCGGCGGTAGTTCGCGCCGGCTATTCCGGCACCGTCTGGCGTAACCTATGCCCACTCGAGCATTAAGCCCCAATGTGATGGAGTCTAATGCTCGAGCATCGATCATCGAAGCTGGCGGGTTTTGCGATGTCCGCTTAGAGGAAATTACTTCGACGCGGACATAAACTCCTGCGCCTGCGCCGAATAAGCATGCAGCTGCTGCTGCGCATGCTTGTTTTGAATTTGCAGCATCTCTGTGAGGTCTGCAGCTTGGCTAAGCTCTCTAGCCAGCGAGAAACTCGCGCCAATGTTCTGCTCAGCGAACTTCATGGCCCGCTCTTGAACGCCACTTATTCCCTCTAGCATCGCGTTCGCTGGGATCATCGTCTTTATGGTCTCCTGCGCCTTACGCGCAGCGTCCATCAGCTGGGTACAAACTGCTTGAGCCTGGTCGAGGTTTCTTGCCGCGAGTTCGCGCACTGCTTGAGGCATTTCCGGAAGAGTTTTCGCTATCATGGTGTTCTCCTTGGTGTAGCACTTCGTTTTCAAGATGCAGGCAGCCCGAGTTCGTTGTTAATCTAGACCAAGCATTTTGCATTGCAACAATTTTTGCTGCGCTGCACCATGTTTGTGTCGAAGCCTTGGCCATTCGGGATTTAAGCGCGCCCGTCCACCTCGATGGCAAGGCCCTCCTTCGTCCACTCGTCGCTGACAGTGAGGAATTTGAGTTGCTGCCCGTTCGCACACCAATCGAACACAAAATCGTAAGACCACACCTGGTTCGCAGCCCGCTGTGGGTCAACCTCGAGCGAATGGTGCACGATTCCGGCGAGGCCGCTATCCCTCACATTGGCAATGTATTTGTTGCAGCAGCAAAAACCAGCGGTTCGGGCCATAAGCTACGCTTTTGCACTTCCAAAATCACCCGTGGCGGGTGTGCGTCCAACCCGCTAGGCCCTTATGCGTTAGAGCAGGCAGACAAAGGGCATTCCCTTAAAACCAGGTTGCAATGGCGGTTGGCCTGACCGGCCCAAGGGAGCACCGATCCGTTGCGGCGGCCTGCTTGCGCTCTTCGATCCGGCTCGCGAGGAACGCCGCGTCCCGCCCTACGCCAAGAAAGCGTCCGGAACCCCAGGTATAAAGCCACGGCAGCCCGAGCACGTACAGGCCGGGCACCTCCGTCACGCCTCTCTCATGCAGGGGATATCCGGCGCCGTCGAAGACCGGCAATTCGACCCAATCGTAACTGGCCCGGAAGCCGGTGCTCCATACGATGCTGGTAATGCCGAGGCAAATAGGGTCGGCCTCTAGCACAAGCCTTTCGGGAGTCCAGACGGGTTCGTAATGGCGCCCGGCTGGAGCCTTTATCCTCTGCTCAGCAATGTGCTTATCGATCAGTACACAAATCCCATTGTAGACAGCGTCGGCCGCGTCAAGATTCTGCGCCAAGTCTCCGGCGAAGACCATCCGGCCATTTGTGACCGCGATGAAGCGGCCATAAAGCTTCATGCCTTCCATCGCAAATTTGCGCAGGTCGATATCGCGCCCGCCATCTCGGCCTGTGAGATAGTGATTGCCCTTCTTGCGTACATCTTCGCGCAGCGGATGCTCATTGACCGGCAGATCGTACTGCCCGAGATCGGCAAGCCAATCGACGGCGTCGCGGCCGCGATAGAAGCGCGGGCAACGCGGCGCGCTTCCGACGGCAAGGTGAACCTGCCGGCCTGCGAGGTGAAGGTCTTCGGCTATTTGGCAGCCGGATTGTCCCGAGCCGGCCACAAGCACGCCGCCAGCCGGAAGCTGAGAGGGATTTTTATACTGAGAGGAGTGGATCTGAATAATGCTCTTGGGCAGACGACCCGCCGCGCCCGGTATATTTGGCTGATGATAGTTCCCGACCGCCAGCACGACGGCGCCCGCGGTGAGTTCGCCTTTTTGCGTTTCGAGATAAAAACGTTCGTCATCACCTCGGGTCAGGCGGCTCACGCCAACGCCTTCCCAGACCGGCGCGCCGAACATTCGAGCATAGCTCTCGACGTAATCGACAATCTGATCTTTGAGCATGAACCCGTGAGGGTCTGTGCCGGGGTAGGGAAAACCGGGCAGCTGGCATTGCCAATTCGGCGTCACAAGGCAGAAACTGTCCCAGCGCTGCGTGCGCCAGGCGCGGCCAATACGCTCTTTCTCAAGCACCACGTGCTGGATATTCCGCGCCTTGAGATGATAGCTCATGGCGAGGCCAGCCTGGCCGCCTCCGATGACCACAACATCGTAATGGGCAAGTGTGGTCAGGTAGCTCATTTTTCCGTCCCCTGTTCTTGCCATACTCCCGCAAAGGACAACGACGAGTAGCAGCGCTTAGGCATTGCACGGCTCCAGAAGCCTATCGTAAACGGGGAGGTGCCGCCGGGCCGTTTCAAGCCAGCTGTGCCGGCCGGCAATCCTAAGCCCGCGCTCACTCAAGGTTCTGCGCCTTGGCAGTTCGAGCGCCATCATCATCGCCTCTTCGATGGAACCTGCATCCGCAGGATCGCACCACAATACGTCTCCCTCCGCGAGATATTCTGTAAAGGGTGCTATGTGCGAGGTAATTACCGGCAGCCCGCTGGCCATCGCTTCAAGAACCACCAGGCCAAATCCCTCCTTCACCGACGGAAAGACTAAAGCATCGGCGCTTCGGTAGAGTGCAGGCATCAGCTCTTGACGCATGGGGCCAAGTATCGTGAGAGCGCGCCGCGGCAAGGCGCTTTGCGCGAGCGCGGATCCAAACCGTTCTTGATAGAAGGAATGATCGAGAAGGGATGCACCGCCTGCAATGACAAGACGCGCGTTGGGAAGCAGAGTGCGAAGGCGGACAAAGGCTTCCAATAGCCGGATCGAATTCTTGCGTTGTTCTATCCCTCCGATCGCGAGAAATAGGGGCTTTTCCCGTGGCAAAAGCTTGGCAAGCTTCGCATCCGTCCGATCCTTTGCCGGAGAAAATTGAACCCGGTCCACGCCATTTCCGGTGACGGTGGAGCGCCTGCCGAATTCGCGGTCGATGGTGTCGCGCCAAAGTCCGCTCACGGCGAAAAGATGATCTGCCGCGAGGATGGCGCGTGCTTGCAGGGCGAGTAAACGGGGGTCCGCGAAGGAATCGATATGATGGACTGTCTGCGCGAAAGCGGGAATAAGCTTCCGCTCTTTCATCGTCGCCAGAGCGTTCCCGGAAATCCCATCCTGGGCATGCCAAACATCGAAGCGGCGATTTTCTGTCAGCTCAAAATATCTCAGATAGTCCGCAATGCGGCTCTCGACCATTTCTGCTGTGCTGCTTCCAGCGGGGGAAGCCGGCACTAACACCGTACGGCAGCGCGGCTCGCGGAAAAAGCCCGTCCCCTGGGCGTCCGGCGCATGAACGGTAACGCGATGGCCAAGGTCCTCCAGCGCTTCACCAAGGGCTAACGCGTGAACGACACCGCCGCGAGGATTTGTCGAATGCGTAAGAATGGCGATGCGAAGTTTCCGTTGCGGCATCATGCGAGCGCCTCTGACACAGCGCAGCCGGTAAACGGTTCCTTGGAGAGATCCCAGACCGTTACGGCCTCGGCGCCGTTTGCGATCGAGATCTCCCTACCGCCCGTCACCATGCCAATCTCAGCCGAGGCGATGCCGCGATCCTGAAATATCTTGAGGACGGCGCGGACATTTTGAGGCGGGAGGCTGAGGAGATAACCGAAGCTCGGGAATGTTTGTAGCCATCGTTCCAGCGGCACGGACGCGGGCTTTGGAATTGCTGCGATGTCGATTCTCATGCCTGTGGCGGAGCATTCTGCTAGCATCAGAGCCGTGCCGATTATGCCCCCCTGGCTGATGTCCTTCGCGGCCATGCAATATCCGGCTTCTGAGATTTGGGGGAGCAAGCCGAGATCGGTGCGAAGCCGCACTGCCGGGGCCTCCGTGGCCGCATCCCAGTTGGAGAATGGCTCGCGGAATCTGCCGCGCAGATCGATAGCCGCGACGAGCCGGTCGCCGGGTTTCGCATCGAAGCTTGTCAGCAACCGTTTGGCGCGTCCGAGGATTGCGGCGGAGAACTGGCCCCGGTCGCAGCGCAAGTTGGTGTGACCGCCAACGACAGGCACGCCAAAGGCTGCCGAAGCCGCGCGCAAGCCCTCAAGAATGGGCTTGACGCCTTCATCTCCGGAGCCCCAAACGGCATCGGTGATGGCAACCGGGCGCCCTCCCATAGCGGCAACGTCCGAGACGTTGACCATGACGCCGCACCAGCCCGCGAACCATGGGTCCGTCTCCACGAATTTGTTCATGAAGCCTTCCATGGCAAAGAGGAGATAGCCATCGCCGTCGGGGATCGCCGCGCAATCGTCCCCAACCGACGTAGCCGCTTCGCAGCCCAGCCTTGAGACAACGGAAGCGATATCGCGCTTGGCTGCAAAACTGCTGCTCTCGCGCAGGCGCTTCGCGATTTCTCGAAGTGCACCGGCGCCAATCATGCCGCTGCCTTTCGCGGGAGCGAAAGAAACTCGGCGCCGGCTTCGGATACCGGCGGATATTTGCTGAGGTCGGCCTGCATGTGGTGATGGGACCGGCCCATAATCTCAACCTCTTCAAGCGTCTGCCAATGCATCTTGCGGAATAGCGGCGCATTCTGGCTTTGCACGTTGGCAAGGAACTGGCTGCAACCTCGTGCCCGCGCAGAAGACACCGCAAAGCGGATCAATCCGGCGCCAATATCGCCCACGCGTCGATACGGGGCCGCGACCGCGAGGCGCGAGCCCCACCAAACACCCGGCCGTGCCTCGTGAATGCGGACCGTGCCGACGACCTCGTCACTCGCCACGCCTAGAAAGGATAGCGCGACAATCGGAAGCGCGATGCCGTCGATCTCATCGCGATCGCTTTCGCCGAATATCCCCTGCTCCTGGCAAAAGACCGCCCGGCGTAAAAGTACAGCCTCGCGCCGCTCCCAAGTCTCGGTCGCGAACTTAACGAGATACTCGCTTGGAATGAACGGAGCCGCAGAGCCGGAGAAGACTTCAAGGATCACGCCACCGCACTCCTCTCGTAAGCGGAGAGAGCTGAACAGGCTCCGCATTTGCCGCACCCCGCCTTGATGTCCGCCGCCTTCAGGTCCGCTTGGTGGAGCATCTGTGAAAGTGGCTGCAGGATTTCGTGTATGAACGAGGGCGGCGGCGCTGGGTGGTTTTCGAGTGGTGTGCCAGAGATCGGCACGAAGGGCACCACGAAGGGATACACGCCAAGCGCGATCAGCTTTTGACTCACGTCGAGGATGGCCTCTTTGGTGTCGCCGAGCCCAGCGAGTATGTAGGTCGAAACCTGGCCTCTGCCGAAGATGGGGACAGCGGTCGCAAAAGCCGCGAAATAGCGCGCCAGCGGTACCTGGGCTTTACCTGGCATGATGCGTGCGCGCACCGCCGGAGTGACGGCCTCGATGTGCATGCCGAGGCTATCGACCCCCGCTTGCTTCATACGGGCGAACCAAATGTCGCTGCCGGGCGGCTCGCATTGCGCCTGGATGGGCAGGCTGACGGCAGCTTTCACCGCAGCGGCGCTCTCAGCGAGAATCGCCGCTCCGCGGTCCTTTCCCGGCGGCGTGCCCGTTGTCATCACCATGTGCGTGACGCCATCGAGTTCCACCGCAGCTTTCGCGACCTCCGCGAGCTGCTGCGGCGATTTTCGCTCAATAGTTCGTCCCGCAGCCAGTGACTGACCGATGGCGCAGAACTGGCAGGTCTTTGTCCGGCTCTTATAGCGGATGCATGACTGTAAAATGGTCGTAGCGAGAACATCGCGGCCGTGCAGTACGGCAATCTTCCAATAGGGAATGCCGTCCGCGGTCGATAGGCTGTAGAAGCGCGGCTGCGCGGGGAATTGAACGTCCGCCACCGGCGTGCCGTTCTTTAGGAGCCGGCTTCGCCCCTCGGCATCGGGCCTTGCAGCAAGATAGGGGCTTTCACGCGCGGGCGCATTATGCACCGGGGCCATGAAGGTCGCGCCGTTGACAGTCAGCGCCTTGTGGTCCGATGGACCGGCGCCACCCTGGCGGCTTTCCGCGCCGGCAGAAGGATCAGAGAGCCGCAGTCCGTAGGACTGCAACTCGTTGATGAGCATCTCCGCTGGCATCGATGCCGTGGTCCTCATGGCCGTGACTTCCGCTTGCTGGAACTTCGGATTGAGTAGGGCGCTGCTGCGCCGTCACGGCCTGCATGGGTATGGCTGGACGGTCATCGAGCGCCAATTTCAGGATTTCGGGCCTCGCGTAGTGGCCCACCGAGTCCATCATGCGCTTTCGCTTTAGGATCAACCCCATGTCGAGCTTGGCGATAAGAATGCCTTCGCCCCCGGTGAGAGGCGGCACGATGTGCGCCCCGTCTGGCGAGATGATCGCGGTCATGCAGCCGCCCTGGAGCGCTCGGCGCAGCTTTTCGTCCGGAGAAATCTTACCGATCTGAGCCTCGGTTAGCCATCCGGTGGCGTTGACGACGAAGCAGCCCGACTCGAGCGCATGGTGACGCATCGTCACCTCAATCTGATCGGCGAAGATCTGGCCCACCATGGAACCCGGGAATTGCCCAACATGGATTTCTTCATGCTGCGCCATGAGCGCGTAGCGGGCGAGCGGGTTGTAATGCTCCCAGCAGGCGAGCGCCCCCACGCGGCCCACGGCCGTTTCCACCACGCGCAGTCCGGAGCCATCGCCCTGGCCCCAGATCATGCGCTCGTGGAACGTCGGTGTAATCTTGCGCCGCTTGAGGAGGAGCTTGCCGTCCGCATCGAAAATGAGCTGGGTGTTGTACAGCGAGCCGTGGTCCCGCTCGTTGACGCCAAGAACCACCACGGCATTGTGCTTACGGGCGGCAGTCCCCACGGTTTCAGTGACTGGGCCGGGAACGGCTACTGCGTGCTCATAGAGCCGCAAATGCTCCGCTCCGGTCGCGGCGGGAGGATGCACGAAGGAGAAATACGGATACCAAGGTATAAAGGTCTCCGGAAAGACGATAAGCTCAGCGCCTTTCGACGAAGCTTCGCCGATTGCGTCGAGCACTTTGGAGAGCGTTCCTCCGGGCGTTTCGAGATCCGGCGATATCTGCACGGCCGCGGCATAAATGGTGGACTTGGCGGACATGGCATTCACCTTTGACTTTGCTGAAGTATCAAACCGTCCAGGTATGGATCATGAAGGCGTTATCCCTGCGGTGAAGGAGAATGAGGTCGAGCACGTCGAGCGGATGGATAGGCCGGATGCCGGGAATGAGCGAGGGCTCACCGTGGCCATAGAGCGCTTGCAGCGCGAAACGGCAGGCATAAACCTTTCCACCTTCACCCATGAATTTCACGAGCGTGTTGTTGAAGTTTTGCTCACCGGGGAACGCTTCGTCGCCGAGCTTCGGAAAACCGCGCATGACCCCGAGCGTCACGCCAGGACCATAAAGCAGGATGCTGGTTTCGAAGCCTTTGCGCAGAAGGCGGGTTGCCTGGAGAAGGTTGACAAAACCGATCGAGCCTTCGAAGGCAACCGTATGAAAGGTGACGAGGGCCTTCTCACCGGGTTCGGCCTTTACATCTTCGAAAACCTTCTCTTCGTAGTCGACGAGATAATCACCTTTTTTATGCGGGGCGAAGTCTACCGCGGGCATGAATTCCTCCAGATTTGCGAGCCTTTGCTGGCTTGGAGCACTCTTGCAGCTTAAAGAGCAACCGCCGTGCCAAATGCACAATGTTTCGGCGGCAAGACTTTAATGTGCAGCAGCTTCACCGTTCAATAAAACGTGAATAACAGTAAAGAGATAAGCTAACGCTCGTGTTTGTGCCCGCTCTTTAGGCAGTCTGTTGTTATCTGTGCACCATTAATTACGACATAGGTACAGATGTCATAAGCATTACGTTGTGATGTCTGTAACTTGGATTAGCTAAGCTAAAGTAAGCAGAATGGTTTGGCGGCTGCCTCATCAGTTGCAAGGCGCTGCCTTCCGCGAGCAAGGCGAAGACAGGTTCGGGGCATCCTCGCCGGTTCGGAATTCGCGAACGTCGGGAATAGCCTGTAAGCCGAAAGAAATTCTCGCCGTGACGCACCTCAAGCCTTGGCGCGATACCTCAATTAGTAGACATGGCCGGCGATGCTTTCCGCGCCGCCGGTAGCGTGTGGATCGATGTCCGCTTTTGTATAACTCGTAGGACGCAATTGCGTCCGGTAGAAGTTGCCGTCATAGACGATCCAACCTCGAATGACGGGATTGTAAATATCCGCGAGGTCAGTCAAGGACTTGTCGCTGCGATGATGTAGCGCCCAGCGCCGGATTTCCCGGCCGGTGCGCGTCAGCGCCTTTGGACTTGCGGCGGGTTGGAAGCTGTGCGCGAAGATCCGCTCCTTCCTCTGATACAGTTGCACAAAGCCGTTTGGACCGGCTTTACTCGTGACAGACGACCCGTTGCCGAAGAAGGGGGTTTTGAATTTGGTTTGTTCATATCAACCAGACGGAACTTAAGGATGAACTGCAATAAGAGTGCGGCCAAAGGCGAGGGGAATGCTCTCTGCACTGGCGTGAAACAGGTTGCCGTCCTTACCGGTTGATCCAGTCCGCTGGCCTAGCGGGCCGGCTGTGCCGCCAGGACGATTGCGGAAGCTCCCGCTCATCCTTTAGTGATAACAGCCCCTCCTGGCTGGAACTTTTTCAAAAACTACGGTTCCAGTTGAAGCGTTCAACTTCCTATGAGTGTACCGAAGACGGCGTGCTTTCCCGGCATCTTTTACTGCAGGAAAATTTTCCTCTGCAATTGCCTTGGGATTGCGCCGAACTTCAAAGGAGGAGTCCCATGTCACGGCCCGACGGCAACAATTACAACAGGAGGAACGGTGTATCGAGGCGCGCCTTGCTGCGTGCGGGAGCGGGTCTGGCCGGCGGGGCCCTTCTTTCAAGCGGACTTATAAATCATGCATTCGCGGAAGACCATCCCGCCGTCGGGACATATCCCGCGGGAGTGGAAGGGCGATCCGTTTTTGTCGGCATTACCGTGCCGCGCACCGGAACCTATGCCGCAGCCGGTGAAGACCTCATAAAGGGCTATGAACTCGCCATTGAACATCTGAATGGCGGTAGCGAACTCATGAGCAAAATCTCGCCCAACATCAAGAAGCGCGTGCTCGGCAAAGAGGTGAAATTCGGTATTGCGGATAGCGAGGCGAAACCGAATATGGCGGTTCAGAACTTTGCCCGGTTCGTCAGCGACGACAAGGCAATCCTTGTGACCGGATGCGTTTCGAGCGCCGAGGCGGTCGCCAACAACAAGTACGCCGAACGCGAAAAAGTGCTTTATCTGCCAGGTATTTCCGGCTCGAACGACACAACGGGCAAAGACTGCGTCCGTTACTCTTTCCGTGAATGCTTCTATGCGGAAACGGCTGCAAATGCCATCGTGCCAGTGCTCATAAAAAATCTTGGAAGGGACAAGAAGGTTGCCTTCCTCACTCCCGACTACACTTATGGGCATACAGTCCGGCAGTCCGTCGAAAAAGCTATGCGGGCCGGCGGCTGGACGGCGGTCACAAATCAGCTCTCGCCGCTGGGGACGACAGACTTTTCATCCTACCTGCTTAACGTCGCCAACAGCGGCGCGAATGTTGTCGTCAATATCAACTTTGGCCGCGACGCTGTGCTGTCGATCAAGCAGGCGAAGGACTTCGGCATCCTCGACAACATGACGCTCGTCGTTCCCTACAACACACCGTTCCTCGCCAAGGAAGTTGGCGCAGGCACTATGCAGGGTGTGTTCGCCGCCACAGACTATTGGTGGACCCTTGAGGACAAGTTCCCGCTCGCGAAGCTGTTCAACGAGGCGTTCAAGGCGAGATATAACTACTATCCCGAATGGGGCGCGAACTGCGGCTATATGCAGCTTGCCATGTGGGCCGACGCACTTGACCGGGCCAATACGTTTTATCCGCCCGACATCATCAAAGCCTACGAGGCCGGCTACGTAGTCCAGTCTACAGTGGGTCCGGTACACTTCCGGGCCGAAGATCACCAGCTGGTCCGCCCGGTCATCGTAACCCGCGGCAAAAAGCCAAGCGAGATGAGAAACCCCGAAGATTTCTATGAAGTGGTCGAAGTCGTTCCGGGCGGCCCGCTGATGCAGCCTCCTGCCGCATTTGGCTGTAACCTCGGCAGCTACACCTAATCTTTGGAGCGGATGGCTCCGGCGCGCGGTGTGTTAAGTGCTTAGCTGGGCTAACTTCGTTTCGCAGATGTTCAACGGGCTGGTTCTGGGCGCGCTGCTCGCGCTCATCAGTTCCGGCCTGACGATCATCTACGGAACTCTGGGTGTGCTCAACCTAGCGCACGGCGCGATGTTCATGATGGGCGGCTATGCCGGATACGCCGCCTATCAATACACACATTCCTATGTGGCCGCGGTCGCGGCAGGAAGCTTCTTCATGATGCTTGCCGGCCTGGTCATGGAGCGCGTAGTGATCCGGCACTTTTATAGCCGCCCTCCGGAAGATCAGATCCTGGTCACATTTGGCCTGGGAATTTGCTATGTCGAGACGGTCCGCTTCTTTTTCGGCAGCCTCTCAAAATCGATACCAGCGCCGCCTTGGGCCTCCGGGATCACGCGCATAGGCTTTTTGTTCTATCCAACCTACCGGCTTGCGCTTATCGGCATTGTCGCCGCCGCCCTTATCGCGCTTTGGCTTGTCCTCTACCGGACCCGGCTCGGCATGATCGTCAGGGCAGGAATAGAGGATGCCGGGATGGTGGACTCGCTTGGCATCGACGTCGACCGCGTTTTCATGCTCGTCTTCGGCATCGGTGCCATGGCCGCTGGCTTCGCGGGCGCGGTCAACGTTCCCGTAGCCCCCATAACGCCTGACGCCGGCAACGCCATTCTCATTCAGACCTTCGTGGTGATCGTGATTGGCGGCGTGGGTTCTTTCCCTGGTGCTGTGCTTGGCGGATTGATTGCCGGCGAGATCCTGAGCCTCACCTCGATGATCGATCCAAGCTATTCCTACGCCATGCTTTTCGCGGTAATGACGCTTGTCCTTGTGGTCCGGCCGCGCGGGCTCCTCGGGGCGGAAGGTCGAAGCTAATCATGGCCGGCAGGTATCCCATTGCCCGGACCTGGGTGCCCGACCTGCTAACGGCCGCAGCTCTTGCTTTTGCTCCTTTCATCCTCCCCTATCTTGGTTTCGTTCCGGAAACCATGAGCCGGATCCTTGTATTCGGCCTTTTCGGCATCGGCTTCGACTTGCTATTCGGATACACGGGCCTTCTCTCGTTTGGCCAAGCGGCATTCTTCGGCACGGGCGGCTTCGTTGCGGCTTATTTGTGCACTGCGATGGGCTTTTCGAATGTTGTCTTCGCTCTATCGATTGGGATGGTGGCAGCCGCAACTACAGGCGCTCTTGTTGGCCTTATCGCACTTCGCCGCACAGGCATCTACTTCACCATGATAACGGTAGCAATCGCGGAAGTTTTTTTCTTCATCGAAAACTCGCCTCTATCGGATTACACCGGAGGGGAAAACGGTCTTCCGGGGGTGCCCGAGCCCATATTTCACCTCGGATTTACGACGATCGAGGTCAAAAGCACCTGGTCGATGTATGCGTTCATGGCGGTTTGCTACATGATCGGCATCATGATAGCGAGGCGCATCGTCCGTTCGCCGGCCGGGTGCATCCTTGCGGCTATTCGCGATAATCCCGTAAGAGCAGCTGCGACAGGCCACAATATTCATCACTACAAGCTTCTCGTATTCGTCATTGCTGCCGCATATGCTGGCTTTGCAGGCGGCCTTTTGGGTATTCTCCAGGGTTACATGCCGCCTGATGCTTTTACCTTCGATACGTCCGGGCAGGTGGTGATTCAGACCGTCATAGGCGGCCCGGGGACCCTGATCGGTCCACTGGCTGGCGCGGCCGTATGGCTCTATCTGCAAGATTTTCTTCAAGGCACGCTTGGCTTGGGCGCCTCTTGGAAACTCGCGCTTGGCATCGTCTTCGTGCTCCTCGTCTGCTTCCTCCGGCACGGGATCGTTGGCGCGATACGCGATATGCTCGCTTACACTTTCAAGAAAGACTTTTTAGGCAAGGCGGCAGACAACGCCGTTGGCCCCGTTATTTTTACCGATGAGCAGATGAATGGAACCCTAAGCCCACTGCCCATGGTTGGACGCGCCGCCAGTTTCAGCGGACCTGTGCTTGAGGCCAAGCACTTAAGCAAACGCTATGGCGGACTGACCGCCAATCAGGACATCAACTTCAGTGTCGCGCGCGGCGAGCTTCGAGCTGTTATTGGCCCGAACGGAGCGGGAAAGTCCACCTTCTTCAAAATGCTGACTTGCGAGGTTAAGCCAACTTCCGGCAGCATCGTTTTCGAAGGGCGGGATATCACGGGGCTGAGTGTCACTCGGGTCTGCCAGCTCGGTCTCACAAAGAGCTATCAGGTCAACCAGCTTTTCACCGGCCTGACCGTTCGCGAAAACCTTACTATCGCGGCACTCGCCAAGGCGCGCGGCAGCTTCCGCATGGATATACTTGGCAGTCCATCGAGGGTTCCGCATCTTGAGGAGCAGGTTGCATACATTCTTGAACTCATGCACCTCAAGGAAAGGGCGCATGCAGCGGTCGCATCGCTTGCCTATGGCGAGAAGCGCCGTCTTGAGATCGGACTCGC
Source organism: Rhodomicrobium sp. (assembly GCA_052148445.1). Classification (GTDB taxonomy): domain Bacteria; phylum Pseudomonadota; class Alphaproteobacteria; order Rhizobiales; family Rhodomicrobiaceae; genus Rhodomicrobium. The sequence continues at coordinate 12,733 of JBKQIH010000112.1, forward strand.
CCTTGGAATCTCGCCGAGCCTTCTCCTTCTCGATGAGCCGCTCGCGGGAATGAGCCCAACGGAAAGAAGAGAAACGATCCAGCTGCTAAAGGCGATCCGGCGCGGCAGAACGCTCGTTGTTATAGAGCACGACATGGATGCCATCTTTGAACTCGCCGAAAAAATAACCGTTCTTCATGAAGGCCGGATACTCATCCAAGGCACTCCGGAGCAAGTTCAAGGAAACGGCCTCGTTCAGGAGGCCTATCTCGGAGGCATGGCGCCCGCATGAGCCTTCTCAAAGTGAAAAACATCAATAGCTATTACGGCGACAGCCACATCCTTTTCGATGTTTCCTTGCGCGTTGAAAAGAACGAAGCCGTTGCTCTTCTTGGCCGGAACGGGGCCGGCAAGAGCACCACGCTGAAAAGCGTCATGGGCGTTGTCCGGCCGCGCTCCGGCTCTGTCACCGTCGACGCGCGCGATCTTGCTGGCCGCCCATCACACGTCATAGCAAAGCAAGGCGTCCAGCTTGTCCATGAGAACCGCCGAATTTTCGGCAGTTTGAACGTCGAGGAAAATCTGATCTTGGCGGGGCTTACGGCGCCGGAACGGTGGCCGCTCGCCCGCGTTTACGAAATCTTTCCCCGTCTCAAAGAACGGCGGAAGAGTCGCGGGACGGATCTTTCAGGGGGCGAGCAGCAAATGCTCGCCATAGGGCGAGCGCTCGTTCGAAATCCCAGGATTATTCTTTTGGATGAGCCTTTTGAGGGACTGGCACCCGTAATCGTACGCGATCTCGTCCAAACCTGCCGTCAGCTTAGGGAATTAGGGCTAACGATCCTGCTCGTGGAACAGAATCTGGCGGCGGCGCTGGCTCTGTGCCAACGCTTCTACTTTATTAACAACGGCCATATCATTCAAGAAGCATCGGAGCAAGACGTGCAATCTCAACCGGATATTTTGCATCGGCACCTCGGAGTTTGATATCGACGCTCGATACCCCCCTACTGCGCGCCGTATACAGGTAGCTCATCGAGTCCGAGATATCGCGTCCGATGGTCAATCTGGCGAGACCTGGAACCCGTATTAGCTTTATGACCTGGTTACGGACAAACAAGCCAAACCTTGGTGCACCGCAATGCGCTGCCTTGAGCGCGCACCTGCTAAGCCAACGCTAAATTCTAGGGTCTTGATTATAAAGCTCTTCTATCAGCGTCTCCAGCTTCTTCAAGACCGCGGATCGCTTAATCTTCAGGGTTGGGGTCAGCTCACCGCTCTCAATGGAAAACGGCTGCGGCAAGATCGCAAAACGGCGGATCGTTTCAGCCCTGGAATGCCGCGCATTGATCTTGTCTATGCCTGTCTGAATTTCCTCGCGGACCGCTTCTCCAAGCCTGGAATCGGTTGGAGCGGTGCCCTGTCGACTTGCGAATTTCGAAACGGCACCTGCGTTTAGGGTAAGGAGTGCGACAAGATACGGGCGGCGGTCGCCGCAAACAATCGCGTTGTCGATCAGCGGCAAGCCGGCAAGCTCCATTTCCAAATTGGCGGGCGAGATGTTCTTTCCGCCCGAGGTAATGATGATGTCCTTCTTCCGGCCGGTAATATGCAAGAAGCCGTCCTCGTCTATACGGCCAAGATCGCCGGTGCATAGCCATCCATCCATGATCGTGCGGGCGGTTGCGTCCGGATCCTTTGCATAGCCCGAAAAGTTGGTGGGGCTTCTCACAAGGATTTCTCCGTCAGCATCGATCCTGATTTCGATGCCCGGCGCTGGCCGGCCAACCGATCCGATTTTGGTCGCGCCCGGCAGATTGCATGAGCCGGCCCCAGTAGTTTCCGACATCCCCCACAGCTCGCGGATCGGGATGTCGAGTCCGTTGAGAAACATAAGCGTTTCCGGCGGAGTGGGAGCCGCGCCGCAAAACACGAGACGTGCCCGATCTAGCCCCATCGCGCGCTTTGCCTTTTTGTGGACAAGCGCCGAGGCAATCGCTTTCGCAAAATAGGACTTCGGCCCTTGGCTTAGCCCTTGCTGTTCCTTGTTGTGCCAGTTCTGGCCCGTTCGGATAGCCCAGCGCGCGATTCTTTCCTTAAAACCTTTTGCCTGTGCGATCTGCAACTGCGCGGCGCTTGCCATTTTCTCGAAAACGCGCGGTACGCCAAAAAAAATAGTCGGACGCACCTCGGTCAGATGCTGGCCGAGCTCCAGCATGCTTCGAGCGAAATAGACCTCGTTCCCCGCGGAAAGCTGAAAGTGCGTGGTCAAGATCCGCTCGGCAATGTGCGCGAGCGGAAGGTATGACAGCATGCGATCCTTCTCGTCCATCTCCAGCATTTGCCCCGCGATATTCACGCCTGCCGCGAGTGCGCCGTGGCTGAGCTGCACCGCTTTAGGCGGCCCTGTCGTGCCGGAAGTATAAATGAGGCATCCTGTGCCGCCGGGTTGGATCGCCCGCAACCGTCGCTCGGCCTCAGCATCGAAGCGGCTCTCCCCCCGCGACAAAAATTCTTCCCACGTCATTTGGAGCGGGCCGGAGGCCTGCGCACCCTTCATCATGACAACATGACGCAAGACGTTCAGATTCGCGCGTTCTTGCTCGATTTTTTTGAAATATTCCTGCTTCTCCGCGATCACGATCTCGCAGTGGGCATGGCCGATAATGTACGCGATGTCTTGGGGTGACGACGTGAAATAAATACCCGCAACCGATGCTCCGATCATCATCGCGGCGATATCCACGATCACCCATTCGGGCCGGTTGTATGCCAGCACCGCGACCGCATCGCCCGGCTTCACACCCAACGCGACCAAGGCCCGTGCGGCTTGCCGGACCTCGTCGCGATAGTCGTTCCAGGGTGTGGACACCCAGCCCTTCTCCTCCCGGACGTAATAGGCCGGCGCCGTTCCCCGGCGCGCAGCTGTATCGAGAAAGCGTTGCGGCGCCGGAACGAACGGACGGCTGCGTTCAGCTCGATCTGCCGCCGGTAATCTCCCCATGCGTTTGTTCTCCCAATTTTAGCATTATTCTTGCTTCGTCCGGTGAAGCGATCTCGCGTCCCGCGTTACGCGCGCACGCGGCCAGAGCCTCGATGAGTGCGCCGTTGCTTGCGGCTTTCTCGCCGCTTGGCAAATAAAACGTGTCCTCCAGACCCGTCCGCAGCATGCCATCGTGTTCGGCGGCACACTGGTGGACCGGCCAAATCTCGCTCCTCCCGATCAAGGTCGCTTGCCAGGGCGATCCTTCGAGCCGGTACTTCAAAAGAAGTGGCAGGAGCGCCTCATCGACCGGCATGCCGGACGCGACTCCCATAACGAAATTATACTGCGCGGATGGCGTCATCCCTGCCTCCACATACAATCCAACCGAGCGCACGATGCCCACGTCGAAGCATTCGAATTCGGGGCGCGATCCGCTTTCCGTCATGATGTCGAGAAAGGCCTTCACCTTGGTAACCGGGTTATCGAACAGGAGCGGCGGCCAGGCCCAGGTTCCGTCCGCTTTCAGTTTGAGATAGTTGAGGCTGCCCGCGTTGCAGGCGGCGATTTCCGGCCGCGTACGCCGGAGGCAGGCTGCCGGCCCTGAAATGTCCGGTCCAACCACGCCGGTCGTCTGATTGATAATGACGCCCGGACAAGCGGCGCGGATCGCATCGGCGATTGCAGCGGCAGTTTCAGGCTGCCAGCTCGGCAGATGTCCCATCCCCGGCGCTTGCGCCCGGAAATGCACATGCATAATAGCGGCGCCAGCCTCAAAGGCTTCGCGCGCGGACTGGGCGATCTGCAGAGGCGTTACGGGAACCATTGGATGCTGCCGCGGGTCGGTCAGGACGCCGTTCAAGGCGCAGGTCAGGATCGCTTTAGACATCGGTTCCCTCATCCAGCCGTTCGATCTCAAAGAGCAGAGAGGCATTCGCGACTTGGGACCCCTGTTCCACATGAACGGCCGAAACCCGCCCGCCAAAGACAGCGCGGACGCGCGTTTCCATCTTCATCGCTTCGATGACGGCGAGCGTCTGATCCGCCGCGATGGTCTGACCCGGCTTCGCGAACACCTGCACGGCAAGCCCCGCGATCGGAGCAATAATCCTGTTCCCATCGGACCTACTTTCATCAGCCTCGGCGTCTCCGCCCTCGCTGAAGATGAAGCTTGCGTCTCCGCTACTCAGATGCAGGTGCCCCGCCTCCCATACCGCTATGGCGCTGCGGCGAATACCACCGGATTCATATATGATTTCAGGCCCGGTGAATTTCACGAGCTTCACAGCCGTGCCGGCAACGGCGAAGGAGCAGCGGGGCAGGCGTTTGTAACGGAGGGACCTCCTCTCTCCGCCGCAGGTGAGGCCGATAACGAACTCGAGCGCGCTGCCGGACTGGAACCAATCGGCGTCTGGCCCCGCGAAAAGCGCGGCGGCCAGCGCCCATATCTCATCTCCTGGAGCTGGCCGGGCGAAGAGGCGATTATGCCCTTCAATCCAGCTATCGAGCGTGCCGGTAGCCAGCCTTGAGTGCTGAAACTCCTCACTTCGCAGGAGTTGGATAAGGAATTGCCGGTTGTTGCCAAGTCCGAGCAAAGGCGCGTTTTCTAAAGAGCAGGCAAGCCGTCGCGCCGCCTCCTCCCGGCAGCTCCCGCGCGCAATGACTTTGGCAAGCATCGAGTCATAAAACGGCCCGGCCTCGCTTCCTTCGTCTACCCCCGAGTCGATCCGGATGGCGTCTTTGCAGCCCGGCCGCCAGTAAAGAACCGCTCCGGTCTGCGGTTTGAAACCGTTATACGGATCCTCCGCACAAAGTCGCGCCTCTATCGCGTGCCCATGAACGGCGATTTCCTCTTGCTTCAGCGGCAGCGCTTCGCCGGCAGCCACGCGCAATTGCCATTCCACGAGATCGAGGCCCGTAATCGCTTCGGTAACTGGGTGCTCGACCTGAAGGCGGGTGTTCATTTCCAGAAAGTATATATTGAGATTGGAATCGGCGATAAACTCGACCGTTCCCGCATTCACATAGCCAACGGCGCGTGCTGCCTCGATCGCGTAACCCGTCAACTTTTCACGTTGAGCAGGGGTCAGAACCGGGCTCGGCGCCTCCTCAATAATTTTTTGCCGCCGTCGCTGTACCGTGCAATCGCGCTCATAAAGATGCACGATGTTGCCCCAAGCGTCGCCGAAAACCTGCACCTCGATATGACGGGGCCGCTCGATTAAACATTCGAGCATAAGCCGGCCATCGCCAAAAGCGGACATGGCCTCGCGCCCCGCCGCCGCGAGCTGCTCTAACAGCTCTTCGCGGGCACCGGCTTCCCGGATACCGCGGCCACCTCCTCCTCCCACCGGCTTGATAAGCAGCGGAAAGCCAAGTTTCTCCGCTTCCATCGCGAACCGGGCGTCCGATTGATCCTCGCCCAAGTAGCCTGGAACGCAGGGCACACCGGCCGCGAGCATCGCGGCCTTCGCGGCTGCCTTGTCTCCCATCTCGCGAATGACCCGCGAGGGCGGACCGATGAAGACCAGTCCCGCGTCTTCGCACGCTTCCGCAAAGTGCGCATTTTCCGCGAGAAAGCCGTAGCCGGGATGGATCGCGCCGGCGCCCACTTTCAGCGCGGCCTCCAAAATCGCTTCGATCTTGAGGTAGCTTTCCTGAGGCGCCGACGGACCGATGCGAACGGCTTCGTCCGCCATGCGAACGTGCAACGCGTCCGCGTCGGCGTCGGAAAACACGGCAGTTATGCGATACCCCATCGCTCTTGCCGTTCGCGCAATGCGGCAGGCGATCTCCCCGCGATTGGCGATGAGAATTTTTTGAAACGGTTTGGCAGTCACGGCGCCTCCGCCCGGCCACTGTTCGCCTTCGCAGAAAAGCAATTCTATGCCTAGTCTGCGCGCAGAAGCAATGGCTGGCCGCCGGTCCGTTGGAACGCCCGGTTATTTGACCTCGGTGGCAGCCGTGTTCGTTTTTAAAGCAAGCAAGAGGTTCGACGGTTTGCCCCACCTGTATCCAACCGTGAAGTTCAGGGGCGCCGGATGCTCTTTTCTGAACAGCTCAACGAGCTTGGGCTGGTTGGCGTGCCAAAATTGGCGGATCGGGTGGAGATAGGTCCCAAACGGATGAAGCTGCCAAGCGGGTTCGTTCAAATATTTGACGGGTATGCCGGTATCGTCCTGAACGATCGCCACGCTATTCTTCAGCAAGAAATCGCGGACTTCCGAAAACCCGGGCGTATGGAGAAGGTAGGAGGCACTCTTTACGAAGACGTCGCCTGACCCGAAGCCTTGGCAGAACTGCAGAAAGCCGCTCGCCGGGACTCCTTTGTTCGACAAGTCGGTCTTGAAGTAATACAGAGTGCGCTCTTCGCCATCGCTTGCCGAATAGACAATTTTCACACCCTTGGCGCTGCTTTCAAGACCGGGTTCATCCTGAGGGTGGAGCTTGCCGTCCTTATCGATGGCAACAAAGCTCACACTGCGTATCGTTTTGCCGGAGCGCGCCATAAACATATAGATAACCGGAATCGTACCGTGAAGCTTGCTCCTGGAGAGCTGAGAACCCATCTCGCTCGTGATGAAATAGCTGTGCTTGAGAAGATTACCGAGCGCGCCGCGAAGCCCGGCAAGCTCCCTTCCCAGGGCACGGGCGGAGATATCGCTGAGCTGCGGAATCGCACCCGCGGGTTCGAGGCCGCTCATGATAATGGTCTTGGCATTCGGAAAAAAGGCGTCCGCGTAAAGGAAGTCGGGGCCGCTGAACATGTAGTAAAGGACCGGCTGCGACTGCTTGACGTTTTCTGCGGACCAAGCGCGCACTTTCGATATTTGGCGATCCTCGAATGCCTTCCAGCTCGTATCGAAGAAGGCCGCGTGCCTCTTCCACTCCGCTTCTCCGGTCAATGCGGCAAGAGGTGAGTTTGCCGAAGGCGGCATCCCCGCTATGAAATGAGCGATATCGTCCGCGGCTTGGCCATCGTCCGCCCAAGCTCCGTTTGCGGCTATAGAGATGAGGGCAACTGCAACTACAAGGGATTTAGCCAGTCTTCCAATCATGGTCTAGTACGTCTCCTGTGGTGCGCTACGCCGATGCCTTACCGAAATCCAATAGAGAACAAGCCCTGCCAGCATCGTGCAGAAGCTTGCGAAAGATTGCAGCGGCCGCTCCATCGCAAGATGGACAAGCACGAACAGCGTGACCGCCAGGAAGATGAAAGGCGTTAGCGGATAACCCCAAGCCTTATAGGGTCTTGGCAAATCCGGCTGCCGGAAGCGAAGGACGATGACCCCGAGCACAGTCAGGAACGAGCTTAAGGTCAACGCGAACTGAATGAAGTCGAGCACCGCTTCAAAGCTCTGCGTCAGCATGAGCGCCGCCACCGCGACGAGTTGAAGCAGCAGAGCCGCAGCGGGCACGCCGTTGCTGGCCGTTTTCGAAAATAGCTTCAGCAGAGGTATATCCTCGCCCATCACCATGGTGACGCGCGGTCCGACCCACATCATCGCGCTGATAGAGGAAACCAGCCCCACACAAATGAACGCCGCCACGAGGCGGCCGCCCGCGTCGCCAAAGATGTGCCGCCCCGCGATCAAACCGACCTGCACCTGCCCCTTCAACTCATCAATCGGCGTGGTGTAAAGAAACACGGCATTCAGCAGCACATACAGCACGGTTACTATGAAAAGCGCCCCCAAGATCGAACGCGGCAGGCTCCGGTGCGCGTCTTCGATCTCGCCTGCGATATAGGTTGCAGCGTTCCAGCCTGAGTAGGCATAAAGAACGAAGACAAGGCTGATCGCAAAGGGCGCACCGGCAATGTACCCAACGTCCGCGGCCGACGGCGCGAACGAAATGTTCTGCGGCTCACCCCATATGAAACCCGCTACGATCAAGACCGCAATCAGCCCGAGTTTTACAAACGTCGATACGTTTTGCAGAACGCTTCCTCGATTAGTTCCGGAAAGATGAACGAGCGAAATGAGGATCGTGACGCCAAGGCCGAGCGCGAGCGCTGGCGCGCCGGGCACGACGCCCGCGAAATATTGACCGAATGCCATCGCCGCCAGCGCAACCGGCGCTGCGAAACCGACCGTTGCCGAAATCCAGCCGGCGAGAAAGCCGAGCGCGGGATGAAAAGTGCGGGAGAGAAAGTTGTACTCTCCGCCCGAACGGGGAAATGCGGCGGCCAGCTCTGAATAAGACAGCGCCCCGCAAAGCGCGACAATTCCGCCCACGACCCACAACATCAACAAAGAAAAACCCGATTGGATATCGCGGACTTGAAAGCCAAGGCTCGTGAATACCCCTGTCCCGATCATGTCGGCCACCGCAAGCGCAAGGGCTGTCACGGCGGATACCTTCGGAATTTCGAATAGCCGCGCCGTCATGCCGGTTGCGCTATCCGCGGAAGCTTCCTCAATTGCTGTCGATGCATCGCTCATGGGGCCGTCTTATCAACCTATTCCCGTTTCAACAATTCTGGCCGGCTTTAATGTTCCGGTAGTTGCTCAATGGCAACTTAGACTGAGCGAGCCCGATTGCAGAGGTTAGCGCGAAACCCGTTTAGAAACTCCTTCGCGTAGCTCTTCGGCGTGCTCGAAGCTCATCATGTGGACACGATTCCCCTTTATTGGCGGAAGCGGGACCAACAATGGAAGTCGCCGGCATGGTGAACGAAACGATGCGAGCTTTGGCGGAATAACGGGCGGATGATTAGGAAAAATCTAGGGTTATTGCGTATTCCCGCCCTTGTTGCGCTGAGCATTTTGGCGGGCGCGTGCAAGAACGAAGCAAATTCACTGGATTTGGTCCAGGAGAATCCGCAGCCGGCTGCAAGGTCAAGCACAGCCAGTGGGCCAGATACAGACCGGCTCAACAGAATGGCGAAGCAGGGCTTCCAGAGATCGAGCCCCGTCTTTGAGGCCGCGACGGCCGAAGGCGGGTTTATTCCGGTCAAGATGGTTAAGAAAGGTCCCTCGATAAAGTCCGAGCCGCCTCTGGCGCCTCTACGGCACACAAAGACGAAGCTCGTGGAGTTTGAACACGGCCCGTTCCCATACCGCGGTACTGTGCCTCATACGGGCCGTGCCTTCTTCGATGTCAGCGAGGACGGACGCCGCGGCCATCGTACGTCGAGCGGTAACGTTTATTGGGAGGACAAAACCTATAACGACAGCCGGACGCTGCTGCATATTCCAAAAGGATTCGACTTGCGCCGCCCAGCTCTAATGGTGGTCTTTTTGCACGGCCATGGCGCCACGCTTCAGCGCGATGTGATCGACCGCCAGCGTGTCCCGGAGCAAGTATCAGAAGCCGGCGTGAATGCCGTACTCGTTGCGCCCCAACTAGCGTCCGACGCTGCCGATTCGAGTGCCGGCAAACTGTGGGAGCCTGGTGGATTCCAGCGCTATTTGGAAGAAGCAAGCGAGGAGCTTGCCAGCATCCACGGCGATCCACGGTCGAAGAAAGTTTTCGATCGGATGCCCGTCGTGATCGTCGCCTATAGCGGCGGGTATATGACCGCGGCATCGTGCATCCGGCACGGCGGCGCGGGAGAGCGGGTGCGCGGTGTGGTGCTGCTCGACGCACTTTATGGAGATATCGATACTTTCGCGAGCTGGATTTCGTCGCGGCAAAAGGCCTTTTTCTTGAGTGCGTATGCTAGCTCCACGCGAGCGCATAACGCTGAGCTTGCGGAGATCCTCAAGGGCCGCGATGTTCCCGTCAATACCAAGCTGCAAGGACCGCTAAGGGGCGGCAGCGTCACATTCGTATCGACTGCGCCCGACACGGAGCACCGCAGTTTCGTGACGAATGCCTGGGCGCATCATCCAGTCAGAGATCTGCTACAAAGACTGCGCGCGGAGGCGCGTTAAACAAGACTAGCGCGGCGAGGCTTCGTTATAGCATGGCTTTCCATGCGCGAAGACGGCGGGCGGCCTCGCGCATATGCGCGAAGGTGCCGGCATAGCTGAATCGCAAAAAGTGCCGGCCATCTTCCTCGTCGAAATCGATCCCGGGTGTGGCGGCAACGCCGATTTCCTGCATCATCCGGCGCACAAAGCCTTCGCTGTCATCGGTCAGGTGCGCGATATCGGCATAAAAGTAGAATGCGCCGTCGGCGGGGGCGAGCTTGGCGAAGCCTGCTGCCGGCAGCTCGTTTAGAAGCATCTCGCGGTTGCGGGCATAGACAGCCTTGTAGGCTTCCAGCTCCTCCGCCGCATCGAATGCCGCGAGCGCACCCACTTGAGAAACAGTTGGCGGGGCAATGTACAGGTTCTGAGCGAGGCGCTCGATCACGCGGATGAGCCGCTCCGGCACGACCATCCAGCCAACGCGCCATCCGGTCATGGAAAAGTATTTCGAGAAGCTGTTTATAACGATGGCCTCCTCCCAGAAGGAAAGCGCAGATTCGGCAACCGTTGCATAGGTGAGGCCGTGGTAAATCTCGTCGGAGATGAACCAGGCCTGAGAGGCGCGCGCCACGTCCACGAGACTGGCGAGCGCGGCCCCGGATAGCATAGTACCAGTTGGATTTGCCGGGCTTGCGAGCAATACCGCGCGCGCGCCGCCGCTATCGAGGGCGAGCCGCAGATCCTCCGCCGACGGCATGAAGCGGCGGTCGGCCCTGGCAGGCAAATTGACCGGCCGCAGTCCCAGGACACGCGCGATCTGCCGGTAGCAAGGATAGCCGGGCTGTGGAAGCGCGATTGCATCGCCGGGGTCGAGAAGCGCAAGAAAAGCAAGGACAAACCCGGCCGAAGAACCCGTCGTGACCGCTATGCGCGCTGGGGAGATATCGAGTCCGTACGCATCGCGGTAGTGTTGTGCGATACGCTCGCGCAGGGCCGGAAGGCCAAGCGCGTCGGTATAGCCGAGCGCGCTGCGCGCAGTTTCCCTTACCACGGCTTCGCGCACGGCCAGGGGTGCGGGCGTTCCCGGCTGCCCAACCTCCATGTGGATGATGTCTTCGCCCGCGGCCTGGCGCGCGCTCGCCTCTCTCATGACATCCATGACAACAAAGGCGCCGATCCCGCTACGGGCCGATGGCTCGAACGAGCCGCTTCTCAGCGAAGGCAAGCTGGCAGGTGTGCTCTCTGTCATGCAATCTCCTTGCATCCCCCGCTCACTATGTCCTTGCGGCAAGCTCCTGAGGCAAGGCATTTTTCAATCGTCATCCTTACGCCCGATTTACAGAGGTAATTTTCATGAAAGACATCGGTGGAGCACGATGGTAAGTGACGATTCACAGGCGCGTAATAGGCGGCGGCGCGAGCCGGAGTGGATGAAACGCATGGCCATTCTACAGACAAGAGCAGCTTCAAGAACGGCGGAGAAACACAGGATAGGCCGTCCGCAAACGTTCCTTTCAAAGCTTACCGCGGTGTTGACCGCCGCCGCGCTCGCGACTGTCTCTACGGTTCAGGCAAATGCCCAGCAAATCAGCCTTATCCGCGACGCTGAGACCGAATCCTTGATTGCGGAATACACGGCGCCGATCTTCAAGGCCGCCAACGTATCGAGCCACAACATCAAGGTGCATCTTATCAATGACACCTCCTTCAACGCGTTCGTGATTAATGGACAAAACATGTTCATCAACACGGGCGCGATCATGCAGTCCGAAACTCCGAATCAGCTGATCGGCGTCATCGCTCACGAAACGGGGCACATCAGGGGAGGGCATAACGCGAGACTTCGAGACTTGATGGAGAAGATGCAAACGGCCGCGCTTCTGCTTCAGGTGCTCAGCATCGGCGCTATGGCGGCTGGAGCCGCTACCGGCAGCGGCGACACCGCTCAAGCCGGAGGCGCGATGATGATGGGCGGACAGCAGGTGATTATGCGTTCGGTCCTATCCTACGTCCGCCAGCAAGAATCGGCGGCAGACCGGGCTGCGGTTGAGTTTCTGAATGCGTCGCACCAATCTCCGGCGGGAATGCTCAAGGTCTTCCACTACTTTGCCGATCAGTCTATCGGCATGCTTCGCCCGGACCCCTATATCCTGACCCACCCGATGCCCCAGGAGCGCATCGCCCAGCTGGAAGAACTCGCGTTACGAAGCGCGTATTTCAATTCGAAGGACCCGCCGCAGCTCCAGCTGCGGCACGATCTTGTGCGCGCAAAAATCGCTGCCTATACCTATCAGAACAACCCGCAGCGGGTCGCCCGCCAATATTCGGACAATAGCCTGCCCTCCCGGTATGCCCGCGCCATCGTTGCTTTTCACACCGGCGGGTATCAAACCGCGGCGCCCGCTTTGAACGAGCTAATCGCCGCGATGCCGCAGAACCCTTGGTTTTATGAGCTCAAGGGCACATTTCTGTTAGAAAGCGGAAATGCGAAAGAAGCGGTTGCGCCTCTGAGGAAGGCTGTTTCCCTTGTGCCGCGATCTGGTTTTATGCGAATTGAGCTGGCTCAAGCCATCCTCGAAAGCGGAGGCGGGAGCCCAGAGGAAGCTCTTAAGATGCTTCGCGTGGCGCTTGTCGACGAAGATCAGTCCTATCTCGGCTACCGCCTAGAGTCAGAGGCTTACGGAAAGCTTCGGCGTTTTCCCGAAGCGGACTTGGCGGCAGCCTTGGCGAGTTTTCATAAGGGCGACGTTAAAAACGCAAAGATGCTTGCCGAGCGTGCTAAGGTCGGACTTGCGCAAGGCACCCCGGCTTGGCTGAAGGCAGATGACATTTTGAATTTTAGAATGGAAAAAGTGCGTGGCTAGCCGCCGCAATTGGGCTAATCCATCGCCAAACGGGCTTCTGGAGAGTAAAATGCAAAATCGGATGAAAATGGGCCTCGCGGCTGTAGCTTTAGCCGCAGTGGGATTAGCTGCAGGCCACGGTGGCGGCACGCTCCCCGCATACGCCCAAAATGAGAGCTTCAGCGAGGGGCAGGTCAAGTCGATCGAAAAGATCGTTAAGGACTATCTTGTAAATCATCCCGAGGTCATTCTCGAGATGCAAGACGCGTATGAGAAAAAAGTCGAGGCTCAACGCGTCGATGCGACAAAGTCTCGTCTGCCGGCCTTTTACAAAACACTTGACAGCATGAAGTCCGAGCTGGCCGGCCTGAGCGTAGGAAGTGGCAACATTACCGTTGTGGAATTCTTCGATTATAATTGCGGGTATTGCCGCAAGACCCTGCCCGATCTCGTCAAATTGATCGAAAGCGACCATAACGTAAAAGTTCAATTCATGGAGTACCCGATTCTGGCTCCGGAATCGAGCGAAGCCTCCAAGGTTGCGATCGCGGCTGCAAAGCAGGGCAAGTATTTCGAATTTCATAAAGCGATGTTCGCCGGCGGTCGCGCTTCAAAGGAATCGGCGCTTAAGACCGCCGGGCAGCTCGGGCTGGACATGACCCGGCTGCAAGCGGATATGGCATCGCCTGAAACGGCGGCTCTGATCGCGAAAATTTCCGAGATGGGCAAGCAGATGTTTATCGACGGAACGCCAACCTTCGTCGTCGGCGATAAAATGAACCCAGGCTGGACCCGCTACGATCAGCTGAAAGAGCTTGTGGACGAGGCGCGCAAGGACGGGTGCAAGGCGTGCGCCGAGGCGAAGGCTGTAAAAGACGAAAAAAAGTCCTAACTTTTTGCACTGCGCTACGAAAGCTGCTAACAACGGGCCGCATCTAAAGCAGATGCGGTCCTTGGTTTGGGCGGAGATGGTTGAAATCGCTACACTTTGGAACGTTCCCGGCGCAAACCCGCCAACCGGTAAGTCCGCCGGGTCTCGCGGTGAAGGCGCGTATTCAAGTTCGTCAGGCACTATCACACGTTTGTTCTTATGAAGCCGATCTTTATCCTTAATGGGCCAAATCTGAACCTCATCGGCGAGCGTGAGCCGGAGATTTATGGCGCGGAAACGCTGGCTGACATTGAGCAGGAACTTCGCCTGCAAGCAAGTAGCGAGGGTATCGAGATCGAGTTTCGCCAAACAAACCATGAAGGCGAGCTTGTGTGCTGGATTCAGGAAGCGCGGCATGCCGCGTGCGCGCTGATCCTCAATGCAGGCGCCTACACGCACACATCGATAGCGATTTTAGATGCCCTCCGGGTGCTCCAAATTCCCATCGTTGAGGTTCACCTCAGCAACATCTTCAAGCGCGAGGATTTCCGGCACCGCTCTTACGTGTCGCCGGCGGCGACAGGGATGATTTGCGGATTCGGTGCGCAGAGCTACCGGCTTGCCCTTTCCGCGGCAACAGAAATTGTGAAACCCACCGCTCCATCCAACCGGGGTATTCATGGCTGAACCGGCCCAAAAGAAGTCACCGAACGAAGACCTGATCCGTAGCCTCGCCAACCTCCTCAATGAGACGGGGCTTACCGAGATCGAGATTGAAGAAAACAACATGCGGGTGCGCGTCGCACGGACGCTCTCGGCGCCGGTTCACGCGGTTCCGCATCCGGCCGTCTCAGGTCCAGCCGCTGGCGTTGCCGCGGCGGGCGGCGCGCATTCGAGCCTTGAAAATCATCCAGGCGTGGTGACCTCGCCCATGGTTGGCACCGCCTACCGGTCGCCAGAGCCTGGCGCGCCATCCTTCGTTGAGGTTGGTTCCGTGGTCCGGGAAGGCGAAACGCTCTTGATCGTCGAAGCGATGAAGACCATGAATCAGATCTCGGCCCCGAGAGGCGGCACGGTCAAGCTTATACTTGTGGAAAATGGTCAGCCTGTCGAGTACGGGGAACCGCTCATGATTATCGAATAGGCGGGGCTCCATGTTCGATAAAATCCTGATAGCCAATCGCGGCGAGATCGCGCTTCGCATCGAGCGCGCCTGCAAGGAACTCGGTATCGCAACCGTCGCCGTTCATTCGACGGCCGACGCCGATGCCATGCATGTCCGGCTCGCCGACGAAAGCGTTTGCATTGGCCCGCCTGCCGCGAGCGAAAGCTACCTGAACATTCCGCGGCTCTTGGCGGCCTGCGAGATTACGGGTGCCGATGCTGTCCATCCCGGGTACGGTTTTCTCTCGGAAAACGCCCGCTTCGCCGAAATTCTCGAAGAGCACGGCGTAACCTTCATTGGACCCAGCCCGGAACATATCCGGATGATGGGCGACAAGATCCAGGCCAAGGAAACGGCCAAGATGCTCGGCATACCGGTGGTGCCGGGTTCGGAAGGCGCCATTTCAAGCAACGAGGAAGCGGTGCGCCTTGCCCGCGACATCGGCTTTCCGGTGCTTGTGAAGGCTTCTGCGGGCGGTGGCGGCCGCGGCATGAAGGTGGCGCGGACCGAAGAGGATTTGCCAACCGCGCTATCCACAGCGCGCGCCGAATCGAAGGCGGCCTTCGGCGACGATGCCCTTTATCTTGAGAAATATCTCACCCGCCCGCGTCACATCGAGTTGCAGGTGATGGGCGACGGCAAGGGCAACGCCGTTCATCTCGGCGAGCGCGATTGCTCCTTGCAGCGCCGGCACCAAAAGGTCATGGAGGAGACGCCGTCGCCGGCGCTCAACGAGGCGCAACGCCGCGAGATCGGCGATACAGTCGCGAACGCCATGCGGAAGCTGCAATACCGCAGTGCGGGCACGGTCGAGTTCCTCTACGAGGATGGGCAGTTCTTTTTCATAGAGATGAACACGAGGCTGCAGGTCGAGCATCCGGTGACCGAGATGGTGACCGGCATCGACCTTGCCATCGAGCAGATCAGGATCGCGGCGGGAGCGGGCCTAAGCTTCACCCAGGAGGAAGTGCGCTTTGAGGGCCATGCCATCGAGTGCCGGATCAACGCGGAAAATCCCACAACTTTCCGCCCCTCGCCGGGTAAAATTTCCTATTTTCACCCGCCCGGGGGCCTCGGCGTGCGCGTCGACTCTGGCGTCTATGCGGGCTATACGATCCCGGCCTATTACGACAGCCTCATCGGCAAGCTTATCGTGCACGGCAAGAACCGTAACGAATGCCTGATGCGCCTGCGCCGGGCACTCGGTGAGTTCGTGATCGATGGAATCGAGACCACCATTCCGCTGTTCTCTTCGCTGATTCAGCAGCCCGATATCGTCGACGGGCTTTATGATATTCACTGGCTCGAAAAATTCCTCGCGAAGCACTAAATTGGGAAGGAAGACGAAACGCCACTGAAAGGGCAGCCCCGCGCGAATGGGATCGCCATCGAACTTAACGATTGAAATAACGCCGCAGGTGCTTCTAAAAGCATACGCTTGCGGCATCTTCCCAATGGCAGAAAGCGCTGACGATCCAACGCTTTACTGGATCGAGCCGGAGCGGCGCGGTATTCTTTCCCTGGAGCGCGTGCATGTGCCGCGGCGGCTCGCGCGAACCATCAAGCAGGACAAATTCGAGGTCCGCGTGGACAGCGCGTACGAAGCCGTCATCGAGGGGTGCGCTTTCTCGCGCGCCGGGCGGCGCACCACTTGGATCAACAAGCGCATCCGCGAGCTTTATGCCGAGCTCTTCGAGATGGGTTATTGCCACACCGTGGAGACTTGGCTGGATGGCAAGCTCGCGGGCGGCTTATACGGGGTCGCGCTAGGGCGCACCTTTTTCGGCGAGAGCATGTTCTCCTTCGAAACCGACGCCAGCAAGGTGGCGCTGATTTATCTGGTGGCCCGGCTTAGGTATGGCGGCTTTAGCTTGCTCGACACCCAGTTCGTTACCGATCACTTACGCCAATTCGGCGCCCACGAGATCAGCCGCGCGGCCTTTCACCGGCGGCTGGAACAGGCGCTTCAGGGCCTCGGCGAGTTCGGCCGCCTGCCAAATGGCGTCTCCGGCAGCGGCATCTTGCAGCTTGTGAGCCAGACGTCGAATGTCGGGTGCTCGACCGCGTGAAGGCCGGGGCTTTCGGCGAAGGTCCAGCCCGTGAAAATCCGTTTGATCGAGCCGTCCAGCAACTGCTCGTCAACCTCGATAAAGGCGGCCGTTTGCGGTACCTCAGTCGGCGGATTGGTGTAGCAGGCCCGCGCCGTGACCTTGAGCGCGCCGAAGGCCACGGTCTGTCCCATCCTGATCTCGAGCGGGGAAACGCGGCCTGTCACTTTATCGAGAGCCGCAAACACAGCCAGCGAATTGGGTATCATGGCAGCGCCCGCCAGTGCCCCCGAGACCGGGGCGGCGAGGAGCACAGCGAGCGCGAAAGCTATTTTTGGCGAAGTCACAATAACGATCCGGTCGTGGGATTATCGGAAGGCGCGGTAACACAGTCTGCGCTCACGCGCGGGCCGCTCCCACATCGGCTTTGAAAATCGTTATAATGATGGCCGCTTCCGCTCTTTATCGCATTGGCCGGCACGCCGTCTTGGCTGATACCCGCGGCGAAACTAGGCGCAAGCGATTTAGTCTGTTTACGATTGCCGTACGAAATCATGGGTGCCCCGCTTGGCTCATGGCGCTTTGTTAAAACGGCATCATAGAGAAAGCGCTTTGCTGAAGCCTTAAAGCCCAGCTGCTCCCACGCTAATGCGCTGATGTAGCATGAAAAATAATCGTTTGCGGTTGCGTGCGCCGCCAAGCCGGGCGGCGCTGGAATGGTTAATTGCAAACGGCAACTGGGCTATGCAGTTGACTCCCATGCCTCTAGATGTAGTAGTCTGCGGCATGAAGCAGTATCCTGCGGACATGGCCGATTTCATGGATATGTTCCGTCCGAGGACGCATGCTTGGAGTACCTGAGCA
>JBKQIH010000113.1:0-3579 GCA_052148445.1 Rhodomicrobium sp.
TTAACGGACTTTTTGGATGCAGCTTTTGTAGGTGAAAACGCGAATCGATGCGCATTTTGCGGCGGGAAGATATTCGCGCCCACCCCGATATACCATCCCAGCATTAAGCATGCTCCGGCGTTACGAAAATAATCCGCCGCACCGCTCATTGTCATGGCCGGGCTCGACCCGGCCATCCACCGGAAAACGCCGGCATAATCACCTAACTCTCGACCCTTGCCACCTGTTCGGCTAAAGCTCGATGAGCTTGGGTAAGAGAGGACGCGATGGCGAAATGGCCGGCCTCAGGACCGAAACGAATTCCATCGCCAA
The DNA here is from genome assembly GCA_052148445.1 of Rhodomicrobium sp. Lineage (GTDB taxonomy): Bacteria > Pseudomonadota > Alphaproteobacteria > Rhizobiales > Rhodomicrobiaceae > Rhodomicrobium. The sequence goes on from JBKQIH010000113.1 coordinate 313, forward strand.
GGCCGAAGCGGGCCTTCGGCCGCTCGCTTGCGGATTTCCTCTTAGAAGGAACCACGACGCCGCATGGCCTGCACCCGGCGGAAGCGCTGGCATGGCCGCGCGCTCAAACAGATAGCATGGACTTATAAAACCAGGAGCAAGCGATGTCTTCCGAAAGTGAGCAATCTGATCGGGAATGGCTTATATCCCAATTTTACGAGATGCGAAATTCCCTCGATGCGGCAGACGAAAGAATAAAGATTACGTTTTCAGTTGGTCTCGCGATTCAGCGGCGCTTATTCCTCGATCGCTTTGAAAGCCCGGCGAACTTTTCTTTAGTGTCTAAGGAACAGCAAATGGATTACTATATGCATTTAGTGGGTCTGTTACAGTACCACAATCAAAATAACGACGGCGAAAGAGCGGCCCCGCTTTTGGCGATTATCCCTTATGTTGCTGCCATTATTGAGAAGGACGGCGATTTTGAGATGGAGGTAGCAAAGTTCTGCGACCATTACGCGCGGAAGGGATGGAAGATAGCAAACGCGATCTAGTTTCGCGCGATCCAGTCCGGCATCTTTAAGCGCGATTGATTGCGGGAGGCGCTAGCTCGGCAGGGCCGCCTGCGCTTCATGCGCGCCAGCCACCGATGTGGCGTCCGCCTTGATACGGGCGACCATGGAGGCCAGCCCGTTCGAACGCTGCGGCGTCAAGTGGCTGTCGAGGCCGAGCTGTGCGAGCACCGCCTTCTCATCGGCTGCGAGAATGTCGCCAGCCTTCTTCCCGGAGTAGAGCGCGAACAGCACGGCGATGAGCCCCCGGACGATATGCGCATCGCTGTCGCCGCGGAATTTAAGCACGGCTCCGGACCCATGCCCGGAGGCCGCGGAAATCAGCCAGACCTGGCTTGCGCAACCGCGCACTTTGGTGGCCGGCGTGCGCTCGGCGTCGTCCAGCGGCTCCAACCCGCGTCCCAGCTCGATCAGATAGCGATACCTGTCTTCCCAATCGTCAAGCACGCTAAAATTGTCGATGATTTCCTCGATCTGCATCCGTCCCGCCCCAAGAAGCGCCACTCGCTTTACCTCATGTGTTTTTGACGATTGTCAAGGCGCAATCGCCGTATCAAAAGCATCCGGCCAGCGCGCCGCCGAGATCGAGAAGCACAGCCGGTCCGCGCGCAAGCATCAGATACGCGGCCCCGATGCAGAGGATCGCGATCCCGGCAATAACGCTCCACTTCACGCTCTGCGGCACCTAATCGCCCTCCTATTCCGCCGGCGCTGAGGCTTCGGCCAGTCCCGGCGCGGGTTGTTCTCTTATCGGCAAATGTAGTGCGGCCGCAAGCACCGCCACGGCTATCGACGCCCACCACAAGAGATCGTAAGACTTGTACGTGTCGTACAGCCGGCCTCCGAGCCACGCGCCCGTGAAGCTGCCAACCTGATGGCAGAAAAACACGATACCGTAGAGTGTGGACAGCCAGCGCGGCCCGAAGAAGGTCACGATCAGCCCGCTCGTCAAGGGAACGGTACCGAGCCAGAGCACGCCGAGAATGAACGAGTAGATAACGACGCTCGTTTCGGTCAGCGGCACATAGAGCAGCGCGAGGAAAATTGCGCCCCGCGCCAGATAGAGGAATGCTAGCGCCAAGCGCTTCGGGACGAGATCGCCGATCCAGCCGAAGAAATAGGTGCCGAGGATATTTCCAGCGCCGACAACTGTCAGCGCAAGAGCCCCAAGGCCCGGGCCGAACCCCTTATCGGCAAGGTAGGCCGGCAAGTGAACCGCGATGGCCGCAATGTGAAAGCCGCAGACGAAGAACCCAGCGGTTAGGAGCAGGAAGCTCGGATATTTGAGCGCTTCCGAGATTGCGCTGCCCAAACGCTGCCCAGAACGGTCGCCCAGATGAGGCTCAGCAGTGCCCGCGCTCGCCAGTGCCAGCGCGAGCGGCGCCATCAACGCCGCCGTTCCCGCCATGACGAAGAGGGACGTGACCCAGCCCGTGGCATCGAGAATGACGTGGGTGTAAGGCAGCGAGACGAACTGACCGATTGCGCTTCCCATCGTGGTCATGCCGAGGGCCGAGGCCCGCCGCTCGGGCGGTGCCGCGCGCGCGATCAACCCGAAGACCGCCGTGAACCCCGATCCGCTGATGCCGAGCCCGATCAGCACGCCGGCAAACATGAGCTGGTTTGCGCCCGCCGCGGTCGCCATTAGCACGAGCCCCAGCACATAAAACGCTGTGCCGGCGAGCGCCACGCGAACCGCGCCGAGCCTGTCGCTCAAGGCGCCGGCGAAGGGCGCGCCGAGCCCCCAGACCAAGTTCAAAACCGCCATGGCCAGTGAGAATGACTCGCGGTCGAGGTCGAGGCTCTGGCTGACCGGCTTGAGGTAGAGCCCGAAGGTCTGGCGGATGCCCATGTTGATCGCGAGCATGGCCCCGGCGCAAACAACGAGCGTCCAAACCGGGTGCATCCTGCGCATACGATCCTCTCTGAGCGAAGTTCGGTTTTTTCGTACTATGCGGCAAAAGCCGCCAAAGCGCTAACCGGATTTCGCCAATCGGTTTGGCCGCCTTCCGCTTCGGAAGGTCTACTTTAGCGGAAGATGGATATCCGTGATCAATTCATGTTCGGGGGTCTCCGGCTTCAAGTTCAAATAGTGGAAGAAGAGGGGGAAATCCCGGAGTTCCTCGCCGCTCCCCGGTAGCCAGTTCCTGTAGAGATAGTAGACGCTCTCGCCGATGCGGTCGTGAGAGCCTATATGGCGGACCACCGCGCAGCGTCCACCGGGGATGACTTTGTTTACGACCCCATGCGGGTTCACCGGCACATCCGCCGATACCGAACCGCAGATATCGAACCGGAAAGTTGCTGGCTCCGCCGTATCGGGATCATTATAAGCAATGCCGAATGTTTTGCTGGTCTTGACCGGGGAGAGCTTGCTCTCTTTGCGCCAGGCGATGAACGTTCCAGCCGAATCATCGACCTGCCCGGGGGGGCCGCGATGCTCGAGCGCCGCCACCTTGGTTTCTTCGAAATCGACGATCTTTACTTCCATGGTCTGTCTCCCCTCCCTAGCCGGGTATCGCTCACCCGCGCCGGCCCGGAATGTCTCTTGGCGAATTGGCGGCAAGCAAAAATATAACTTTCACGCAATCCGCGCTTGCGGGTTCCGGCCAACTTAGCGAGTGTGGCGCAAGTCAAACCTTCCGGAACAGGGCCGCATGCTCATCCGCCTCCCTACTCGCATGATTTCAGCCTATTGGCGCTTAACCCGCGGCGC
>JBKQIH010000114.1:0-3872 GCA_052148445.1 Rhodomicrobium sp.
GGCGAGCTCCAATCTCGCTCGCTATGACGGGGTCCGCTACACCTCGCGCGCGGATGCAAGGGACACGTTGTCGGATATGTATCGCGTCACTCGTGGCGAGGGATTCGGCGCCGAGTGCAAGCGGCGCATCATGCTCGGAACCTACGTGCTGAGCGCGGGCTATTACGACGCCTATTATCTGAAGGCGCAGAAGGTTCGCAGCCTTATCAAGCGCGACTTCGATCAGGCTTTCGAGAAGGCGGATGTGATCTTGACGCCGGCCACGCCCACCCCGGCCTTCCCGCTTGGAAGTCAAGCGGGTGGCGACCCGGTCGAGATGTATCTGAACGACATTTTCACGGTGACCGTGAACATGGCGGGGCTGCCGGGGCTTGTGGTGCCGGGGGGGCGCTCGGCGGAAGGGCTGCCGCTCGGGCTGCAGATCATCGGCAAGCCTTTCGACGAAGGCCTCGTTCTGCGCGCGGGCCAGGCGATCGAGGACGCGGTGGGCCGCATGGCTATGCCGGAACCCTGGTGGCTGAACGTGCCGGCCGCTCCCGCAAAACAGAAGGCTCCGGCCAGCGCACCTGCGGCGAAGAAGCCCGCGGCGAAAAAGAACCCGCGCGCAGCGGCAGCGGGCAAGGCGCCGGCACCGCAAAAGCCTGCGCCCAAAACCAAATCGGGAAAAAAGCTCAATGGCGTTTCGTAAGTCGGAAGAGTGCGAAAGCATGGATCAGGTGCGAATCGAGATCGACCGCATCGACGAAGCGCTCCTCGATCTCGTGGCCGAACGCTTCTCTTACGTGGACCGGGCTTGGCAGCTCAAAACCAACCCGGCCGAGGCGACCGTTCCTTGGCGCATCCGCCAGGTGATCGATAAGGTTGAGGCGCGCGCCAAAGAGCGCGGACTGCCGCCTGAGCTCGCGGTTGCGCTCTGGCGTCAAATGATTGGCTGGTTTATTCAGTACGAGGAGGAGAAGCTCGCAAAACGAGCCGAAGTTTCAGATCAAGCCAAAGAGTAATTCGATGAAACTCAAATTGCTCGCGCTCCTCCTCGCCGCGGTGGCCCCGGCGCTAGCCGTAACCGGTCTTGAGGCGAGCGCGCAAAGTTACGATCTAAAAATCGAGGTGAGCGGTCTTCACAATTACAAAGGGCAAGTCGTGCTCGCCTTGTGGAAGGAAACGGACGAAAAGCTGAAATTTCCCGGCCAAACAATCGTGGCGCGCCGGGATGAGCAGGCGGACCAATCGGTATGCAATTTTGCCGAGGCGACGATTTGCGTGCGAAAGGTTGGGCAGCTGCAAACTCTCTCGGCCTATTACACCTTTAGATCGCTGCCGGCCGGCCAATACGCCATCTTTGCGTTCCACGACGAGAACAACAATGCCATCCTCGACACCGGTCTCTTCAAAAGGCCGCTGGAAGGGCGCGGTTTCAGCCGGACGCTTCCCGGCGATGTGAGCGCCGTGAGAAGCAACATAACCTTCGATCGGGCTCAATTCGCCCTCGAAGGGGATAAATCCCTATCCATCGGGCTCAGATATCCGCCGCTGTTTTAGGACAAGCCTTGAAGCAAGCGGTATTATTCCCAGCATTACACGAGCGGGCTTAAGTGCATGACGCAGACAAGACGGGAAAACCTCATCGACGGCGCGACCGGCGCTTGGGAAATCATCGTGGGCCTGGAGGTCCACGCCCAGGTGCTTTCCAACTCGAAGCTGTTTTCGGGGGCCTCGGCGGCGTTCGGCGGCGAGCCCAACTCCCATGTCAGCCTTGTCGACGCCGCGATGCCAGGAATGCTGCCGGTCATCAATGAGGAATGCGTGGCGCAAGCGGTGCGCACGGGCCTTGGGCTGAAGGCGCAGATCAACCACCGTTCGGTGTTCGACCGGAAGAACTATTTTTACCCCGACCTGCCGCAAGGCTATCAGATCTCGCAATATAAGCATCCCATCGTGGGCGAGGGCGTGGTCACGGTCGACCTCAAGGACTATTCGTTCGAGGTCGGCATCGAGCGGCTGCATTTGGAGCAGGACGCCGGCAAGAGCCTTCACGATCAGGACCCGGACTCTTCCTATGTGGACCTGAACCGCTCCGGCGTCGGCCTGATGGAGATCGTGTCGAAGCCCGATATCCGCTCCTCCGAGGAAGCCAAGGCTTACATCAGCAAGCTGCGCACCATCATGCGCTACCTCGGCACCTGCGACGGCAATATGGAGGAGGGTTCGCTGCGCGCCGACGTGAACGTCTCCGTCCGCAAGCCGGGCGGCCCGCTCGGCACGCGCTGCGAAATCAAGAACATGAACTCCCTCCGCTTCATCGGCCAGGCCATCGAATATGAGGCGCGCCGCCAGATAGACGTGCTGGAGGACGGCGGCACCATCCGTCAGGAGACGCTGCTCTACGATCCGAAAACAGGCAAAACCGCGCCTATGCGCTCGAAGGAAGAGGCGCACGACTACCGCTATTTCCCCGATCCCGATCTCTTGCCGCTCGTGCTCTCCGATGCCTTCGTGAAGAAGCTGAAAAAGGCGCTGCCGGAGCTGCCGGACGAGAAGCGCGCGCGCTTCATCAAGGACTACGCGCTTTCGCCCTACGATGCCGGCGTCTTGATCGCCGACCGCGCTTCGGCGGATTTCTTCGAGACCGTCGCCAAGGGACGCGATGCCAAGCTCGCCGCCAATTGGATCATGGGCGATTTCTTCGCCGCGCTGAACAAGACGGGCCGGGACATCTCGAATAGCCCGGTCCCGGCGGCGCATCTCGGCGAGCTGATCGACCTGATTTCCTCGAATGTCATTTCGGGCCGCATCGCCAAGGAGGTGTTCGAGATCATGCTCGTAACCGGGCACGCGCCCGCGGCAATCGTCGAGGAGCGTGGCCTGAGGCAGGTCACCGACACCGGCGCCATCGAAAAAGTCGTGGACGAGATCATCGCCGCCAACCCGAAGCAGGTCGAGCAGGTGCAGATCAAGCCAAAGACGCTCGGCTGGTTCGTCGGGCAGGTGATGAAGGCGACGGGCGGCAAGGCGAACCCCGACGCGGTGAACGCGATCCTGCGGCAAAAGCTGAAGGTGCCCGAGGAGGTCTAGCCGGCCTGCCGCCGCAGCTCGCACTTCGACCGGCCGCTTGCTGAAATTGAGGCGGAAAATGCCGCACGGCCGATGTCATGGCATACACAGGCCTGGGCGGCGTAGAAACGCGGCTGGGACCGGCGCAAAGCAGTCGTGCCGGCGTGTGCATGCTTTGCCACAGTGTGGCCACCCGCGTAGGATAGCGAACTTCTCCCAAGCTACGTAGGCTTAACTGCTAAAGCAAACATGCCACAGAATTGTTCGCACCGGGCGCTACGTTGGATTGCAATCTTGAAAAGAAATTCTTTGGCGTTTGTTACGAACAAGCCATTCTGGCTACGGCCCGTCGCGAGGGGAGTATTTTCAACACGGCCTCACTCGCTCATTCATGACCTTGGCATTGCGCTGGGATTGCTGCTTGGCGCGGTTCTCGTCCGCTTATTCTTCGATCCAATTGTGGCAGGCCATCTTCCATTCATAACGTTCTTCCCGGCGTTGATTGCGGTGGCCGTCCTTTGCAATCTCTGGATAACGATTGGATTCGTGGTCGCATCGGCTGTGCTTGGAAGCTTATTGTGGGATCCCCCAAGCGAGGTGAGTGCCTATTATCAGTTGATGGGATCGATTCTTTTTATACTTACAGCCATTGTGATCGTGGCGCTAACCGAAGGGCTAAAGGACGCCTATAGCCAGATCGCGGCAGCTGAAGAGCGGCTTCGCACGGTCAACGGCGAACTGATGCATCGTATCCGCAACCTTTTTCAGATATCTAGCGCTGTTGTGTCGCAATCGGTTAAATCGGCTTCCGATCCTGAAGA